>JAZDLP010000320.1:0-10235 GCA_043801885.1 Planctomycetota bacterium | reverse complement strand
CGCCGTCCAAAGCAGTATGATTTGCTCAATCAACCGCGCTCGGTCTTGAAGGCAAAATTAGGAGCGGTAGCTTAACTATGTGCCATTCGGTGGTGTATCCGAATAACAAAAGGATACAATGCGCAGTGGTTGTGGCTTTCGGCCCACACAAGAGATAATGCGCATCCGGAATGATGAGCTATCCTGAGTAACCACCGAAGAAGGGTATTGACTGAGTTGTGGTGGACTACTGCGGCAAATCACATTTCATTGCCTAAAGTTGCTTTGCGGCTTTTTTACGCAAGTCATCGAGCTTTTTATTGACTTCGGGCAGGTCTTTATGATTGTCTTGGTACTCTTTGTCTTTCGTAATCGCGTTGATGGCGCTCTGCAGATCATTAGCCAAGACGAATGGCTTGACCTTCGTCAATAAACGATCAGTGATACGATTGATGTCTTCTTCGCGCTGACACGAGTTCTCGGCCTGTTGCAATATTTTTCTGGCTTCTTCCGCAGCTTTGGTTTTTGAAAGACCGGATCCTTCGCTGAGAATTTTTGATTTGATCAGCGCAATCGCGACTTGCCAGGAGTTCGGCTTGCAATACTTTTTTGCTTCGTCCAAGGCCGTCATCGCGTTCTTCTCGGCCGCTAGGGTGTCATGCGTCTTGCCAATGGCGTCAATAAGCGTCAGTGTGTCGCGCAGTTGCGGCTCTTTTTCGCTGCTGATCCAGACCAGCAGGTGTCTATTCACAACACCTTTCGCCGCATCCACGTTCTCCGGCGTTGGCGCGATTTTGAGTTGAGTGATTGTGCGGTCAATCTCGACATTGACGTCCGTCCACGCAACTTTCAACTTCTGCGTGGCCTTGTCCACGGCTTCCTGAGCTTGCGAATAACGCGAGGCGTAGCCGGTTTTAAGTTTGTTCGACTGCGTTTCGACTTCGGTCCAACGACGCTCCTGAATAGATTTGCTCAAAGCGGCAATAGCAGTCAACAATTCCTGTTTCTGACTTAAACTTTCCGGCGCCAACGCTACGCGCAATTCGCCGCTAAATTTGATCGTTACTCGGCGACGACTACCTTCGCGTTTCAGATCAATATCCACGGGCTTGAGAAAGGAAAGGGCAAACTTCGGCTCCTTAATGGCATTAAACAGCACTTCCTGTACGCTAGTGAATTGTTTCTCCGCATTTGACTGCAATCGCTCAACCGCGCCATCGCCTTTTGACACTTCGATATCGCCTTGCGCCGCTGGGCCGATTACATAGAAGCGCAGCAACGAACTGCTGCCGGCTTCATTCGGCGCATTCACCGCAACCGTCAGGTCCACTCCCGCCGCGCCTGGTTGTGTCTGAATTTTGTAGTTGGGAGTTTCGCCAAACGCAAAGTCGTACAGTTCGCCGGAGTACGTGATCTTGCCGGTGTCCTGCGTCAGTTGCGGCCTGCTGACGCTGCTTAAATCTGACTCTGTCTGGCCGTCAGTCAGAGTCAGTGTTCCGTCTTCCAGAATTCGTTGACCCTGTGATTCCGCGGAAAACGCGCCTTTCGTGCCCTCGAATACAATTTCAATGCCGCCGTACTTCAGAGTGGGCGGCGGTTGAGGTTTCTCGCCCGATTTTTCGATGAAGGCAAGTGAATCAAAACAAGCCGCGCCTTCCTTGCCTTGAACAAAAACGCCGGCCCTCGCGCGTTCGGCCCACGGTGGCGGCGTCAATAATATCTTCTTTTCTTTCCACTCTTGCGTACGCTTGAGCACTACCGGATGGTCCGCGAACTGTCGCTCGCCCTGAATCCAAGTGACGCGCAAGCCGAACAATCCGTCGCCGTCATTCTTCATCCAGCCGCTGAACTCATAGACCTTGCCGGGATCCACGGCAAAAGATTCTCTGGTCTCAACTATGGTGCTGGTCGAAGCAATTTTGGCGCCGGTCTTGCCAATCTGCAGTCCAAGTTTATTTTTGCAATTGAGATGAGCTTCGCGGTCCGCCTCAGGCACTACCGCAACCTTAATCGTCGGCATGCCGCGCTGGACGCCAAAACCCATTGGATTACCGTTCTCATCGGTGCCTTCATCGAAGTTAGCGTTAACAATCTTATTTATAATTGGAGAAATCGGCGGTGATTGAATATTTGATCGAGTTGGCGCGAAGTGGACGACCGCGATCACTACGCAAATAAAGACCAACAAAAGGGATGCTACGAACAGACTGCGCGGCATTCTGCGGCGCGGCTTGGTCAACTGTTCATTCAGTTTGTCCATATCCAACGCAATAGTGCCAAACATCGCTTCATCTTCGACGGGGCGGCCGATATTTTCGAATTCCAGCAGCGTCTTGCCGATGCGGATATGCATTCCGACAGACAGAGGTGTCTTGATGATCTTCTCAAATACAGTCTTGTTCTTATGGCGCACGTACGTGCCATTGGTGGAGCCTAAATCAGTCAGCACATAGCCGACCGGTTCGCGGTTAATCTCGGCGTGATAATTCGAGGCAGCCTCATCAATAATCTGAATAGTGCTACTGTTGTGCCGACCGATGGTGAGCACTTTCACGCCCAATTCATATATTTTGCCCGAATTCTTGCCTTCCAGCGCCTTCAGCGCCCATTTCGGACCGTCGGTGTGACCAGCAGCGGACTCGACGACGTGAGCGTTCTGTACCGGATCTGATGAGACAATCTCGTCTTTAGAGACCGGCGCGGCGACTTCTTTAACGGGTGGCAAAGCATCCGCATCTTCGAAGGTGAAGATGGTTTGGCCAAGGACGATTTGATCATTTGGGCGCAGGAATGTTTCTATCCGAGTATTAACTCCATTCAGACGGAAACCGTTGGTGGAACCCATATCCACAATTTTAAATTTGCCATCCTGTTTTTCGATGCGGAAATGGTGACGACTGGCTTTCTTATCCGCAATCTGAATGATATTATCCGAAGCGCGGCCCACCGTAGTTACGACGTCAACGAACTCATGCGCCCGCTCGTTGCCTTGTTCGTCTTTAATTCGCAGTTTAGCCATATAGCCTAAACATCTCTTTCTCGTACCGCAGGCGGGACGCCTGCGGTACGGTCATTGTAATACGTTAATAGCATAACGATAACGCTCATAAAGAGCAAAAATGTAATCGAGGATGAAGCGGTGCCGTCCGGCAGAAGACCGGTCAGCGATCCAACTACAGCGGTTCCTGGCGAAAGAGCCAACAACCAGTGCGCGCATGGATAAACCAGCGCTCCCGGTTCCCGGCTCCAGATCGTCCGTCCGGCGCTCCATAGATATATTTCCGCCAACATATAAGCAAAGACCGGCAGCCCTACTAACCAGACAAAAATGATTCCGGCGTAAGCGCGAGGCCACAGCGCTGCCAGCCAGATAAAGACCAGAGCGGACACGGCTAATGACAACGCCGCCAGACAGACTTCGGCATTTTCCAGCGGAACTAGTCGCGCCGCTACTAACAGCAGGTAGCCCAAAAATACGGCTTGCCACGTTGCCGCAAACCCAACTTTTTTAATCTCGAAACGATCCTTGTCTGAACACAGAAAAGGAGCGATGAAAGCAGCCAGTCCTACCGCTGCGCCGCAGAGTGTCTGGGGCAATAGCGTCAACGGCACAATGCCTGCCAGCGGCAGCCATGAACCAGGCAAAGCGAGAATCCAGCATGCCAGAACGCTTTGCGCCAACGCTACCAACCCTAATGCCAACGTCAAACGTAAAGTTAAAAAGCGCGCTGACACAGCTTCCATGATCTAATGTTTCTCTTTCCAATCGCGCAACTGCGCGGCGCATTGTTTTGCCAGGCGAGTATGACCGTAAATTTTGTCAAAGTTATCAATCATTTTGGCTAACGTCTTCCAACTTTTGGCGACTGCCATTTTATTCAAGTTATCGAAAGCGAGTTTTGCAATCAACTCGATCTCGTCGCTAGCCATCAGGTCCAATTTACGTTCCCAGCGCGATTTGTCAGGTTCGGACAAATCCATCGCTAATACACGCGCTTTATTAATCTCGCCTCGCGTAATGAGATACTGCAATTTGGCCGGCACGGAAGCCTTGGGCAGACTTTCCAAGATGGCGTTGAGCGATAATGCCTGGACAGTGACACCAAATCTGGCGCCGCTGATTTGCAATTCCAGACCGCGAGTCGGATCAAAGCTGGCGATCTTTGCCTTGATGCTGCCGAACTTGCGAGCCGTCTCACCCGTTAACTCGACTTCGTCGCCACGCGCCGCCATAGCCGTTAACGCTTCGCGCTCGAAATTGATGGCGGCAGTCAGGTCGGCCAGGTCGGCGGCAATATCGGCTTGCGCTATTTTGTACTCCGGCTTCCTGGCCAGTTCAGTCATCAGGACTTGAAGGTGAGCGAGGTCAGTCTTGGCGCAGTGTTCGCTAAAATTGCGCAGGAATCGCGTGTAGAACACATCCGCAGTCAGTTCCAGTTTCGGCGGCGGCAATTCGACATTGATCAACTGTGACGGCTCCGGCTCGATCAGAATTGGTGGCTGTTGCGACTGAGTTTCGAGCGTTTGAAGCGTGTTTGTCTCTGACTGCTTCACATTTTCAAGCGGTGGAGGTTCCGGTTGCGGTTCAATCTGCGCCACTTCGAGTTTATCGCCGACACTATATAAGCCTGTAACTAACCACACGCCGATCAGCAGCAGTCCCAGCACAACAAACATCGGTACGCGTGCGCGTAAAAACGCCATCGCATTTTTCGACTTTGAAGTAGTCCGTGCGCTCATATTGAGCGTTGTTGTTTCGGAGGTCTGATCGCGAGTGGCGCGCGGCATGGCGCACGATGTCCTGGCCTGAAACACGGCAGCTTTCGGTATGTCGCCGTTCTGGACGATATCTAGGTCTTCGAGCAGTTCTTCGGGCGCGTTGTAACGGTCCGTCGCATTCTTCGCCATCATCTTGGAAATGATCTGGCCATAGCCGATGGGAATATTCGGGACGATGTCGCAGGGATTGGGGACTTCGTTGGTGACGTGGAGTGACATGACTGCCGAGTTGGTAGGTCCTTCAAAAAGCGGCTTGCCGACGAGTATATGGAAGAACGTGGCGCCCAGCGAGTAGATGTCGCTGTGAAAATCTACGTCCTTTTCGCCGCGGACTTGTTCGGGCGAAATGTAGTGCGGTGTGCCGACGGTCAAACCAACCTGAAGCATATTGGCATCTTCAGTTGCGTGAGTCTGACGGGCCAGACCCAGGTCGCAGAGCTTGGCTACTCCACTGGGCGTGACCATGATGTTGTCGGGCTTGATGTCGCGGTGAACTAAACGCTGCTGTTTCGCGTAGATTAGCGCTTGGGTGATCTGGCGGACAATAGATACGGCTTCGTCGACCGGGAACTGGCCGCGCGCTTTCAAAATCTGCTTGACAGTCTGACCATCTACAAACTCCATGGCGAAGAATGTGTAGCCGCCGCAATCGCCACAATCAATCCCGTTAATGATGTTTATGTGACTAAGCTTGGCGCTGATACGGGCTTCATGCATGAAGCGATTTTTGAAGTCGGAGTCCATTGCGAGTTTTGGAGGCAGTATCTTGATGGCCACAATGCGGTCCATACTGATCTGACGCGCGCGAAAAACCGCGCCCATGCTGCCCTGGCCGACCTTCTCCAGAATTTCAAAGCCGCCGATAATGGTCGTGCCGCGTGCTGCGCGCGCCTCCGACGGAGAAGCACTGGATGGTGCGGAAAGTTGAACAGGACTATTCATCAAAGTTTTATGTAGCGCAGGCATCCTGCCTGCAGGCCAACAACTGTTAGTCACGACGTATTGATTAAATTAAGACGTGTAACGCCTTCTTTTGCTGCATAATAAGTAAGGGCGGTTCGCGAACCGCCCCTACGAACCGATCCCTAACGTTCGTGGCTCAAACATCATTCGCCAGCCTGTCGGAAAAAAGTTGCTTTAGCCATCTTTGAAAGATGGCATGTGTTACCCAAAAATTATTGTTTTTGAACCATGCCAAAATTCCGCAATTCCATTTTATTTCAAAGTTTATAGATTAGTCAATTGAGTTACTATAACTTTTTAGCAAAAAAAGGCTTAATATGGCCGCTGTTTCGTCCGATAATACTTTAAATGACTATTTTTTAAAGGGGAAGGGGAGGCAGGCTGACAAAATCAGCAGAAGGAGTGTATATGCAGGAAAATAATCCCGGGGACTGCGCGACAGTCATTGGTAACGACGTGGTGATTAAAGGGGAGATCACTGTCGAGAAAGGTCTGCGAGTGGACGGTCGCATCGAGGGCGCGGTGACCACTAAAGGTCGAGTGCATATCGGCAAGACCGGCCAGCTTACCGCCGAAATCAATGGAGGTTCGGTGTTGGTCGAAGGACGAATTAAGGGTAATATTATCGCGTCAGAACGAGTAACGTTGGAAGCGACCAGCAATGTTTGCGGCGACTTGACTGCCAGCAAATTGATCGTTAATGAAGGCGCCACGTTTGTGGGTAAAATCAACGTCGGCTCTGACGCTTTAAAAGGCACTTCGCCGGCTAAAGATAGCGCGCCGTCCGCAGTCGCCTTGCGTCCGAGTAGTCAGATACCCGCGGGCGCCAGCAAACACTAGTACTATACTGTGTGCGGCTGAAAACCAAGATTTTGAGAGACTGTAGCAAGGAAGTCGGGAATTCCCCCCCTTAAAAAGGGGGGGTGTTCCAGTTGCCCACTCTCACCCCCCCTGTCCCCCCCTTTTCAAGGGGGGGGGGAAACAGATAGTGGCCGATTTCCGTGCTACAGTGTCGATTTTGATGATTGAATGGCAGACGGGACGCCTGCGGCACAATTTATGAGTTTATTTAAGCGCAACTCAGCCGGACCACGAATCATCTGCTGCACCAACTGCAGCGGATCGCAGGAAATTCCCGCTGCCGCTCAGTCGGTTATCTGTCGCCACTGTAACGCCAGCATCCGGGTCACCGATCAGAAAATTACGCAGTACTCGGCCACCGTCTCATTGGAGACATGTGGTTCGGTGGTGATTGAAAAAAAAGGCGCGCTGGTGGCGCAGAAACGCGTAGTCGCCTCCGAACTGATGCTAAAAGGCTCGCTGAAAGGCAACATCGTTATCTATGATACCGCGCACATTGCCGCTGGCGCGCAGATGGTTGGCAATCTGAAAGCTCGCGCGTTGATCGTGGATGACGGCGCGACGATTAAAGGTTTTATCCAAGTTATTCCTGGAGACGGTCTGGTCACCGTCGAACCGCCTCAAAAACGCTGATGAGGTATTTTAATAACCGATTAGCCGAGCCGCACGCGTTAGCAAGCGGAATATCATTTGTATTTACTTGGCGATCAAGTGCGTCAGTGCGGCTGAAAACGCAATGCGTTCCAAGAGCATTTGTTTGGCGGGCGGGGTGCGGGGGCTGTTGTTTTGCACCTCAACCAGGCAATCGATGACCCGCTCGTAAAAACCACCCCACGTGCGAATGAAGTATTCCCGTTCGATACCAGTATACGTGAGCGGCCGCGCATCGGGGATCGGATTGCCGCCCCCTTTTTGCCAAGCTTGCAGGATTGCCCCGGCCAGGGACAGCACCGCCACCTGCCGGTCGGGCGCCAGCGTATCCATGATGCATGGCAGATGGATATAGCAGTCATTGGGCCAGCCCTCAAGTTCCGACTGATGCAGAGCGACGGATTGATCGAATCGGCCCACATCGTTTTCGAGCCGGGCCATGAGGCGAAGGAGCGTGGAACGGCTCGAACGGTTGGGTTCAACGTATTCCCCCGGCCCGATCTGTTCGTACACGATGCCCACAGGATCGGGATGGTCAGGTTCCGTGGTGGTTGACCATTCGTCCAGTCGCTTCCACATCTTCCCTGTGACGCGGTCTCGTCCTCGCATCCAGCACCAAAACGTCGCGTTATCACAGAACGAACCGTCCCACCAAGGTACGGGGGCGCGTACTCGACCATCGGGATTAGCGTCGGGTATGACGCACACTACGATCTGTTCCAACACCGCGTCACGGATAAGCGTTCCCGTTGTGCCGTCGAAATGTCGTCCCGTAAGGATCGCGTTCAGCGCGTCCATAACTCCAGCCGTGGCCGCAGGCTCGTGGGCATGAGGCACGTGGGTGATATGAACTCGCCGTCTGTCGACATTCCCCGGCGCGGTGATCACCAAGCCGTGTACCACGTGACCAGAGTATTGGCTCATCCGGTGAACACGTATTAAATCCGGAAAATCTCGTTCCCATTCCGCAATCTTCGCCGTCACCCGGTCGGGCATGGCGAACCAATGATCGGCGTTCCAAATCATCTTGAATCCTTTCCGATGGTCGTGCTGAACTCACTGCGCCTGACTTGCTACTATAACGACCGTAACGCAGACGTCTCGCCTGCCTCTCGCTCTTTATACAGAGGCCACAGCCACTTCCATTACCGCGTGTTCGTCCGCCAGCGCCGGGTTCAGCATCGCGGCGGCGTAGTCTGATTGGCCGAGATATGTGTAGATGCTATCATCGCGCAACAGTGCTTCTGGTCGCGCGACCAGACCGCTGGTTTGGCGAATTTTTTGCGGCATGAGCGTCTCGGATTGATTTTGCGCTTCCAGAAACGCAATACCTTGTCCGCCATAACCCCACACTTCCAAGCGCACTCCGTCGGGTTTGGCGGCCGATGAGAACGGTACGCGAATGGTATAGAAACACGGGCCTAGACAGTCTTGTGGTTTCAAGCAGTCCGTAATCAGCGGCTGAACTTTGTCCCCAAATGTCAGCGCAACACTCAAGCGCGGCGCGCCATAAAAATCCGTCAGGCACAAGCGCAGCGTCAGCCACCAGTTTTCGGGCGAGACGGGCTGCTTCAGGCGTTCCCACACCGGCATCAACGCCGTGCGCAACCGCCGCAAATTTTCCAACGCGCCATTTGCCGGACACATCCCTGGCCGCCGTTGCGCATGAATCGGTTCGCGATTGATGATCAGTTCATCCAGCTCTTTCCGGCATGCCGTCGCGCGTGCGATCAAACAAGGCAGGTCCGTCTCGATCCGCTGCGGATCATGGATGGCCGGCACAAGCGCGTGCAGTTCGGTATAGAGCAATTTTTGTCGCGCGGAAAAATCCAATTCATCCAGAATTTCACTGCCGTGTGCCGGTTGGCATTGTGTGCGAGCGATTCGTAGCAACTCCAGCCCAGCCTGCAAGGCACTGCGCCGATGCTGTTCGCTCTCCGTGAGCGGGCCAGGCAGATACTTCTCGAACGGAGGCGGCAATTGGCGCGGAATGCTGGCAAGAATGCGCACGGCATGCGCCAGCGGCGTGGATAAACCAGGCAGGATTTCCTGCAAGCCATCTCGCCACGCTTGCTCACTATCGGCCGCCGGTTGATTCCACCACTCGCCCGTAACCGCCACGGCCGGCGCGTGCTCCTCGTTGTAGAAGTTCTGCATCTCCCATTGCGTGAGCAGTCCGCCGAGCACCTTTCCCTGCTTGGAAGGCTCTTCTATTTTCTCCTCATTATTTTTTTGAGAGAGAAAAACCGTATGCCGTCGCGCGTACATCGTGAATGTCTCGACGTTGCGCATGACATCGCTCCACGGACAGAAGACGACATCAAAACCGTGTCTTATATAAAGTTTCAGCCAGTTTTGTCGCCAGCGATTGGCGAAGCACGCCGGCGCGCCTTCGGACTCGATCAGCGGATCGTAGTTCCAGTGGCAGAGCACAATGTCGCGCGACAATTTTTCCAATTCATTTGGAAAGAGTTCGTACATGTCGTCCCAAATCCACATCCGTTTGCCCAAATCGTGGCATATCTCTTTCATCTTCAGCACGTGTTGAGTGAAAAGGCCGCTTAATCCCTCACGCGTTCGGCGCTCGGCGCACAGTTTGCAAAAGCCGAGGTTAAATGATTCGTCACAACCGACGTGCAGGTGCGGGCCGGTGAAAACCTGAGTCAGATCGTTGAGATAACTGCGCAGAAAGTCATACGTGGCGGGCAGCGACGGACAGAAAGTTTCGAGTCGCGTAGTATCGAAACGCGTGCGTCCGTCACGCTCTTCGGCCAAATGAGCGAGTTCCTTGCAGGAGAAAAATTGTTCGCAATGTGCCAGAGTCGCGGTAGCGAAAATACATTCTAAACCCGCGCCGCGCGCGTGTTCAACGACGCGAGCCATTTCTTCCAATGAATAAGTTTGTTCGCGAGGCAGGTACGGAAAACTGCGCGTCCGCACACGACCTTCCAGATACAATACCAGCGTGTTGAAGTGGCGCTGCGCGGCGAAGTCCGCGAAAC
>JAZDLP010000310.1:0-6866 GCA_043801885.1 Planctomycetota bacterium | reverse complement strand
TCGTTACCAGCACTGTGCCCTCGTCGAAGAGCATGCGCGGCAATTAAAAATCGAACTATTGTTTCTGCCCAGTTACTCGCCCAATCTTAATCTCATCGAACGGTTTTGGAAGCACGTTAAAAAAGATTGCTTATACTCAAGTATTACTCGACATTCTCAGAGTTTAAACAAGCCATTTCCAACTGCATCGAACAAGCCCCCGTCAAACATAAAGATAAAATGCATTCCTTGCTTTCTCTTCGTTTTCAAACTTTTGATTCTATTGTCGTCGCTGCTTAAAGCGACTTATTCAACTCTTTAAAACACTCCTGCACGCAATGAGACACTCTGTTCTTACTCTCATTTTCTCGCCATATGCGCCTCAAAAAACGGTAAAAAACTCAATCAAAAGAGCGTTAACGAGCTTGGGATTGAGTTTGGTTTTCTCTTCCAACAAAAAGCCGAAATTTCACCCGCGCGCAGTATAACAAACGCGACTAATTCGTTGACGTGCTCATCGGTTTCGCCCGGATAACCAGCAATAAATGTAGTGCGAATCGCGCCGCTGGGTAGTTTTTGAGCGATCAAATCCAATCGCGCGATTATCTCGCTTTTCGTCACGCCGCGCGACATGGCGGCAAGTATCGGGTTGGAGATGTGCTGCAATGGCAGATCAATGTACGGACAGAATCGTTCGTCACCGGCCAACACATCCAGCAACTCGGCGGTGATCAACTTCGGATAAGCGTACATCAGCCGAAACCAGCGCGGACCTTTGACTTTCATCAGCGCGCGCAGCAGTTCGGCGAGCGCTAATCGGCCATACAAGTCGCGGCCGTAGCTGGTGGTGTCCTGCGCGATCAGATTGATCTCTTGCGCGCCGCCTGCAGCCAATTCACGCGCTTCGGCGACAAGTTTTTCGATGGGTTGCGAGATTTGCGGACCGCGTATGCGTGGAATCGAGCAGAAGCGACAATGATTACTGCATCCTTCGGAAATTTTCAGATAGGCGCTGTGCGGCGAACCTATGCGCAACCGCGGCGCGACCAGAAAATCGTGATAGTTTTTATGAACTTCGATCACTGCCCCGATTATCTTTTTCGTTATTTCTTTTATGCTATTTTTCTCTGCGGCCGCTGCACTGCCAACCGTCAAAATCTTTGCATGGCGCAAAGATTTTTTGGCGACTTTTAAGCAAAAACTGTTTCCCCTCGTCCCCCTGTCTCCCCGTCTCGCCGTCCCCCCGTCAACAACGCCTTTTGGTTGCGGCTTGGTCTCGAATGCGCCTCTGCGGTGAACGCTTACCATATTTTTTGCGCGGCTGGAAATCGCGTCTACTGATGAACAAACGGATTCAACGGCTCCGTGTTCGATAAGTTCGCGACAGATTTGAGCAATACGCGGATAGTCCTTAAAACCCAAACGCGCGTCTGCGGCTTGTAAAAAGCGATCTAATTCCGGCGCGTCCGCGACTCGTTCCACCAAGCAACCTAACGCCACCAACGTCTTTAATCGCCCGCTCGTTTTGAGCGCGGTTAATTCGCTCAATACTGCGGCAGTCTCTTCTCGTGCGTCATGGATAAAACCACAGGTATTGACCAGGCATAGATCGGCGACGGCCGGATCCTGCGCAATCAAAAAACCATGCTCGGCCAAGCGTCCCAGAATCCGTTCGCTATCTACCAAGTTTTTAGCGCAGCCCAGATTGACAAGACTGACAATGGGAATTTTAGATTTTAGATTTTTGATTGTGGATTGTCCGCAATGGTTTATTTGCGTCTGGCTGGCTGGCCAGTGAGCAATTCTTTGCGTTGCGCGCGTTGCGCACGACGTGCGGACACCAGTTTGCGTCGTTTGCGGTCGCTAGGTTTTTCAAAGTGCTGATTCTGACGCAATTGCTTGGTTAGCCCTTCTTTTTCGCAGGCCTTCTTGAAACGACGCAACACTTTTTCGAGACCTTCACCAGCTCTGGATTCAACTCGTACCACGTTTACCTCCGTAACGCAGGCGTCTCGCCTGCAATATAATCGTCCAAATCTTTGCGCCGCGCAAAATTTTAACAATTAATAATATAAACGTTAGACGCACAATCGAAAAATTCAATTCGCAAATTGGGCAACTTATCCTCACAGCCTTGCGAACCTCGAAGATTGAGCCTACAATCTATTACGTTATCTTATTCAATTCCGTCTCTGTGTCCTCTGTGGCATTGATTATTGACGCTAAAATAGTGAAAGGCGTTGGCCATGCGGCGATTTCACATCATCGCCTGTCACGTGCTGTGGCGGGAATTTTGTTACTACGCAGCTCTCTCGGAAAATGTCTTCACTTTTCATTTTCTAAAAAATGGGCTGCATAACGAGCCGAACAAACTGCGCGCCGCCGTGCAGGCGGCGATTGGCGCCGCTGAGCCGACAGGCCAGGATACTCGGCAGATACCGCTTTCAGTTCTCGAACCACACAACATACGAGAAGATCGCGCAGATGCGATTTTATTGGGTTACGGATTGTGCAGCAACGGTCTTCACGGCATTACAGCTCGCAGCCTGCCGCTGGTAGCGCCCCGCGCTCACGACTGCATCACCCTTCTGCTTGGCTCAAAGGAACGCTATCGAGAATACTTTGATGGCCATCCCGGCACATATTGGTATTCGCCGGGCTGGATAGATACGGGCTGTATGCCAGGCTCCGCACGCTTTCAGCAGCTTCGTGAAAAGTTTATTGAAAAATATGGCGAGGATAATGCCGATTATCTAATGGAAATCGAAATGGGCTGGATAAAAAAATATACTCGCGCAACTTATGTGGATCTCGGCTTCGGCAAGTCGGAAACTTATCTTCAATACACTCGGCAATGCGCCACTCAGTGCGGCTGGCAATGTGACACGCAGAATGGCGATCCGCGCTTGTTCAACAAGCTATTGAGTGGCGACTGGAACGATGCGGATTTTCTGGTCGTTCCGCCTGGCCAGACGATCATGCCATCCGACGACGAAACCGTATTAAAGGTGAAACCATGAAAGAACAATACCTGATTGATCTGGACTTGCGACGGCTGCCTTCTTTTTCGCCGGACGTGGCGGTGATCGGATCCGGCATCGCCGCTATTTCGGCGGCGTTGGTGGCTGCCGAAGACGACTCGGTGCTGCTGATAACCAAGAACGAACTGAAAGAGTCCACCACTTACTACGCGCAGGGCGGCGTCGCCGTCGCGCTCAATCCAAACGACAATCCGGAAAACCATCTGCGCGATACGATGATCGCTGGCGCCGGATTGTGCGATGAAATATCCGTGCGCAAACTGGTTACTGAAGGTCCGGCGCGCATCAATGAACTGATTGACTGGGGGACACCGTTTGATCGCGAGAACGATGCCATCGCCTTCACTCTGGAAGGCGGTCATTCGCGGCACCGTGTGGTTCATGCGGAAGGCGATGCTACTGGCCGAGTTATTGAAAACAGTTTGATCACGCGCCTGCGCCATCATCCCAACATTTCGATACTGGAAAATCATTTTGCCGTGGACTTGCTGCATAAGGATGGCGTGTGTTACGGCCTGATTGCATTGGATATGAAAGCCGGAAAATTCTTGAAGATCGAAGCTCAAGCCACCGTTCTGGCGACTGGCGGCATCGGCCAGATTTTTCGCGAGACTACCAATCCCGACCTGGCCACGGGCGACGGCATGGCCATCGCCTTTCGCGCCGGCGCGACACTGCAAGATATGGAGTTCATTCAGTTTCACCCGACCACACTGTACCTAGCCGGCGCCAAACGGCATCTGATCACGGAAGCGGTACGCGGCGAAGGCGCTTATCTGGTCAATGACAAGGGCGAGCGTTTTATGCAGCGCTACGACCAGCGCGGCGAACTGGCGCCACGCGATATCGTCGCTCGCGCCATCAACCAAGAGATGATCTCCACTCGCGCTACCAACGTCTTCCTTACCATGGCGCATTTACCGCCGGATTTAATCCAAACACGATTTCCAAATCTATGCAAGACGCTGGCGACTTATCGTCTCGACCCCACCAAAGATCGCATTCCGGTGCGACCGGCCAGTCATTACACGATGGGTGGTGTGCGCATAAATTTGCTGGCTCAAACTGACTTGCAACGACTGCTGGCCGCCGGAGAAGTGGCCAGCGCAGGTATTCACGGCGCCAATCGGCTGGCTTCAAATTCCCTTCTGGACGGGTTGGTGTTCGGCCACGAAGCCGGCCAGCAAGCGCGGCTTCTGGCGGCAAGTTCGCAGTCAGTTTTTCCGGATAAGTGGGCGCGCGCGATGTCCGCTAAAGACGCTCTGCCGCTGGACGTGTGGGACGTGCGCAATTCGCTGCGCAGTCTGGTCAGCCGCTCGGCGGGACTAATCCGGGACAGCGAGACCATGACTAATGCGCTGCAAATGCTTGATTTTTGGCAAAAATATGTTTACGCGGAAGAGGTCACTTCCGTCGCCGGCTTTGAAATGCAGAATATGCTGGCCTGCGCGCAGTTGATTCTGCGCAGCGCCCTGCTACGCGAAGAGTCGCGTGGCGCTCACTTCCGCAGCGATTTTCCAAACACTGACGATCAGAACTGGAAGCGCCACATCACCTGTAACCGCAAGGACTACGAATAACTGTAATCGTTCACCACAGAGCCTCATTCGAGGCCAAGCCGCAACCCAAAGGCGTTGTTGACGGGGAGACAAGGGGACAAGACCATTGACATTAACTATACTGGACTCAATATCTTTGAACTACGCCAAAATTATTGATAAAGCGACCCAAGTTTCTCACAAGCGCGAAAGTCATCCGCGCCACAGCGGTCCCAGAAGGTGGGACGGAAGATATCCGCGTCCAGGATATTATGGAAATCAACCGGAATGCGAAGCATTGCATTCAGCGTCAAAAGGTCGGCGCCAATGAGTCCAAATGCGTTGGCGTCGTGGTTGGGGCCGATGCGGCGCATATACTCAAAAGAACTCATACCACGCGGCGCCCAATAGGTTTCGGGCCATGTCGGATCCGTTTTGGCATTTATATAATCCGCGACATTCGTCGGCAATTCCACGGTTTCACCTTCGACGATAGAGCAGGTAATCTCATCGCCAATGACGTTGTATCGGTAAGCTGTCATGGGGATTCTACCCGGAGTGCGGAAATGACTCGATAGTCCATCTCCGGGAAAATATTCGAGCACAGCCGCGGACCACGTTGTGCCGGAACAAGCCGCTTTGGCCAGTGCCGCTTGGATACTCTTTGTTTTTCGGAGTTTCTCGCTCACCGCGTAAATAGACGTATTTTTCTCCATGCCGGCAAGCGCGTAAATATCCGTCGCAAAATCCAGAGCGCCCGCGCCAGAATTGCGTTTATCAATGAACCCTCGCGGCGCGTTTTCACGAATGTCAACTCCGGTTGCGGCCTTCGCGCTCTCAGGCGTCCAGTTGGTTCGGATATCTGCAAAAAGCTGTGGTAGTCCCGTGAGCAGTTCTGCGGCGAGCATCCCCATCGCGTTCTTGCAATCGTTTTCGGTAGCCACCACAAACGGTTCCCTAAACCCATTCCAATCGAATGAACCGCAAAGGATGGCCTCCGTGAGGTCGTAATTCGGGTGATGGTCGGTCCAGGCGCGCTGTCCCTGAGTGCCCGCGGCGATGGCATGATGTCCCTGCGCACGCTCGACGTCCGCCTTGAAACCCATGCGCTTCCCCGCGCGCGGGTCAGCAAGGATCGAATTGCCGATCATGAGATCTCGAACAATGATCGTCATTTTTACACAGGAAGCGATGAGCGCGTCCGGCGGAAATGGTCGTGCGCCTTTGCCAAAATCGAATCGAAATTTTCTTTTCAGCCAGGCGATGGCTCTCGCGAGTTCCTCGTGGTCGAAGAAGCCCGCATCCATCCGCGCCTTCACTTCGATCATATCTACCGACACCGCGCCGATCCCGAAATAGTGAAGCAGCGTGTTGCGCCGGACATCCGAACCGATGATTCCCATGGAAACACCACCCACGGACAAATAATTTTTCCCGCGCATCCCGGCCACCGCAGTTGCGCATCGAGCGAATCGAAGCATGCGTTCCGCAATGTAAGGAGCGAAATCGCCGTCTTCAGATTCGAGATCCGGATTATAGATACTGAAGATGGGGCGTTTTTTTTCATCCATCGCGGCGCAAAATGCTTTGAGCCAGACTGCGCCGGGCCGGTCGGTTTGATTCAAACCGTAGGCGGCCTGTTGCCATTCGGAAGAACCGATGCCCGAACACGCGCTCATCAGTTCATCACTATATGCCCAAGATCGGCTGATCCACAAATTGGAGCTTACACCTTCCTTTGTGTAATACGACTGGGCGAGAGCTCCCGTGCGCGCGCCGTACACGATTTCAGGAGCAACAACAATGCGCGGCGGCTGTCCATCCGAAAGCCGGACATTCCGATCCAAAAGATCATAAACACGGCGGACAAGTCTCCAAGTAGCGGCCTGGTTGTTTTCGTAAGCGCCGGTTCTGCCATCCGCGACTGGCGTGATGGCAATCGTGGGACGATGACCCGGAAGACGTTCCTGCGTCGCCGAAAATCCGCGGGGGATACTGCCGAGTTTTGCGAAATTCGGAGTGTTCACGATATGCTCCTTGTTGCGGCCTGTGGCAACTTGATGCAAATTTCTTTTTCTGACGCGCGAATGTTGACGAATTTTCTGATTTCTTTTTTGTTCAACCGGATGTGGATTTCTTTCAGATCGAGCGTTCCTTCAACCATTCTGATTCGAAGAACTTGTTTTTCCAGAATGGCAAGGCCGTATCCGGATTCCGTGCTGAAGAAAATTCGAAACGGCCGCACGGAAATTTGCGGCGCGAGATACAGCGTGCCACAAACGCGATCAAACCTGAATCCGGAGAAGGC
>JAZDLP010000267.1:0-7881 GCA_043801885.1 Planctomycetota bacterium | reverse complement strand
AACCCGGTATTGCAAGGTAGCGGTCTAACAGCCCTGTAGCCATCCTGATACACCATTGATTTTTACCTATTTCGGACAGAAACTAATTACCGTGTAAAATCTCCAAATCGTCGCGCCAGAAACGATTCAACTAACAGTAACATTAGCACGGCGCCGGCCAGCCAGCGCCAAATTTCGCGGCTACCGCTGTGTTTTTTTAACTTTTCTTCCACGTCTTTGATTTCATCCGCGACCAGCTCAAAATCGGCTTGCGTGATGAGCGACTTGAAATATCCCGACAACTCCAGCCGTTCGGCGACGCGCGGAATAAAACTCAAAATTTCACGATCTTCTATCGGCGACAGGTCGGACTCTTCGATATTTCGGTTGGCGGCAAAATGAACTGTGCGAGGAATGTCGCCGGGTAAATGCGCCGTATATGAGCCGGCTTTTCGGATCAGCCCGCTCTCAATCCGCGACTGCTCCGTTAGAATTTCCATTGCGCTGGCTTCCCCGAATGGCGCGATCAGGCGGATGCCTTCACGCCGCGCGGCGCCGAGGTCATGGCGTGGAATCTGCATCACAAAACGCTCACCTACCAAGCGGTTTCGTTGTATGTAGCTGGGTTGAATCAGGTCCAAAGCAATGAAATTCATCAGCGGCATGTAGCGATTGGTTAGCGGCCAGTTGTTCCAAGCTTTGTCGGCAGTGGTTCCGAACAACACTACACGCCCGTTGGCGGCGCCGATAAATCTTTCGGCCGCCGCCGGCTCGCCATTTTCATAAACCAGCAGCGTCCGCGTGTCTGATAGATTTGCTTGGGCGGACTGGGGTCGAGGCGTCAGTTTGTAGCGACGAAAGGTTCGCAAGTGCGATAACGACCAACCCTTAATGCCTTGAAATTTCTGAATCGCCGGGTGGGAGGCATCCTGGTTGCTAATACTGTCGCTGGGGCCATTAGGGTCTTCCGTCCCGATTAATTCGCCCAGATTCATAGGCAGCAGGTTGGCCATATCTTTATTATAGATAACTGGATCCACACGCCCGCCAACGAATATCCACAACACACCGCCATTATTAACGAACTGTTCCAATGCTTGGATTTTCTCCGGCGGAATCAGCGCGACATTGCCCAATACGACCAGACGATAATTATCCAGATTAGCTTCAGGGAACATGGCGTCGCTAATCACTTCAGGACACAGCGGCATCCCGCCGGCGTGCAGCTCTTCACTTTTGGTGGGTGACAGCGCCTGGCGAAAATAATCCAGCTCACTGGCTTGCGGCTCGATACGTTGTTCACCATCTACGCATAGCACACGCATCTGGTTTTCGACGTCCACCGCCAGGTACGCGGCGTTGTCCGCAGGTAGACTGTCAGCTTCCAGCTCGATAGACACGACGTACGAGTCGGCCACGGGGAACGTGTGTCGGAAAGTTACTGTCTCCAGCCGTCGGACAGCGAGATTATTGATCGTCTCCGTCGCGATCTCTTCGCCATTAATTTTAAATTTAACTCTGGTTGTTCGAGGCGCGGTGGAGAAATTGGCGATTGTGCCGAAAAATTGAGTCTCGGCGCGCGCCAGAATAATCTTCTCGTCAACTTCGACTTTAACTGCTGCCAAGTTGTCGTGGTATCGCTCGCCAGGCAGACGTAGTACCATGATCATCGGACGCGAGTGATCGGAGAACGCCTTCTGAATGGCGGCTTCATCTTCGCTGCCGATACGTCGAGGCTGATGACCTTGTTCCCATCCTGCGCGAGTCTGATCGGTGATGATAATAATCTCTTTGCGAGAATTACGAGACTTGCGTTTGTTGATCACCGCGCAAGCTGCGGCGATAGCGTGAGGTATATCCGTGCCCCCGTCGCTTAGCGTGGCGGCGCGCAGCAGCCCGATTACTTCCGGCTTTGACGCGACGCAGTTGACGGTGATTTCTTCGGTGATCGAGTTAGCCAGGATTACGTCCGCCTCATCGCTCGGCGAAAGATTGTTAATCAGTTCGATCGCGCGTTCCCGAGCTTTCTCAAACAGCGGCTTGCCGCCGACTTGCTGGCCCATTGAATACGAATTATCCAACACGATGATGCGGTGCACGGAAGCGCGGCCGGTGATCGCTCCCGCGCCTTCCTGTAATGCGGGTCGCGCCAGCATGAACGCCAGAAGAACCAGGATCAAAACGCGGATGAGCAGCAGAATCAATTGTTCGATCTGCAAACGGCGTCGGGATTTTTTATAGCTGGCCCACAACCAGTGCATCGCCGCCCAAATGATGCGTTTGAAATGCCGACGGTTCAGTAAGTGGATGATAACAGGAATAGCTCCAGCCGCGGCGCCCGCCAACAGCGCCGGATGACTGAAGAAACTGGTTAAAAATAAAAACATCGCAACCGTGCAGTCTCATCAAGTCGTTCAAAAAAAATCCACAGATAAACACAGATAGACACAGATAAAAAAAAATTAGCAACCGTGGTTACATATATTCTATGCCAGGCACGAATTGTCAACAAAAAGGGAACGATGCGGATTCATCAATACATAATGCGCGCGATCTATCGAGGTGACAGCTCGTTGCGCGAGCGGAACATGCGCCACATCAACCAGCCGCCGACGATCAGGCAAATCAGCATGGAGAAGTCACCGACGCGACACGTCAGCCAGCCAATTGTTTCGCACTGTTCCAATACGCCGAACATCGAAAATAGTTCGCGCCAGTCGTGCTTGACAATGCCCTGCGCGTCGCCAACCGTGACCAGTGGCAATTCCATCTTCTCCGCGTCGGCCATGTAATAACCGACAGAGTACAACACTGTGCTGAGCCAACCCAAGCCGACGGAGATGCCAAAGTAATCCCGCTGCTTAAGAAACATAATCATAGCGCCGACGGGCGCCATCACTTCCAACAACGTGCCGCCAAAGATATGCAGGAAGTGGCCCAGCCCGCGCATCAGCAAGTGACCGCCTTCATGGATGCCGAGACTGATGCCACCGAAGATGCTGCGATACTCATCGTTTCGTAACTGATTGACGGCGACGTACGTCAGAAAAAGCCACAACGGCAACCGCACCAGCCACAGGCGACCGCGACACCAGTCATGCATGTCAGCATGGTATCGGTACAACACTTGCCAAAATATCCCCGTGTTCTCATCGCCGATTCGCGCCAATGGCCTGCTGCTCCAATCCATATATTGTGTGTTTGTGCGTCAACCGACAATCAACGCTTCATTAGCCAGTTCTTCCGGAGTCTTGGCGCGACGGATAAGCGCGAGTTTTTCGCCGTCGAGCAGGACTTCCGCCGGACGCGGGCGCAGATTGTATTCGCTGGCCATGCTGTAACCATATGCGCCAACAGTGTGCAGCGCCAGCAGATCGCCACGTCGCGCCTCCGGCAATTTACGCGGCGCGGCGTGGTTGTCGTCGCCGTCGGCGCGAGTAAAAATATCGCCGCTCTCGCAGATATACCCGGCGATATAGTACGACTTTACCTTGCCGTTTGGATTACTCAGATTGGAGATGTGATGGTAACTGCCGTACATCACTGGCCGCGCTAGATGATTAAAACCCGAATCCACGCCGACGAACGTCTTCTTGTACGGTGTCTCTTTAATCGTATTCACGCGCGCCACAAAGTAGCCGCTCTCCGCGACCGGAAAGCGTCCAGGCTCGATCATCAGCGTCAGTTCGCGCCCAAACTCATGGCAGAAGGCGCTGAACTTTTCGGTCAGCATCGCGCCTAAATTCTTCAGATTGATCGGCTTTTCTGTCGAACGGTAGGGCACACCGATGCCACCACCAAAGTTAACATACTCGAGGTCAGGCAGGTTGCATTTACGCGCTACATTGAGTAATACGTCCATTGCTTCAGCGAATTTTTTGACTTCGAGAATTCCTGAGCCGATATGCTGATGGATACCGACGATTTTCAACCGGCAACGTTGAGCGATCTTAAGAATTTCAGACGTCTGTTCCCAAGGGATGCCAAATTTGCTCTCCGGACCGCAAGTAATCACATGATCGTGATGTCCGCCGCCGACCGGTCCGTTGATCCGCACAAAACACGCGCAGCCTTCAGGCAAATCGCCAAGACGTTGCAAACTATCACAGTTGATCCACAGATTGGTCGAAGATATAGCCAGCTTGACGACCGCGTTGAACTCTTCGTCGGAAACATTATTGTTGGTATAGAGAATAGTCTGCGCGCCGATCTTCCGAGCGAACAGAACTTCAGCCATGCTGACACATTCCAACCCGAATCCGGCGCCGAGAATCGTGCGCACGATCACGGGATTGGCGTTGGCTTTCATGGCGTATAGAAACTTTTTTTTAGGATACGCGACTGCCTGCGTCAATGATTGACAGCGTTCCAGAATAGTCGTTTGATCGTAAATATACAGCGGTGTGCCGTAAGTTTCAACGGCCTTGAGAAGCGAATCGCGCAACGCTTTTTCCATAAAAATTAGTAACCGTTCAGTCCCTTCAAGTAATGAACCGCGAATGAACGCGAATCACAGGAAAAAAATATTAGCGTCTATTCGTGTGCATTCGCGGTTAATAAGATGAAAATAGACTGAACGGTTACAAAAATTAAAATTCAACTACGAAGCGCTTTAGTGAGGCGATGATGCCTAACACCAGTGAAGCCAAGGCGCAGACTGCGGCGACGATCATCGGTCCCATATTTGACTCGATTGCTCCCGAAGCTTCCGCAATCGTGCCGTCGGCCCCGACTATTTTGCCCGAAACCCATCCGCCGGAGTCGCCCACCCAAAGGAACACAAAAACGATGGCGATGACAAATAGCGCCACGGCTATAATTCCAAATGTGCGCTGAGATTTTTGCGCCTTCTCCATCTCGGCGTAATCGGACGCAGGCAGGTTAGCCATGCGCCGACCACAGGCGACACAACTAATCTCCTTTGCGTCTGACTTCAGCTCTTTTTTAAGAGTAATCCCGCATTCACTGCAGCGCTGTTTAACTGTGATCGCCATGGTCAAAACCTCCTATCAAATTACGAATTACAAATTACAAATTACGAATTAGGTCGCCTTCAGTGGCAACTTCACTTCTCTACGCTTTGTTCTTTTATTTTAATTTAACTTGGAATAGAACTTTTCGTCAAGTGCTATCAGCTAATTTTATCAATCAAGTGAAATATTCTGCGTGGGCGAAAGATAACAAGTACGTATTTTGGCATGGTTGTTCACTCAAGAACGCCTAAAAACTTGACTGATTACACTTAGTCTGGTATCGATGAGAAGTATCTGGTGAAACGGCAGGGGTAACGTTGAAGATCGGCTTGCCATTATGTTCAGCGAAACTATCGAATTGCGTGGCCACATCATTGACAATCAAACACTGCCGAAAGTGCTTGATCAAATCATCGCCTACGGCGCGGATTACATCATTGAGCGCATCAACATCGGTCATTCGCGCCGCGATAAAAGCTATGCCAAAATCCGTATCGAAGCGCCCGATGACAAGATACTTCATAATTTGCTGGAATTGGTTACACGTTTTGGCGCGACGCTAACCGAGAGTCGGGACGCCGTATTGGAACGCGCTCCGCGTAACGGCGTACTCCCCGACGATTTCTACGCGACCACCAACTTGCCCACAGAGATTCTGCTGCGCAAGCATTGGATTCCAGTCGCCAATACAGAGATGGACTGCGTAATCGTGACGCATCCAAAGCGGCGCGCTGCGCGCTGTCTGCGTATGCACCACGTAAAAAAAGGCGATTGGGTGGTTACGGGGCACGTTGGCATTCGTGTCGAACCCGCGCCACGCGCAATCGAGCCACAAACTTTTGCCTTTATGGGCAGCGCCGTCTCCAGCGAAAAACCCAAGCTGTTGGCCATCCGCGAAATTGTTCGCCAAATGCGCGCTACTCATCAAGCTGGCAAGAAAATCCTCTTCGTCGGCGGTCCCGCCATTATTCACACCGGCGCCGGCGCTCACTTGGAACGCCTCATTGAAACTCGCTACGTGGATATCCTTTTCGCCGGCAACGCGCTCGCCGCGCACGATATCGAGGCCGCCTTCTTCGGTACCAGTCTCGGAGTCTCGCTTTCGAGCGGCGTATCTGTGGAGCACGGGCACGAAAACCATTTGCGCGCGATCAATCGCATTCGCGCCGCCGGTTCCATCGCTGCCGCGATAAAAAAACACATTCTGAAAAGCGGTGTGATGCGCGCCTGCGTCAAACAACGCGTCCCATTTGTGCTAAGTGGCTCGCCGCGCGATGACGGCCCGCTGCCGGACGTCATCACGGATATGCTCAAAGCTCAGGACGCCATGCGCGCTCAATTGCGCAACGTCGGCCTGGCGTTGATGGTCGGCACAACCTTGCTCTCCGTCGCCACCGGCAACATGCTGTCATCATCGGTGAAGATCATTTGTGTGGATATCAACCCGGCCGTTGTAACCAAACTCGCCGACCGCGGCACTTTTCAAGCGATGGGGCTGGTCACTGACGCTGAGCTATTCCTGCGTTCGTTAACTTATGAACTCAGTTTGAATGCGCCATTATTAACCACGAATACACACAAATAGACGCTAATAATTTCGCAAGTGTGTAGGGGCGGTTCGCGAACCGCCATTACGAACCGCTTCCTAACGGTCGCGGCTCGGATAACAATAGATCAAAATGACTTTTTATCCTTCAATTCGCAATCTAAAATTTTCGTAACCGTTCAGATAAACTAGACTCAATAACTACTTTTCAAATCTGTTCATCTTTGTGTCTTTGTGCCTTCGTGGTGAACGGTTACAAATTTTCTTATGTTATTAGCGGTTCATATTATCCGACTGTCTACGCTCAAGACCTGGCCCGAAATTGCGGGATTTTCAATCAGATCAGCCACGAATCTCGCTACGACCGCGGCGCCATCGGAATCTATTTTTAGAACGCGCGCAGCTTTGACTTTCGCGAAAAATTCGGGCGTCGCGCCGCGCCCCATGCCGGACCCTGGCACAAATGGCGGGAGCACCGCATTGACGCGCACACCCATCGCACCCCATTCGCGAGCCGCCGATTTGATCAGCGCCAGGATGCCCGCGTGTGACATGGCATAAGCGGTGCCACCCATCCGCCCGGAAACACCCGCGTGCGACGAGAGCGCTACGACCGCGCCGCTTTTCTGCTTGATGAACTGGCGCGAGAATGCTTTCAATGTCAGAAACAGCGCCTTCAAGTTCACGTTCAACTGCGCGCGCAGGTCATCCTCTTTTAATATCAGCAACGGCGCGTCATGGACAATTCCAGACGCCCACACCAGAGCATCTACTCGCGAAAATTCTTTCAAAACAGCAGTCGCCAGCACTTGAGGAGCGGCAGTGTCGTTGAAGTCGGCGGGATAGAACTGTATGCGCGTGGCGGAACCTTGAGACGTTAATTTCTCACACGATCCTCGAGTTGAGTGATAATGCAAACCTACGTCATAACGCCGCGCAATCAATTCGCGCGCAATTGCGCCACCTAACGTGCCCGACGCACCGAGGATAAGCGCCACAGCCATGACTGGTCAATCCATTTTCTTCACTATGGCGCGGATACAGTACACAATGACTAGAAAAATTAGTACTAGCACGCCAATATAAATGCCCAGTTTCAATAGACTAGCCGTTAAATGGAAAAGCCAGTTGCCCATCAGCGCCAGGACGACAGCAGCGATGATAATCAAGAGAATTGTAGATGACGCTCCGCGCACGCTGTGGCGAAACGCAAACTGCCGGGCAATGTTCATATTCGTCTCCTTAACGTCTTTTCAGAATTAAAATACTTACAAACGAGGCAAGATTTAGGTCATGGATGCCTCTTTAAGCCGAAGCTGAAGAATACGGTCAACAGAGTTTAAAGCGCAGGCCAATTTAGAAGGAAAGGGTTGAGCGGGAACA
>JAZDLP010000253.1:0-11534 GCA_043801885.1 Planctomycetota bacterium | reverse complement strand
TACTTTTTTTCTCTATTGCTTTATCTTGTCAGTGTCGGCGCGTTTGCGCAGGATGCTCCCGAGCCTGATGACGCCAAGCGTGATCTGGCGGCGACAAAGGAACTCGTCACCGTTCGCGGCAAAGTTGTGGGTGCGCCGATCAATATGTATTACCTCGAAACTGTCGGCGGGCCGACTTACTTAATCGTTAAGCCGCCGGCTTCCATGCGGGAGTTTTTGGATCTCAACGTCGAGATCAAAGGGTGGACGAGTGGCTATGAAGGCATCTTCATCGTCCAGCCCGCGCAAATTCCGCGAATTTTGGTCCCAGCCTGGTGGTCTGTCCCGTTTTTGCTGCTGCTGGCCTGCATCGCCATTGTGCCGTTCATTAACAAGCATTTCTGGGATCGCCACTTTCATCACATTGCGCTGGCGCTGGGCGTGGCAGTGGTGACTGTGTATCTGGCGCGGCTGGGCGGCTACGGTCAATATAGAATAAAAGAAGTGGCGTTGGATTACTTCAAATTCATCGCGCTGATCGGCAGTCTGTTCATAGTGACGGGCGGGATTTTGATTGATATCTCCGGCCGTGGCGCGCCCTTCGTGAACACGGTACTTCTGGCCGCTGGCGCGCTGCTGGCCAATATTTTTGGCACGACTGGCGCGGCGATGTTATTGATCCGCCCATTCTTGCGTATCAATCAAGGACGATTGCGACCGTTCCATGTCGTGATGTTCATCTTTATCGTCGCCAACTGCGGCGGCGCGCTGACGCCCATTGGCGATCCGCCACTCTTTCTGGGCTATCTTTGCGGCGTGCCGTTCAGTTGGACTATTTTTAATTGCTGGCCGGCCTGGGCGCTGACCGTCGGGCTGCTGTTGTTCGCTTTCTTTATTATGGACTCGCTGGTCGCGCCCAAAGAAATCGCGCTGGAAAAGACGCGAGTTAAAATCTCGGGCGCGGTCAACTTTGTTTGTCTGGCAGTGGTGGTGTTCGGAGTATTCATTGACAAGTTGCTGGAGGAATATGGTTCGTCGGCGCTGAAGCATTACCCGCTGGGCGCGGTGGTGATGCTCATGGCGGCGGGAGTCGCGTACTGGCGGTCTAATCACGAGATTCTGACGCGCAACGAATTTGCTTTCGGTCCGATTCGCGAAGTCGCCTATCTATTCCTAGGCATCTTCGCCACAATGCCGCCGGCGCTGGATTATCTGGCCGCGAACGCGACTCTATTTGGCATCGTCAGCCCCGGCGATTTTTACTTTGTCACCGGCGCGCTCTCCGGTGTCCTGGACAATGCGCCGACGTATCTCAACTTCCTGACCACCGCTCACGGCTTAAAAGAGATACCCTTGGCCAAAGAACAGATGCCGTTGTTCATCAATCAGCATTCGCAATACCTGCTGGCCATTTCGCTCAGTTCAGTTTTCTTCGGCGCCTGCACTTACATCGGTAACGGTCCAAATTTCATGATCAAAGCCATCGCCGAAACCTCCGGCGCGCAGATGCCCAGTTTCTTTGGCTACATCATCAAGTACGCCCTGCCGCTATTGATTCCGATCTACGTGCTGGTGTGGTGGCTGTTTCTGCGGACGTAAGGGGCTACGATGTCCAAATTTATACAAAACTTGCCAGGAACTTATCAGCGCTTATGATACGGACATTGTCCTGCAATATGTCGCAACCTTTTTCTCCGACAACTTCATATACAAATGGTATCTTAAGCCGATCTTTGAAGTATTTTATTGCTGGAGGAACGCCTTTAAAAACGCTCTTTACTTCCACGGAGAACCACGGCTTGCCGTCTATGCTGACCAGAAAATCCACCTCGCGCTGATCTTTGTCCCTCAGATACCATAAGCTCGCTTTATATCCCTCGGCGTCATGAAGAAAATGGCACAGCTTTAACAAATGGCAGGCGACCATATTTTCCAGCCTGATGCCCGCATCCTCGATCTCCGACCAATCCCATAAGTACATCTTCGGCTCTTTCCGGAGTGATTTTATCAGGCTGTTTTGATAGGGATATACGCGAAAATGGTAGTAAAATTTTTCAAGAATATCCGTCCATAACGAAACTGTCTTGTGGGTAACATTCAGATCCTCCCTGAGCGAGTTGAGCGAAAAACACGATCCTACTTTGCCGGGCAAGAGCTCAACGAGCACTTGCAGGGCAGATATGTCCCTGACATACTCCACGTCTCGAATATCTTCTTTGATCAACCTGTCAACGCGATCATTGTGCCAGCGCCGCAATACGCGCTCATCGTGTTTTGTGTATATTTCCGGAAAACCACCGAACTTCATGAGTTTATCGAATACGCGGACGCTCTCGTGATACGTATTAAAAAGTAATTCCTTAAAAGGGATCGGATAAGAGCCATCCGGCCTGATAAGTTCTCCTACGGACAACGGGTGAAGCCTGTAAGACCGATACCTGCCGAGAAGAGAGTCGCCGCCTTTCCGATATACGTCAAGCCGTGCGCTGCCCGTTACAAGAATATGGAATTTATCCCTGTACTTGTCATATTCGCCTTTAATAAAGTTCTTCCAGTTCTTATATTTATGTAGCTCGTCAAATATGACAAGCTTGTCATCTCCTCTGAAAACACCGCTTAATATAGCCTTTCGGTCATTCCTATTATCCCAGTTCAAATATTCACAATGACCCGCGTAAAGTTTTTTTCCAGTCTCTTTGGCTACGGTAGTCTTTCCCACTTGACGGGGGCCTGATATGAAGACCATTTTCTCTTTAATATCTTCGGATATATTTCGTTCGAGATATCGTTTGATCATAATTTATCCTCTCAGTTTTATGCGCCTGTAAATTCTACCATAATACAATATGTTATCAAGATTTTTCTACTTTGGGAGAATTTGGCGGTTGCATGTCGCTGAGTGCGACGCACCAAGCGTAGCGCAGGCTTCCAGCCTGCTTGTTGATTTACGGTCGTTTTATGAACTTTGATCGTCGCCCCGATTATCTTTTCTGTTATTTCTTTCAGACAACTTTTGGGGAGGAGAACCAAAAATTATTAATTTTTCTCAAACAAAGTTTTAATAGCGGCCATACTACTATAATGGAAAGATACGAGAAACTAATTATGGCCACACAGTCAGACGACCTTTTATTAAAACTGCGTGAAGGCTCTGCCGAGGCCTTAACAACCGCTTACGAACGTTATGGGGGGTTGGTCTATAACGTGTGTCTGCGAGTACTGTCGAATCCGGAAAATGCGGAAGATGCAACCCAGGCGGTGTTCTTGCTGCTATTTCGCAAAGCTCGTTCTTTGAGCGCGGAAACTCAACTGCCGGGTTGGTTACACAAAACAGCAGTGCTCATTGCCCGTCAAGAACGTCGCGTAAACATTCGGCGCCACAAGCGAGAGCAGGAGGTGGCGAAGATGACGTCCATTATAACGTCCGCTGACCCGGAAACCGAAGCGGCTTGGACCGAGATGCGGCCACAATTAGATCGCGCGATCGCCAACTTGCCAGTCCGTTATCAAACACCTTTGTTATTTGTTTATTTTCAAGGCCGGTCGCAATTTCTCTTGCGACGGCTATATCAGCCGGCAAGCGAATGAAACCATCAGTGGCCGTTAACGATTTTTTAGAGGAGGGTTTACACGCCATGTTTATGAGAAAAGTACAGATTACATCGCTCATAGGTGTAATAATACTGCTTGTCGGCGCGACGTTGACAGTGCTGTCTCAAGAACCAAGTTCCCCGAAAGAACCAGCCGTTTCAAAAGAACCGGTTGGAGTCAGTACGCCACGCAACGGCGTTAATAATCCTCCGAATCGCGCCGTTTCTGTCAATCAAAAGGCCGTCGTGGAGAAATCTTCCCCAAAAAGCGCTGTTGTTCGAGAGATCGAAATTATCGGCAACCAGCGCTCAAAAACTGCGGACATTCTTGCCTTGCTCCAGACGCGGAAAGGTCAGACTTTTGATCCTCAGTTATGGAATAATGAGGATTGGACACGGCTGGCCAATTCCGGTCGTTTTCAAACGGTAGTCGTGGAAGAACCTATCGCGGTTCAGGACGGCGTAAAACTGACGATCAGAGTAGTGGAAAAGAATAAGTCGATCTCCGAATTTTGTAGCGGACCACCGGAGATGGTCTTCAATCAGGCCGCAATGCCTGCCGGGGGAAGGGTGGTATTGTATTCGCGCAATCGCTTTGGCAATTATCCCTTGGCGAGCTATGCGTTGCATCTGGGCCTGCGCGGCGACGACGCCCGTGTCCGCAACGCGGTAAACCTGCTTTTTGGCAATGCTTATCGCTCAGACGCTTTCAAAGGCGCACCTATTGATGACGTCCCTGGTTCTTCCGGGAATGGTTCAGCCGGGATGGATGGCGGCGCGCCTCAAGATCGCTTTCAAGTCAGTTGTTACGGCGGAAATAGGAATAAAATCATTGATCTGGGCAAGGTCAATTACGAAACGCTGGCCATCCCGAAAGGATTTGTCCAAGCGAAAGATCGAGTATATGTCAAGCAGGGACATGTTTATTGCATCCGCTTGCTGGATAAGAACGATCCGCGCTTCTCCAATTCATTATATTTCAAACTTAAGGTCATTGAGCACCGCGACAATGACGCGGTGATGATTGACTGGGAACCACTGAAGCCTTCGGCAGAAGCGACTACAAACGAAGATTTTTAGTAGCAGGCTACGACTAATAACAAAATCTGTGTTCATCAGTGTTCATCTGTGGTGAATACTTTTCGTGGTGAACGGTTACAGGACAGAATCTCTAACGAAAGGATATTGAAATGAATAGCACAAAAATCAGTAGTTCTTTTTGGAAAATTGCCGTGTTGTTGATCTTCGCGCTACTTACATGTAAGACGCAGGCTGCCGCTGGCGGTGGCGGTGGCGGTGGTGGTGGCGGAGGCGCAGGTGGCGATGGTCGTGCAATCGAATTGCCAAAAATAAGCGATGACGAACTCCAGAAGTTTGAACAGCAAATGACTGTGGAGCAAAAGCAACTATTTAATGAAATGCTGGAGCTGAATTTAAAGAGGCAGTCTTCCAAGACTGGTAAGACAGATGTAGACCGTGCGGCGTTGCGGAAAGAAGGATTAACCATTTTAGCAACTCTTTCGCCTGAAGAGCGAAAGTCATGCTGGGCTCGCATGATTAAGGAGCTGCCAAAAGCACGACGCAAGGTGGATTCACTCTACAGCACCGATCAAGAAAAAAAAGAGGCCAACGCTCTGCCGGCCACTGCGAAGAAGGACGTTGAGATGTTGCTGTCTGATGACATTGAGAGTTTTTTGGCGGCTTGGCCAAAAGTGCTGTCTTATGGCCCTGCTTGCCGCGCAATTGTAGCTGATGCCGCTCGTCCCGTGACTAATCCGATCAAGCAACGCCGTCTGAAGATGCTCTTGAACGTATTTGATTGTCTGCAGAAGATTGAACAACTAATTCGTAAGATAGAGCTTGCCTTCACGCGTCTGGCTGAATTGCAGCGAATGCGCGGGAATAAGACTCAAACCAATTTGCAATTGTTGATGTCTCGGAATGTTGTGGATAATCGTGAGAGTTTAGCAACAGAGGATATAAAAAATCTCTGCTATTTCAGTTTTCCATGTAACAAGCACGGTTACGGCAATATCCCAGTCAGTTTGGAGTATGGCAATGGCGAAAACACTCTTCAAGTGCGCATGTATGGTGGCCAGGAGAACAGCATCAAGGATTTTGGAATGGTGGATTTTGATTCTGTGAAGTCTACGCCCAAAGCTGAAGTCGCCGAAGAACAGTGGGGTGAAAGATGTCCAGCCGTTGTCGGCCACGTTTACGTTGAACACTGTTTGGAAGAACGAGAGCACATTGACCAGTGGTTCAAGTTCAAAGTGATCGAAATAGATGCGGCGCATGAATGGATTATCATTGAATGGGCGCCAATTCCACAGGAGAAATGAATTTGTCCCTGTAAACACCGTTCAAAAGTTGAGTTTATAGGGCATGGTTCAAATCAAGGCAACACTTTTTATCGCCGAGCAATTATCTGAGCCGCGCGCGTTAGCAAGCGGTCAAGCAAACCGCTCCCTAACGGTCGCGGCTCGGATAACAGTAACCGAACCTCAGTGGCTGGAGTGCGATGTGATCGCAAGCAATCCGTTGTTTGTCGTGAACGATTGCCAATTTTGGTATCCCCGGCGGGATTTGAACCCACGACCTCCGGTTTAGGAAACCGGCGCTCTATCCAGCTGAGCTACGGGGACATGTTGCAGGACAATAATTTACATCAAATGAGCCAAATAGCCGCTGCGCATTTTCATTGGTGATGCGCCTGATCTCCGCTGGCGGCGTAGCGCGCGTCTCGGCCAGAATTTCGACGACTTTAGTCAGATAGGTCGGTTCGTTCCGTTGGCCGCGCCAGCCTTGTGGCGGCAAGAATGGGCAGTCCGTCTCCAGTAAAATTCGATCCGCAGGCATGACCGCAACTGCTGCGCGCAGTTCGTTGGCTTTGGGATAAGTAACGATGCCACCGATACCAAAATAGAGTCCCAGTTCTGTCGCGCGTGCGACAAAAGCCGATGTGGAACTGAAACAGTGCCAGACGCCGCGCAAAGATTTGCCAGTCGCTTCACGATGTTTCGTTAACACATCCAGCGTCTCGTTTTCGGCTGCGCGACAGTGAAGAATGATCGGCTTTTGCAGTTCGTCAGCCAGTTGCAGATGAGCGTGAAAGGCGGCGTACTGTTTTTCGCGCGGCGCATGCTCGTGGAAGAAATCCAAGCCAGTCTCGCCTAACGCCACCACTCGTTCATTCGCCTGTGTTAATGCTTTCAGGTCATTGGCCATTGCCGGCAAAAATTCGCCGGCATGATTAGGATGCAATCCCAGAGCGACACGCGCGCCCTGACGCCCTTCAGCCAAATCGAGACAGCGGCGCCAGTCCTCCGGTTCCGTCGCCACAATCACAAACCCAATCACGCCGCTGTCCGCCGCGCGCTTCAACACAGCGTCGCGGTCGTGATTGAAATCCGGATAATTGAGATGGCACTGAGTATCAATCATTATTCAGCAAAATGCTCCTTCGATGATCGCCGCATCTACGATCGTATTCTCGCGCGCTAAAATCCAGATTATATCAAAACGGCAGGCAGGCAACGGTCGCCCTTTGAACATTCGCGCGCTGAACCAATTAGCGGCGCGTTTGATCTTCTCCTGCTTGCTCCTCGTTACTGTCTCAGCCGGCGAACCAAACGTCACGTTCGACCGCGCGCGCACTTCGGTAAACACGAGCGTTTTATTGTGCCAGGTCACCAAATCCAATTCGCCCAGCGGACAAGAAAAATTTTTGGCGACCAACGTATCGCCGCGTTTCTGCAGCAACTGCCAAGCATGCGCCTCACCCCGCGCGCCAAGTTTTTTCAAGTCTGACATAGATAAACCTGTTTCATGTGTGCATGTCGCTGAATGTACCGCAGGCGTCCCGCCTGCCTCGTCGTTCAACATTGCTCCTTAATCAACAAGCAGGCTGGAAGCCTGCGCTATGATAAAACGGTCGTTACTGATTTTCAATGTAACGCGGACAAGTCTCAACCAAAAGCGTAACAAAAAGGATTTTTGATTGTGGATTGAAGGACATACTTTGAAATTCCTATATTTAGTTATAGAGTATTTTTACGGCGCGAGTGAAAATACAAATGCAGAATTTAAAACGACACGGCCTGGCAGCGCTGCTGCTGCTGACTTTGCTGGTGAGCAGCGCGAGCGCACAGCCCGCCGCGGAACGCGCGGCGAAGGCTGGTGAAATTTTTCAAATCAAAGGGTTTCGAGGACTGCGACTGTTTGGAGCAGCGGTCAAAGAGCGGGGGTTTGCGCATGGCTTCCTGCTGGCGGAGGATATTCTCGCCGATCTCGTCGCGGCGCTGCAAAGTCTGCCGTTGTTTAATGCTCGCCAATACGAGCAGTTGCTGCCGTGGGCAAATGAACGATTCGCATGGGACTCCGCTGCGATTGCGGAGTTGGATGGCATGTTCGAAGGCATGTCCGCCAAGCTCGGCGCCACAGGACTGTCGGTGAAAGCGTTAGGCCGTGAATTCACACGACAAGACTTGAACGCGCTTAACGTGCTGGCCGATTACTTTGGCCCGGCCTGTTCCGGTTTTTCAGTCTGGAACACACGCACTACCGAGAGTGAAGTGCTGCATGCGCGCACGCTGGATTTCCCAATCGGGCCTCAAGCCATCAAAGATCAGATCATCGTCGTTTCGGAAGCAATAACGGGCGATCAGCCACTGCGCGCGTGGGTAGCGGTCGGGTGGCCGGGGCTGATTGTCCAATACACGGCGATGAACGCCGATGGGCTGGTTGTGTGCCTTCATGATGGATATAACACACAGAAGGCCGGTTCAGTCGCCGATAGCTTTTATCCGCGCGGATTATTGCTTCGGCGCATCTTGGAGCAAATGGATTTGTCTGTCAGCGATCCGGCTCAGCAAATCGCGCAGATGATTAATACGAAACACGCCGCCTGCGGCAATCTATTCCATATAAGCTGGCCGAAAGCCGCGGCGGAGAAGAGCAAACTGGCTCCGAGCGTCGTGCTGGAATTCGATTCGACGAATTCGATGCTGAACATCCGCCGTATGGACGACAGCGACGCGCTGGTCGTGACGAACCATTTCTTATTGCGCTGTCCGCCGCTCAAGTGTGATCGGTTTGAAAAAATGACCGCGGGACTGACTATATTGAAGACTTCAGGCCGGATCATCGGTCTGTCGGAAGCTCGCAAAGTGCTGATGGCGGCTGAAAAGAGCGTCGCTGCTCACAGCGTGTACTTCTTTCCAGATACGCGGAAATTGCATATTGCGTTGACAAAAGACAATGTCATGTCGCCGCGCGTGCCACCGACGGAGTTCACATTAAAGGAGCTTTTTCAGCAGAAGTAATATTTATGATGCGACACCCTGAACTCTTTCATTATCTCGATGAACTTCGAGCTGTCCTTCCTCCGGACGCCGTTATGACCGCCGAGGAGGATCTCCAGGCCTACCATTCCGACGAAACAAGAATCCCATTTCCTCCGGAATGCGTTGTCTTCCCGGAGACCACCGGACAAGTCTCTGAGATCATGAAGTTTGCCACCCGGTATCGAATTCCGGTAACTCCTCGAGGCGGCGGATCCGGTCTGACCGGCGGCGCGCTCCCAGTCCAAGGCGGCATACTTCTCGTCACAACTCGCATGAACCGAATTCTCGAAATTGATAAAGCGAACATGACCGCGACGGCTCAGCCCGGGATCATCCTCAAAGAATTCCAAACCGTCATTCTGAAAGAAGGACTCTTCTATCCGCCCGATCCGAACAGTTTTGAATCATGCTGTCTGGGCGGCACTATCGCCGAGAACGCCGGTGGCCCAAAGACCGTCAAGTACGGCGTGACGAGCAACTACGTCATGGGGCTTGAGGTGGTTCTTCCTGATGGCGAGATCATTCGGACTGGCGGCAAGAACCGAAAATGCGTAGCCGGTTACGATCTCACAAAACTCTTCATCGGATCCGAAGGAACTTTCGGAGTGGTAACCGAGATTACGGTTCGCCTTATTGGAAACCCGGAGGCGGTCCGAACTATGGTTGCTCTCTTTCCAGATTTTCGAGACGCTGCCAGAGCCGTGGCGGCGATCATGGCCGCGAAGATCATCCCCTCCACTCTTGAATTTCTCGACATTCTCGCCATTCGTCTTGTCCGAAAATTTCTCAATATGAGCGTCTCCTGCGCCGTGGACTACCTCCTCCTTGAAGCAGGCGAAAATAGCGCTTTCCTCCTCATTGAAGTGGATGGCCTCGAGGCTGAACTGGAGGCCAATCTTCGTGAAATCGGTCGGATTTGCATGGAAAACCAGGCTGGAGAAACTCGGATTCTCACCACTCAGTCCGAGCGTGATCGTATCTGGCTCGTCCGCCGATCCATCAAGACATCCATCACCGCGGTCTGCAAATATGAGGTGAGCGAAGATATTGTGGTTCCTATCGCCATGATCCCGAATATGACTGAGTGTCTGCAGGTGATTGCGAAGGAATTCGACGTGGACATTCTCAACTACGGTCACTTTGGCGACGGCAATATGCACGTCAACATCCTCTCCTACGAAGGCACCCCGGAACACATGAAAAAAATGGATAAGATCGTGGCGCGTGTCTTTGACGAGACCCTAAAACGCGGCGGCACTATCAGCGGCGAACACGGCATCGGCGTGACCAAAGCCGACTTTCTGGAAAACGAAGTTGGGACACGAGTCATGCAGCTCTATGCCGGTCTCAAGAATGTCTTCGACCCGCTTGGAATTCTTAACCCCGGCAAGATGTCGCTTGATCGTTTTCAAGGCAAAATTCGGCATGGTTCAAATATGCCAGATACAGGGTAACACTTTTTTGGTCTGAAATTGAGGCCGTGAATGCACTAACAATCAGTCACTAAAGCCTTTATATCAAAGCAACGCATGTCGCTCATTTTGAAAAGTGTTACCCTGATTTGAACCAGTGCCCAAAATTCCATGAATATCATCGTCGCTACTCTGTCGGTGGCATTGCTGCGCCAAGCGTTTGCGGGGAAAGTGTGATGGCGAAACGAGCGGTAATCACTAGCGGCAAAGGGGAAATCATTCTTTATTGCGCACCTGATGGCCGCGCCACACTGGATGTTCGATTTGAGGAAGACACTCTCTGGCTAACCCAGAAGCAGATAGCCGAACTGTTTGCCACCGAACGGAGCGTTGTCACCAAGCACCTACGCAACATATTCAATTCAAGAGAGTTAGACGAAAAAAGAAATGTGCAAAAAATGCACATTGCCGGTTCCGATAAACCGGTGACATTCCACAATCTCGATGTGATCCTCTCCGTAGGCTATCGCGTGAATTCGAAGCGTGGGACGCAGTTCCGCATTTGGGCTACCAGTGTGTTGCGCGAACACCTGATGCGCGGGCTTACAATTAACCGCCAGCGATTGGAAGAAAACGCACAGGAGATCGAGACGGCGTTGGAGCTAGTGCGACGGACTATTGCCAGCTCACAACTGACCACTGACATGGGACGTGGCTTGGTGGAGGTCATCGCTCGCTACACGCATACATTTCTTTGGCTACAACGTTACGATCAAGGTTTGTTGATCGAACCCAAGGGTGAGAAGGGCGGCGATCTACCCTCTACCGAAGAAGCGCGTGCCGCCATTGGCTGCCTTAAGGCAAATCTCGTGGCCCGCAAGGAAGCGGGCGACCTCTTCGGACAAGAGCTGGCCGAGGGACTTGCGGCCATTCTGGGCAACCTGCAACAGAGCGCTTTCGGGCAACCGGCTTATCCCAGCATCGAATCCAAAGCCGCTCATCTTTTGTATTTTGTCATCAAGAGTCATCCATTCTCGGACGGCAACAAGCGCATCGCCGCCATGCTATTTAGTTTCTGTTTCGTAATCGATCAAAACGCGAATATCTCCATGCCGATGATTACACTTAATCGCAGTAAAGTGATTCAAAACACGGCAAAACGAGTTAAAATATGGCAAATTTGACAATTGCCGTAGTGCAGGCACAGA
>JAZDLP010000170.1:0-15414 GCA_043801885.1 Planctomycetota bacterium | reverse complement strand
CTCACAACAAACGGCTCCAATACAAAAACTTGAACTTGGCTGCAACGCGGAAGTTTGGCTTGGCGCGGAAATGCTTGATAATTGCCCTTGATCGCCACCGGTGTCACTTGTGCGCCGGAACGTTGCGCCAGAAACAGCGCGCCGTGCTGCGGCGACTGCAGCCGTCCGTCGTCAGTGATGCGTCCTTCAGGGAAGATGCCAATACAGGCGCCTTCTTCCAGCGCGCGCGTGTTAGCCTTTAGCGCGGCCAGTGTGCTTTTCTCATCCACCGCAATGCAACGCAGAAACCGGAAAATCGGATGTGCCCAGCTCTGATAATAGCTGGCGTACATCGTGTAGCGCGTGATTCGACGAGTGGCGCAGCCCAGAAATATGGGGTCCATAAAACTGGCGTGGTTGGCAATCAGCACACACGGCCCGCTGGCGGGAATCTTCTCCGCGCCATGGACTTTGTAGCGAAATAGAATTTTAAGCAGCAGCCAACAGGCGCACCGCGTCGCAGCATAGCCCAAACGATGTATTGCGCCGGGCGCTTCGGTATCACCCTTTCGCGCCCAAATCGCGATATCCACGTTCCAACTCAGCAATAGCGCCGGCAGAAACGCAATCATTATGCCTAAGCCGAACCAAGTAACCAAGTTAGCTTTCATCATGTCGCCGCTGATGGTCAACGGTCCCATTGTGCCCAGCAGCGCCGCGGTAAAGGCAATGGCCTTCACGGAGAACACACGCCCACGCATGCGTTCATCCACGATGGACAGCACATCCGCATCCACTCGGCCCAGCAGCAGACCGCCGCCCAAGCCGACGATGAAGCCTGCGCCGCACACGAACAGCAGCCATGTTGTGGTCAGCGTTCCAACCAGCAGCGTAACATTCGCTTTCAAAATTGGAGTCAGCTCGGTTTGTTCGGGCAGTCGCGCGTTGACCATGCCGGGCGGCGCAACTTTTTCCAGATCAATCCGAGCGTTTTCAATTTTCGCGCCATTCGCAAGCGTAGCTACGACCCAATCGCCATGCTTGAACTGCGCCGTCTGTCCGGGTGATTGTTCGATTACGTTGGAGAACTGAAAGATCATCAATGTGCCAAGCCCCATGATCAGGAAAGCTAGTGGATAAGTGACAATGGGACTGACTTTGCGGCTGAGTTTTCCGGCGGATATTGCGCCGATGAACAGTCCTACGCCCGCCGCGCCCAGCGCCAGGCCCAAGCACTGCGTCTTGTTGTCCGCGCGCAGATGCAGATGAAAATCCATGTGCCAGGCGAAGAGTAGATAGAAAGCTGAGCCCAGACACCAGAATGCGGTCTCGAAGAAAATCAGCTCGAATACGCCGCGCGTCTTGCCGCAGTAACGAAAGCCGTCGCGCAACTCGATCAAGTATTCGCGTAGCGTCATCTGCGGAATTTTCGCCAAATCGCCCGATTTTTCTCGGAGCCGTCCCGGCACCGCCACGGCGTTAGGCAGCAGCAGAAGCAGTAGCGATGAGAAAGCGTAGCAGCCAGCCGCGATCAGAATTGTCTGAGCCGGACCTAAATAACGTGTTTGCGCTAGGAAACTGCCGATCAGCGTGCCTAGTAGCAGACTGATCAAGCCGGACGTCGCCATCAAGCTGGCGCCAAGACGGTAATGTTCGCGTGGCGCGACATCGGGCACTGCCGCGGCGCGTGCCGGTCCGAACGGCGCATCCACCAAGCTCAGTAAAAACACCAGCCCCAGCGCGTACTTCCAATGGTCGCGGACCCACTGTATCTGTTCTGAGTTGGCGTCTTGTTGAATCGCCCAGAGTAGCGGCAGTAAACCAAACACCAGCACACACTTTACCGCCATCAAGCCATACATCAGACGTCGGCGGTCCACGGCGTCCACCAATGCGCCGGTCAGCGTGTAGGCGAAGACCAGCGGCACCGTGGCGACTATTTGGATATAAGCGAGTTGGTTCTCCGACGACGAACCAACGAAGACCACGAATGCCGCCGCGACCATCGCCATCTGGTATAGCCGGTCAGCAAGTTTGCCGAACAGCGACCCTAAAAACAGCATGTTGAAGCCGCGATACGAGAACAGACTCGCGGCACGCGGCTCACCGAAATCGTTGCTGCCGGACGCAGTCGTCGCCGGAGCAGAGGCAGGGACATTGTTCATAGCGCGGCCAAGTTGCAACCAAAAGTAAAAGTAATCGTTCTGTCTATTCTCACCACATCCCTCGGTGGGTCGCTCGGAAAGCATTGCCCACTTCCGTTTCACCAGACACTTCATTAGATACCGGACAAAGTGGAATCAGTCAAGTCTTTCGTGCGTTCTTGAGCAGCTCATGCCTTATAAACTCAACCATTGCTGGTTGAATCAAATACGTAACCGTTCACCATAGAGCCACAGAGGACGCAGAGATGAATAGAAACTTAAAAATCAAAATTCTCTGTGTCCTCTGTGGCTAAAAATAGACTGAACGGTTACGATTTTTGATTGTGGATTGAAAGAGGAGAAAAAGATGACACGTCCAATCAGTAAAGTTGCGCCCGGTTGGTGGGATTACACGACACTTGATCCGGTGATTATTAAAGACGTCATTAAGTTAGACGTCAAGAGATTGCAAAGCCTTTCCCGGCCAGGCTTCCAGGTAAAGTTTTACGATACGCTGGAGGATTTTTATCTCGCTGAAGCGCTGGAGTACATCGAAGCCTGGAAACAGTCCACCGCCGATAATCCGGTTGGCATCTGCGGCCCGATCGGTCCGACTGAACAACTGCCGTTGGTGTCTCGCATCGTCAACGCGCTGGGACTGAAAATCCGCGACGCTCATTTCTGGGGCATGGATGAGTGGGTGGAGAATGGTGAACCAGTGCCGATCACGCATCCGTTGTCGTTCGCCAAGGCCGACAAAGATATGTGCTTCAACCGTATCGAGAAATCGCTACGCATGCCAGACTCGAATATGCATTTCCCCATCGGCGACCTGGCCGCCTATACCAAAACTTACGATCAGATTCGCTGCGCGGTCATGCAGGGCGGACAAGGCGATGTGAAGCACTGGGCGTTCAATGATCCGCCGCGCCGAGAAGGCAAGCACAAAGACAATCCGCCGTCGCCCGCCGAGTATCGCAACCTTAAGGCGCGCGTGGTGGATTTGCATCCGATGACCGTGATCCAGAATGCGCGCACTTCCGGCGGCGGCAACGTCAGCATGGTGCCGACTCAGGCCGCCACCGTCGGCCCATTTGAGACGTGGAAAGCCGAACGAGTTTCGATCTGGCAAGCGGGCATGCACGACAATCCGTTCGGCATGCGCTTGACGACGCTAATGATCTCCAAAAAGTTGCCGGATTCCGCGGTGCCGATGTCGCTGCTGGCCGATCATCCGAATGTGCAATTCAACTTCTATCGCCATGGGATTGGCGTCTGCGCAACGGAGATGCACTAATTTTTTTGACACTGTAGCACGGAAATCGGCCACTATCTGTTTTCCCAAGGGGGGGGACAGGGGGGGTGAGAGTGGGCAACTGGAACACCCCCCCTTGCCCCCCTTTTTTAAGGGGGGGGGACTTCCCGACTTCGCTACTACAGTGTCATTTTTTTGCATAGTTCGTAGGGGCGGTTCGCGAACCGTCCCTACTAGCACGGCTCGGAATCTGACATATTTGAACCAGCGCCAAAATTTTACCATGCGCATCTCTGTCGTAATACCGACGTTAAATGCGGGGCCGCAGTTCGCGGAACTGTTAAAGAGTTTGCGCGCGCAGCAGCCGTCGCCACCGTCGGAAATCATCGTCGTTGATTCGGGATCGCAGGATGACACATGCAAATTGGCGTGCGATAGCGGCGGGCGCGTGGTTGAATTAAATGAGCCGTTCAATCACGGACTGACTCGCGACATTGGCATCGGTAGCGCCAACGGAGACATCATTTTTCTAACGGTGCAGGATGCGGCGCCGGCGAGCAACGACTGCTTGGCGCGCATGATGGCGCCATTCGACGATCCTGAAGTCGCCGGCGTAACCGGTCGGCAAATCCCGCCGCCTGACGGGCCGCTCGAATTGCAAATTAAAGCGCAGTTGGATGAACCGTCTGCCGCGCCGGAAAAAATCAGTCTCGCCGCTCATCCGAATTATGCGCAGTATTCGCCGGCGGAACGATTGAATCTCTATCGTTTCGACAACGTCTGCTCGGCCATCCGACGTTCGGTCTGGGTGGAGATTCCGTTCGGCGAATGTCGCTACGCTGAAGATTACCAGTGGGCACAAAAAGTCTTGGAAGCGGGACATACACTGGTGCGTGAGCCGAACGCTCTGATGTGGCATGCGCACCGCCGGAAATTCTGGTATGAATTTCGACGCGGACTACTAGATGCGTGGGTGTTAGATCAAGCATTCGCCTATCACTATAAGTTCTTCGAGAAATTGAATCGCGCTAAACTGCTGGTGAGGGGCGGGGTGGGGGAGGGGCGACCGGATATAAGCACGCGACTGGGCGCGTTCAAAATCTACTTCGCGCACGTATTGGCGCGCTGGTACTATTGGTTTCATCGCGTTATCTTGAAGCGCATGGGAAAAGGGCAAGCTGCGCTGGAGTGGCTGACGAAAGATATATGAAATATAGTGGCTACTAAACACTAGCCACTATATTGCGCGGAGAAACTGCAGTGGTTTCTCTAAACCGAGAACGGGTACGTCATTGGAATTATCAATTTATGATTGCAGATAAAATTATTTTAACTTTTCCTGACGGATCGAAGCATGATTTCAAAGCTGGCGTGACCGGCGCGGAAGTGGCTGCCAGTATTGGACGGCGATTGGCCGCGGACGCTTTAGCGGTGAAACTCGACGGGCAACTGCAAGACCTCGGGTTATCTATTAACAAGAGTAGCGCCTTCGCCGTCGTAACTCCCAAGACTCGCAACGGCCAGGTGGATTCCGATGGATTATGGCTGATTCGTCATACCGCCGAGCATGTCACCACTGAAGCGATCTGTCGGCTGTGGCCAAAAACCAAACTCGTCTACGGGCCGCCGGTCGAGAACGGCTATTACGCGGACTTTGATTTGGACTACAAGATTTCCGTGGACGATTTCCCGAAGATCGAAGCCGAAATGACGAAGATCATCGCCGAAAATAAGCCGCTGACTCGCTACGTATTGCCTAAATCCGAAGCGTTCAAAAAACTCGAAGCCGAAGGCAACGAATACAAGCTGGAAAATGCGCGCCATGCCGAAGGTGACGATATATCGTTTTATGTCACCGGCAAAGAAGTCGGCAGAGAGTTTGAAGACCTATGCGGCGGCCCGCACCTGCCCTGCACTGGCAAGATTGGCGCGTTCAAACTCACCAGTGTCGCTGGAGCGTATTATCATGGCGATGAATCGCAGAAGCAGCTTCAGCGCGTCTATGGCGTGGCGTTCGCAACCAAACCGGAACTCGACGCATGGCTGGCGATGCAAGAAGAACAAAAGAAGCGCGATCACCGCAAACTGGGCAGTGAGCTGGCTATCTTCACCTTTGACGAAGACGTCGGTCCGGGGCTGCCGTTGTGGTTGCCTAATGGCGGCGCCATGATCGAAGAGTTGGAAAAGCTGGCGCGCGATACTGAATTTCAGGCCGGTTACCAGCGCGTGCGCACTCCACACATCACCAAAGGCAAGCTGTACGAGACCAGCGGACATCTGGAATTGTATCGTGACAAGATGTTCCCGCCGATGAAGTTTGATGATGTCGAATATTACCTTAAACCCATGAACTGCCCGCACCATCACAAGATTTTTGCCGCGCAGCAGCGCAGCTATCGGGATTTGCCGTTGCGTCTGGCGGAGTACGGCACTTGCTATCGGTACGAGCAGAGCGGTGAATTGTTCGGACTGATGCGAGTGCGTTCGATGCAGATGAATGATGCTCATATCTACTGCGGCCTGAAACAGTTTGAGCAGGAGTTCCTGGCGGTGTGCGAGATGTACCTGAGCTACTTCAAGATATTTGGCATAGATAAATACGAGATGCGCTTTAGCACACATGGCAGAGAAGGGCTGGGAAAGAAATATGTCAATGAGCCTGATTTGTGGACGCGGACCGAAGATATGGTGCGGAGCGCGCTGCGGCACGGCAACATTCCGTTCGTCGAAACTCAAGACGAAGCGGCGTTCTACGGTCCGAAGATTGATGTCGAGGTTTGGAGCGCGATCGGCCGAGAGTTTACCTTGGCGACCAATCAGGTGGATTTCGCGGTGCCAAAACGTTTTGGGTTGACGTTTAAGAACTTCGATAATCGGGAAGAGACTCCGTTGTGCATTCATCGTGCGCCGCTGGGCACGCACGAACGTTTTATCGGGTTCCTGATTGAGCATTATGCCGGTCTGTTCCCACTGTGGTTATCGCCGGTGCAGATGCGTGTGGCGAACATCGGCGATGAAACTCAGGAGGCATCGCATCAGCTTCTCCGCCAGTTGCGCACGCGCAATTTTAGAGCCGATGCAGATGTGGGTCCGGGCGGAAATATCAAGGCCAAGGTGAAAGATTTTGAGGAAGCGAAGATTCCGTATCTGTTGATCATCGGACCTCGTGAGGCTGCCGGTAATCAAGTAGCCGTGCGCGGACGCGGACGCAATGACTTGGGCGTCATGGCGATAGAAGAGTTTATTGCGCGCGCCACTCAGGAGGTCGCCGAACGGAAAAATTTGTCGCCAAAGTAGCGCAGGCGTCTCGCCTGCCCGCTCTGACAAATGCAGCGTCTCATGGGTGAGAAGCAGGCGGGACGCCTGCGATATGATCGTTGTAGTAATAGGATTATATATTTTCAGGCAAAAAAAACTGGTTTTTCGCCCGCACAGAGTATATCTATTATGATAATCGTTTAGACTGTCATTTGAGAATAACTCGAGGCGCAAGGAGGACGAAGCCATTTCCGAAAGACTGAGAATCAATCTGGAGATTAAATCAAAAACAGTCCGAGTGATTGGATCGGACGGAGCGCAGTTGGGAATCATGCTGGCCGACCAGGCGCGCATGAAGGCGATATCGCAGGAATTGGATCTGGTGGAGGTTGCGCCAAAAGCGGACCCGCCAGTTTGCCGAATCATGAATTACGGCAAACATATCTATCATGAGCAGAAGAAAGAGCAGCAGGCCAGAAAGAAGGCTCATGTTCACGATCTAAAAGAGGTCCGTCTGAGCTTCAAGATCGGCAAGCACGACTTGGATATCAAGGTCTTGCATGCCAGAAATTTTTTGACAGAAGGTCATCGCGTCCAATTTACCATGATTTATAAAGGTCGTGAGATTGCGCACCAGAATTTAGGCGAACAAATTATGACCGGCGTGGTGACAGCACTGACCGATGTGGCCAAAGTCGAGCGACCTCCGTTCCGTGAAGGCAAGCGCGTGGGACTAGTGCTGGCGCCTAAACAAGCGGTACCCGAAAAGGGATCGGAGAAACCAAAGCCCCCATCCCCGCCGATAAACTCTACAAGCCAAGGTGTTTTGTAGTGACTCGGGATAAAAAGTTGTTGATGTCATAAGGAGAACCTATGAAGAAGGCATTGTTGGTATGGGGTGGTTGGAACGGGCACGAGCCCAAGCCATGCGCGGACGTTGTGGCGCCCGTGCTGAGCAAGGAAGGCTTTGAAGTCGAGGTATCCTCCACACTTGATTCCTATCTGGATTCCGCGAAGATGAAGGATCTCAGCCTGGTCGTGCCACTCTGGACGAAAGGGATAATCACCAAAGAACAGGAATGGGGGCTGCTGGACGCGATTCGTGGCGGCGTTGGCATAGCGGGTTGGCACGGCGGGATGTGCGACTCCTTCCGCATGAACACCAACTACCAGTTCATGACCGGCGGACAGTGGGTGGAACACCCCGGCGGAATCGTAGACTATGAAGTGAACATCATCAATCACACGGACCCCATCACCCAAGGCATTTCGGATTTCAAGATGAATTCCGAGCAATACTACATGCATGTGGACCCAGGCAACGAAGTGTTAGCGACAACGACCTTCAGCGGCAAGTATGGCGACGCTTGCTGGATAGCCGGCACGGTGATGCCGGTAGTGTGGAAGCGGCACTATGGCGAGGGTCGTGTGTTCTACACGTCTCTTGGTCACGTGGCAAAAGATCTGGCTGTTCGGGAGGTGTTGGAGATAGTGCGCCGCGGCGCGCTCTGGGCGGCACGATAGTACTCTGTGGCTCTATGGTGAACGGTTACAAATTTTCTTATGTTCTATCTATTCACACTTTCAATACTGGCCACTGTCGCGTTGTTGTGTTGGCTGTTTATTCTGCTGCGTTCGGATCGAGCGTGGGATTTTCAGATCGTCGGCGACGACGATCTGATCGGCGAACTTCCAGCCGGCATCAAATTTCCGCCAGTCACGATCATCGTACCGGCGCGCAACGAAGCTCTGTCGACGCCGACATCGAACATGCGCCGTCGTCGCTGCGACGTCTGGTAGTCGAAAGCCTGAACGGCGATCTGGCGTTGAACTCCCGCATGGCGCGTCTGCGTTGCGTGACGTCGGCTGAAAAACTACTGATTCCCGCCTTTGTTTTTTTCTTCAATCTGCTTTATCCGATGCGACACGTGAATAATCCGGCTCACCCTGCCGCCGCCGCTGCCGGCGGATGTATGCTGCTGCCCTGGACGGCGATACAGCAACTCGGTGGCGGATTGGAGGTTATTCGCGGCGAAGTTATTGACGACGTCAATCTCGCGCGCCAAATCAAAACGCTGAATCTGCCCATTCGACTGACGCTCAGTCGCAGCGAAGTTCGCAGCCTTCGCGAATACCCGCGTCTGGCGGACATCTGGAAAATGGTGCGGCGCACCGCGTTCACAGAACTGAATTATTCTTGGATTCGACTGGTGATCGCGCTCGGTGGTCTGAGCCTGCTATTCGCGATTCCGCCGACGACTGTTTTCAGCGGAATCGTCAGCATCATCACTGGCGCAAACATCGAGATCATCGCGCTGAGTCTATGGGCGTTGATCTCCGGCGCATTGAGCCTGGCGATCATGCGCACGATCTACGGTCCGGCGATCTCGTTCTTTGAACTGCCTGCCCGGTACACTTACGCGCTGCCGATCATCGGCCCGCTCTACAGCCTAATGACTCTGGATTCCGCGCTGCGGCACGTGCGCTGCGCAGATTTGCAGTGGCGCGAAACGCATCTCGTCAAACCCGATTCGTATTTAAAAGAATAAACTATGTCTTTCAGAGCGCCGAAGATAGAATCGAGGCGCATGAGAAGCCACTTCAAACTCGTAAAAGAGGAGAAGTCTATGACTGATCAAGAACTTGAAGCGTTGCTAAATGATATCGAATCGGACCGTGTTGAGCGAACCGAAGCACTGGCGGATGGAGACAAATTTCGTCAAGCAGTCTGCGCCTTCGCCAACGATTTATCTAATCATCAGAAGGCGGGCGTTCTCTTTATAGGCGTGAACACAAAAGGAGAACCTATAGGCGCGAATATTACAGATCAATTGCTCCAGAATTTAGCGTCCATGCGTGGAGACGGCAACATCCTGCCATTTGTCTCGATGGACACGCAGAAACGACGCTTGAAAAATCAGGATGTTGCTGTTGTGATCGTTCATCCATCGGATGCTGCGCCTGTGAGATTCAAAGGCGTTGTGTGGATTCGTTCAGGACCGCGCCGAGGTATCGCCAATCCAGATGATGAACGTCGCCTCAATGAAAAACGTAGATTCCGTGATGTGCCGCATGATATACGGCCTATCGCGTCTGCAAACATTGATGATATTGATAAACTTTTGTTTCGTCACACTTATCTCCCTTCCGCCATCGCAATCGAAGTGCTCGATCAGAATCAACGCTCGATCGAACACCAACTCATTGCAACAAAATTTGCTCACCCATGTCCGCAAATTTGTCTGACTGTATTGGGAGTCCTCGTTGTCGGTAAAGTTCCGACAAACTGGATTCCTGGCGATTACGCGCAATTGCTGCGTATTGATGGAACAACTCTTAGCGATGCCATCATTGCCGCTCAGGAGTTTCGCGGCCCATTGCCGGAATTGCTTGCGCAGGCGGAAAGCGCGTTAAAACTTAATATCCGCACTGCCATTGATTTGACGTCACAAACAACTGAAATCAAAACGCCGGACTACCCGCTTGAATCGTTACAACAAATTTTCCGAAATGCCATTTTGCATCGAACTTACGAAAACACCAACGCGCCGGTGAATATCTACTGGTTTAACGACCGGATTGAAATTCACAACCCCGGCGGCCCATATGGCCAAGTAACCAAAAAGAACTTCGGCAGCATTGGAATGTATGATTACCGCAATCCTAACCTGGCTGCAGTCATGAAAGAGTTGGCCTATGTGCAACATTTCGGTGTTGGAATTGAGATATGTCGTCGAGCCATGAAGCGCAATGGCAATCCTGATCCTGAATTTCAGATTGAGGATGGCCACGTCGCTGTTATTTTAAGGAGACGCATATGAGCATTCCCGTCATCGCGTTTTTCAATAACAAAGGCGGCGTCGGCAAAACATCCATGGTCTATCACTTGTCGTGGATGTTTGCTGACCGAGGACTTCGCGTCATTGCCGCCGATCTCGATCCTCAGAGCAATCTTACCGCCGCATTTCTTGACGAAGAACGTCTCGAACAGATTATGCCACCTGCCAATGATCATCCGCGAACGATTTACGGCGCGGTGCAACCACTCAAACGAGGCACAGGCGACATCACAGACCCGCATGTCGAAATCGTTTCAGAACGACTCGGTTTGATCCCTGGTGATATGTCGCTATCCATGTTTGAGGATCAACTCTCCGCAGTTTGGCCCGAGTGCATGGATCGTGACGAGCGAGCCTTCCGTGTCATGTCTGCCTTCTATCGAATCGTTCAGAACGCGGCAAAAAAGCATGAAGCCGATGTTGTTTTGGTTGACCTTGGACCCAACCTCGGGGCCATCAATCGCGCAGCTCTGATCGCGTCGGATTTCGTGGTTATTCCGCTCAGTCCAGATCTTTTCTCCCTTCAAGGACTTCAGAATCTCGGCCCCGCTTTGCGCCGTTGGCGCGATGAATGGAAAGAGCGATTGATTAGGAATCCCGTTGCGGATCTCGCCCTACCCAAAGGAACGATAAAACCCATCGGTTATATGATTTTGCGTCATTCCATTCGCCTTGACCGCCCTGTACAGGCATTTGAACGATGGATCGCCCGAATGCCCTCAACATATGCCGAATCAGTGCTTGAGCAATCACCCATTCCAAATGTGACAATCGACATGGATCCAAATTGCATTGCCAGGCTCAAAGACTATCGAAGTCTCATGCCATTGGCGCAAGAAGCCCGTAAACCAATATTTTTTCTCAAACCTGCTGACGGAGCTCTTGGCGCCCATACTTATGCCGTCACTGAGGCATATAATGATTTCAAAAAGCTTGCTATCAAAATTGCCACAAGCGCCGGACTGAGAGTGCTTTCATAAACGCTTCAAAAGGTATTACTCAACAAACGCATATTTTAACGAGAAGGTTTAGTATTGGCCGTTCAACTGGAACACTTCTCTCGCGTCGGCGATGTGGCCTTTTATTGCGGCGGCGGCGACCATCAGCGGGCTCATCAGCATGGCGCGGCCCGTGGGGCTGCCCATGCGCCCCTTGAAGTTGCGATTGCTGGACGCGGCGCAAAGCTCGTCATCTTTCAACTTGTCCGGATTCATCGCCAGACACATCGAACAACCAGCTTCACGCCACTGAAATCCCGCGGCTTTGAAAATTCGGTCGAGACCTTCTTCGACGGCTTGCTGCTGAACCGGCATCGAACCGGGCACGACCAGCGCTCGCACATTCGACGCTACGTGGCGGCCTTCAATGTATCGCGCCACTTCGCGCAGGTCGCTTATGCGTCCGTTAGTGCATGAACCGATAAAGGCGACGTTAATTCGCGTCCCCTTGATCGGCGCGCCGCCTTTAAGTTTCATATAAGCCAGCGCTTCGGCGATGGCGGTCCTCTCTGTTACGTCCTGGCCGTCCTCGAGCATCGGAATTTTCTCGTCAATCGTGATCGCCTGGCCGGGATTGATGCCCCACGTCACGATTGGGCGAATCTGCTTCGCGTCAATATCCACGCAGTCGTCGTAACGCGCGTTCGCATCGCTGGTGACCGCTTGCCATCGTTTGATCGCAACGCCCCAAGCGGCGCCTTGAGGCGCGTACTTACGGCCTTTCAGATAGGCGAAGGTTTTTTCGTCAGGATTGATATAGCCCACTCGCGCGCCGCCTTCGATGGACATATTGCAGATCGTCATGCGTCCGTCCATATCCAGCGCGTCAATCACTGAACCGCCGTATTCATAGGCGTAGCCGGTTCCGCCGTTAACGCCCAGCTTGCGAATAATGTGCAAAATCACGTCCTTGGCGTAGACCCCGGGCAACAGTGTGCCGACGATATTGATCCGTCGGACTTTCAGCTTCGCCAAACTGATGGTCTGTGTGGCCAGCACGTCTCGCACCTGGCTGGTGCCGATGCCGAAGGCGACCGCGCCGAACGCGCCATGCGTGGCGGTATGGCTGTCGCCGCAAGCGATGGTCATACCGGGTTGCGTCAAGCCCTGCTCGGGTCCGACGACGTGAATAATGCCCTGCTGACCGGATTCAACATTAAAGAAGGTGATGCCGAATTCCTTGCAAGCGTTCGTCAGAGCATCGCTCATGCCTTGCGCTAATTGATCCGCGAACGGCTGCCGTCGCGTATCCGTCGGAATGATGTGATCTATTGTGGCGAAAGTGCGGTGTGGGTAAGCAACCTTGAGCTTCAAATCGCGCAGCATACCGAACGCCTGCGGACTAGTGACTTCGTGGATGAGATGCAGGCCGATAAGCAGTTGCGCTTGCCCGTTGGACATCATATGCGCGACATGCGCATCCCAGACTTTGTCGTAGAGGTTCTTGCTGACGTCCTGTTCGTCTTTTTTGCTTTTGCCTGCGTCCATTCTGGCCATTAAAAAAACTCCTCCAACCTCGCGTAGTTGAAATATCACGAAAGCGCGTTATACAATGCGAGGCTAATATATATTCTGCGCGGGTGAAAAACCAGTTTTTTTATCCAGTAGCGTGGCGTACAGGTGCATGTCGCTGAGTGTCGCGCAGGCATCTTGCCTGCCTCATAGTTTGACATTGCTTCTTATCCAACAAGTCTCTCTTCAATGGAAAACCTCTGGATAACTTCTCTACTACTTCATAAAACCCTCTCAGTTCCCTATTAATTGCTTCTTCTACTCTTTGTTTTTATCCACTTTTACTAGTTATTTTGTTTCGCTTTCTCTTTCATTTCCGCATCCCTTACATTCTCCTATTCCGCTCAAAATCCTGTCGTTGCGCCTGTCTGGTGTTCCTATATTTTGTAGCTATGCCAATTTTTATGCGTCTTTTGTTCCTCTCGTTATTAGTACCTTTCCCATCCGTTTCCCAACACTTCTTTAGTCTGTTTTTTTTTACTTAACTTTTGTACTCATCTGGTTTAATATTTCTTTGTTTGGAACTATACACCGTTCGCCCCTTCCGATACGGTGATGATGATATCTTTTCTTCTTCTTTTTAAAATACAGTACGCCACGATTGGCGTGCTTTGGATACTTTAGGAGACACTATCATGCTTTTAGTGGTTAAAAGAGAATCGTTTGCGGCAGCGCTCACAGCGGCGGCCGCGATTGTGCCAGTTCGTAGCGCGCGACCGAATCTTAAGAATGCATTGTTGATCGGGGAGGCCGATGGAATGTTGGAAATACAGGCCACCGATTTAGAGGTGGGATTAAGATATCGCTTAAAAGCGGAATCGGTTCAAGAACCAGCGGCGCTTTGCGTGCCGTGTGGAATTCTTGCGGGGTTACTGAAGGAATGTGTCGAAGATGTTGTGACGCTGGAAACGATTGGCGCCAAGGGAGTATTGACGGTAGGACGCGACCGATATGAAATAATGGGACAGGAATCATCGGACTTTCCCGAAGTACCAAAGATGAGCGACGAAAACAAATTAAGTGTGCCGGCAGTGGAGATGGCAAAGATGATTGATAGAACCATTTTTGCCGCAGCGCAGGAACAAGCGCGCTACGCAATCAATGGAGTTTATATGCAATGCAAGGAGAAGTTGCTAGAAGTTGTTGCCACCGATAGTCACAGATTGGCGTACTGCAAGAAGAAACTCAAAGGGAGCGCCACGGAAGAAAGCGCATTGGGAGAAGGAGTAATTGTCCCAATCAAAATGATGCAAGAGATTCGCAAGCTCTGTGATAATGTCCCAAATAACGAAGAACTACAACTGGCGGTGAAAGATCGCATAATACTGGTTAGCGGTAAAACACAAACACTTTCGAGTTTAATCGTCGAAGGCATCTTTCCAAAATATCAGCAAGTTATCCCGAAGGATTCTGACAAAGAAGTTACGTTCAAGCGCGAAGCGTTGTTGCAGGCGCTGCGTAAAATTATGTTTCTGACCAGCGAAGAGACGCGCATCGTTCAGATCACCATCAGCGACGGCACCTGTCTGCTGGAATCGAGAGCGCCGGATAAAGGGCAGGCGGCGGTGACGGTCGAGGCGGACTACAAGGGCGAGACGATAAGCATTGGGTTTAATCCCAACTATCTACTTGAGGCGTTGCGCGTTCTAGCGGCGGATATGGTGCGAATAGAGCTAAAAAACGCCAAGCGTCCCGGCATATTGCGGGAAGGGCAGGATTATCTGTACGTGCTGATGCCAGCGGGGCCGCGAGAATAAAAAAAGGCCACAGAGGACACAGAGAAAAACAACAGAAAAGGGACAAGGTCACTGCAAGGCGCGGAGTACGCAGAGTTTTTTGTAGTTGAAGACAATAATTTCAGTTTCTTTATTTTAGTATAGGAATTTCAAAGTTGGTCACTCAAGTCAAAAATTGCCGCCAAAAGCGATCTAGTTTCTTCAATCAGCAATCAAAAATTCCCTTATGTTCTTCTGTAGTTTAGCTGTGTCCATCTGTGTTCATCTGTGGATTATTTATCAATGACCCGCAAAAAAGCTAAACTTTCGAGTTTGTGTCCGTCGTGCGCTGGGAAACACCTTGTCTTTACCCACAAGTTTTGCGGATTTCTAGTCGATGAAATGAGAGAGTCTCTGTCGCCCTTAACAGGGCTATGCGTTTTTTGTGGACAATGTTCCTAGGGCTGGCGCCCTAGGCTAATGTCTTTCGCCACTCTGTGGCGATAATGGGAAAAGAAGTCGCTGGAATCAAAAGCCCCGAAGGGGCGATAGATTTTAGCCCAGAGCGCCAGATCTGGGTTAGATGTGGTGATTTAAGAGGAGAGCCCTGTAAGGGCGATAGAGAATGTCGCAATCGTACTGGCTAGTGGGTAACGACAAGAGGAAACACAATGCATGCACTGCGCCATTTTAGCCTTTTTGCGGGTCATTGTT
>JAZDLP010000219.1:0-3630 GCA_043801885.1 Planctomycetota bacterium | reverse complement strand
GTGATACCTCTTCGCGCGACCGCTTCCCCGACATCACCGGCGCGAACGTTTACAATGTTCAAGCGCAAGTGCCCGATCCGGCGAATCCGGGCCAGACGAAGACGGCAACGTGTGTGCGCACACAGCACGACGGCGCGAGCGGTAAAGCGAACCCCGTGCCGGTGCACATCACGCTACGCGGGCCGCCGGGCCTGAGCACGCAAGTCGCCGTCTCCATCGCGACCAGCGCCGGTGGGAAGACGCACAAGGCAATAGTCAGTTTGTCTCCCGACGATATCTACGAGTATCGCGGCCAGCCTGGCCAGACAGACGCCGAGAAAGCCAACGCAGTTTACCAAGTCAGCGGCTTCAACGAAGATGGCACGGCGCAAGCGACGCCCGCCGCTCGCGTGGTGACGTTCGGGTTATCCGCAGACGCAAAAAGCTGGTTTGCGAGCAGTGTAGTTTACGTGTACGGGATCGAAACGACGAAGCAGTTGGACGAACTGAAGTTGGTAGTCTGGGGCGAAGAGAAGATGGAATGGAAAGCCAACCCTATCTCCGCACAAGATCATCACCACAAGGATCCCAAACTCCAAGACGCCGAATACCCACCCATCAAACGCTGGTGCATCACAGACGAACAGCCGGTGAATGTGGTGAAATGCGACTTGAACATAAATACCGACGACAAACCTCGTGATGGCAATGGTATGCCTATTGCTTCGCGGCCGGACGACATCACAGACGCAGATCGTCCGAAAAAAGAAAGTCTTGGCGGATACACATGGATAAATGATGACAATGATCACGATACCGGGGGCACCGATATAGTGATTGATAGCGATGACACGGCTGATTACGAAGACGACGATCTCGAACCACTCAAATACGAAGTGTCGCAAAGTGTTTGGGACGTAGGCGGAACAGTGGAACTGGAAATTGACAATGCTTTGAAAGATTCAATTAGGATTTGGCAAGCTAACAAGAATCATTTGGTTGCGTTTAGCGGTTCACCTTATATGGCGTCATTTTCAAGTGCCGATGCCTTTGACTTCGATAAAGACGGCATTTTATACATTGAAGCGCTTAAAGATTTACGGTACGGCGACAGTGGTATGATAACGTTACGGGTGAAAATTGGCGGAGTAATCATCGCTAAGGAAAAGGTCAAACTGACGATATTCTACCCCGCAATTACGCGGTGGAAGTCAAACTACTCGGGCAACGAACAGACATATCTTCTAGATGATATCGCGCCACCGACGGGACAGACACGAGGCGGCCAGAGAGTTTTCCCCGATCATATAGCGCCTACAGACACAACAAACCGTGATCAGCCAGTCATTACCACGCAATTCCTTCCATCTATACCTAATGGAAGCGGCTGGCATCTGCCGCTATACGGCGTTATTTTTGATGTGTCTCATTATTCAACGGATACGACTTTTCACGATATAAGCTCAAGCCGAGATCCCGAGGGCCACAGAAATGGCCATGCGCCAAATGACAACAGAACTGGATATACCGGAACTGATGATGAGCAGGGACGGTTTGGTCAGTCCGGTGATACTTATGACATCTCCATAGAGGTTGCGAACGGCGCAGACACAACCGTTGTTTTGCGCAATAATTCGCCAACGACCGTAACTTGGGGCGAATGTGTCGGCGCGCTAGTGCCAAATGTCCCATTTGCGGTGTCGAAAGCATATTTCCACATCACTCATCCTGTTCCAGGAAATAACTGGCGAGCCGCAGTTGGCTGTGGCGCTTCAATCCGTCGTGCTATACAGATCAGTAGTAATGCTAACGACGGCGAAACCATTGAATACATTAATCACACCGCTCTAGGAAACATTGTGCGTGACCCCACAACATATTCACGGCAAACCGATACGTTGACCGTTTGGCGAAAGTTGTACTTGGAGCGCGACTTCATGGGCCCTGTCAATTTGAGGCAGGGACCGGCTGATCTGTGGTCGTTGCTTGATGGAAATGTTACGGCCGGAGCGGGAACTACAACGCTTACCACAGACATAACCGTCAGCGGTCCTGATAATCGGCTAGAAAATGGCGCGATTCAATTCTGGCAGCGTGTTGATACCGATCCCGCTCATGATATTCAACTGGGAATAGGGACGATTACTGCGAATGATAAAGGCAAGCTTACCTTATCGTCCGCAGCTCCTGCAAAAACGAATTACGTGTATCTAACAGACGACAACGCCCAGAATCTGCGGGTAGTGAATAGAGCGCCTGCGGCTGATTCTCGCGTTTCACCTGCAATTCCGGACATGACGCTTTTCAACCAAGCGGATATGTTGCCCGCTGCATGCATTGAGGCCAATACGGCGGCTCTGTCAAGTTTTGATACGGCTAACGCGCCATTTTTGCTGCACTCGGCTGCACGCGAGGCAACGATTAATGCGGGAAACAACGCGGTCGGCGGAGCGACAAAAGGCATTCGCGGCGGTATCCTGTTCTGGGTGGCGACAATCGTGGAGGCCTATCAATCCACTCCAGAAAGTTCCGGCGATCCAAACTCATCTGGCTACCGGCGAGGGCGGTCGAACCCATACTGGGGTGCAACAGTACCACCTCAATCGTGCGGAAGTTGCGTAATATACACGGAAACAATCCGAGATTTCACTGCAAATCTTCCGGTTAGCACTACGGACGTATATACAATGCGACGGCAGCGAACGACGTTACACGAATGCGGTCACCTTTTGGGTGGCCGACATACCGACGGAGGATTGATGGCGGGTGGTACGGGTACCGATCCATCAAGTGGCTCATTCAGTGGAACAAGTTTGCGGCGATTCATGCTCTTGCGAGCGCAGGGGCCAAGTATACCGTAGAGGAGGGCGTTCGGATGAAACTTTGTGTTGTGATAATTATGTTTGTGGCGACCACTGTTGTAGGGTTTGCTTCGGATGTGAGTTGCCCAAACTGGGAAATAACCATTTGTCTGGACACAGAGCAAGAAAAATTTGTGTTGCACGAGCCTGTACCATTAAAGGTGATCTGGAAAAACATAACAAAGTCCGATCAGATGCTTGAGCGTATTAAGCCAAAACTTGCCATAGCCCAAGCGGGGGTTTGGTCAGATATAAAGTTATATGAAACACTTCTTGAGCAGAGTGAAGAAGTGGTGTTTGCGCCCGATAAAGTGAAGTCACAAGAGTCGTTTCAGCGCTCTTATTGGTTGCTTCTTGGCGCACCTGCTGGTTCAACATCACAGAGGTTTCCTGGTTCAATATCATGGAAGTTCTTGTTTGACGCGGAAGGCGAATGGCAGGTTGCTTTGCCATCTGACAAGACGGTTTTCGTGAAATTTATTGTCAGTAAACCACGCGAAGCCGACCGCAAGGCCTTTGACCTGTTTTCGCAAGAAGAAGCAAAGGTGTTGCTTTATGAGATCATATCTCCAGTTTCTGTCTTGAATAATTTGATCACAATTGTTAAAGAATACCCCGATTCAGTGTATGCGCCATATGCGACGCTGGCGCTTGCCATGCGCGAACGAAGATTATCCAGTGATGATCGAACGTTGAATGATAAGATGGAAGAATGGCTGAAGAAAGCAATTCAGATGCATCCACGAGATTGGTTAGGCGAAAACGCTATGAACCTTTTGATATCGGTAGC
>JAZDLP010000210.1:0-13760 GCA_043801885.1 Planctomycetota bacterium | reverse complement strand
TGGCATCAAGGAATATAATCGCTGATCATAGTGAAGTAAAGCACTATTTGTAATATTTGTTGGCACCACAGATTTTGAAATTCAGAGATCGTTCATAGGGGCGTTGGGGTATTATTAGGATGTTTGCTGTAGAAGATAAGTCTAACGCTTGCATATTTGAACCATGCCGAAAAACGAGTGGATGCGCACATCTTCATCATTGTTACACGACGATTCACGTGCCAACTCGTGACGGCGTCATGTATCACTTGCGAAACTTGGGTTAGTAGGGGCGGTTCGCGAACCGCCCCTACACGGTTACCAGTATTTCGATATAGATTTTTTTCGCAAGTTTCACTCGACACCAGTCGCACTGACAGCTACCATGATTTAGCTTTTTCTAAATGCGGTCAGGGAAAAGCCAGTGTTAATATGGCCGTTAGTCGTCGGAAAAGCGCAATTCGTAGTTCAGATCGAAGTGGGGCTGTGCACAGAACACCCCCGCCGGTTTCCGGCCGAATCAGAACTACGGCGCGCAACAGGGGCTCAGGCAAGCGAGATATTTTTGTCCCGCTTGTTCGATCAAAACGTCGAGCAAGCCGTACAGTCCCGGTAAGGAGCCGTAATACAATGTCAATCGTCAGCGCTAAAGAGTTGTTGGCCACGGGCGCGCATTTTGGGCATCGCACCAGTCGTTGGAATCCCAAGATGGCGCCGTATATTTTGGATAAGCGAAATAAAATTCACATCATCAATCTGCGCGAGACTGTGCGCGGCATTGTGGCCGCGTATTACTACGCTCGTAAAGTCGTCGCCGAAGGAAAGCAACTGTTATTCGTCGGCACCAAACGCCAGGCGCGAGAGATTATCACCATGCATGCGCAGCGTTGCGGCGCGCCATACGTCGCGGAACGTTGGCTGGGCGGCACACTGACGAATCTCGCCACCATTCGTCTGCGCGTCAAACGGCTATTGGAGTTGGAAGCCATGGACGAGGACGGCTCGATTAATACTTATTCCAAGAAAATGCAAAGCGCGTTGAATCGCGAAAAACGCAAAATCAAACGCAATTTGGATGGCATTCGCAACATGGATAATCGGCCGGGAGCGTTGTTCATCGTGGATCCCACGCTGGAACACAACGCCGTGGCGGAAGCGCGACGCTTGGGTATTCCGGTGATCGCCATACTCGATACGGACGCCGATCCTTCCGCGATAGATCTGCCGATTCCCGCGAACGACGACGCTATTCGCTCGATCGAATTAGTAGTCAGCAAAGTCGCGGACGGCTGCATTGAAGGCATCAATCTGCGCAAGGCCGCTCCGGAACTGGCGCGCAAAGCCGAACAGGCCAGATACGCTCAACAGGTCGCGTTGCAGCAGTCACCCAGCGTCGCGAGTAGCGAAACGCTAATCGCAGGCAAGCCGTAACCCAAAGCGAAAGTACGCGAAAGCGAAAATAGTTGACAAATTTGCTCGTAGAGATATTCTGTTGGACTACTACAGGCTTTATCTCTTGAAGGAAGTTGTGGAGCGTACTAAAGTTAGCAGAGGTTTGTAAAGGATAGGACAAATTGCAAAAAGCATAAAAATAGGGAGAGCGTACAATGCGTTTAGGAATATCATTTAAATACTGGGTTGCTCGATTCCTTGGAGGAACTACAGGTGAGAATAACGATCAGAAGGCCAAAGAAATGATTTTGGCAGATATTAAGAGAGCAAGAGAGGATATTAAGATAGTAACTTGCACTGCTCATAACTCTTATTGGAGTAAAGACGTTTTGAATATTCTGGAACAGCAATTAACAAAATATCCTTCTATGCATGTGGAATTCTTGGTTGGGCCTGATTATAAGATAAAAGAGAATGAAAAATTAGAAGCGTTAGCGAAATCCCAAAAAATTCAAATAATTCAATTAAAAGAACGGCCTCCTTTTGATTTGAGAATAATTGATAATTCCGATACGTATGTTTCTAATCATGGAGATAATGAGCAACGAAGAATGTATTGCTGGACATTCGGAAATCTGTACGCACTTCAGGATCGACAAAAGCATTATTTGAAAATCAAAAAAGAAACGGCAGCATAATTTATGCTATGTTCTTCAACTCATTATTACACCATATTAGCGATTGTGCTAATAAAGATAACTTGTTTGGGAGATACAGTCGAACGGTTAGCACTTCAGCTTTGGAGTAAAAAAGTCGAATGGTCAGTACTTCAGCCTTGGGTTAAAATAACTGAGTTTTTTTCTTGGTGGAGTATAGACAAAATTATTAGTTGCAGTCTATGGGGTTTCGTAATTTTGTTTATTCAGCAGATAATAAAGATGTTTAGAAAATTCTCGCTCGCTGAAAACTTTCGATCTTGAGTCCAGTTTAGTTAATGCCATGATCATTGTGGTGTACGTCCCCGTATTCGCGCTTCACCACTCGTCTTTTTAGATGCGCTGGACTCAATAATGGCTCATATCGGCAAGTGCGCAGAAATCAGACAGAGACCAACATGGGCTGGCTGACGGCGGCTATTTGCGGCAGGACAGGCGCGAATACGGTTCGCACTCCAGGTGGCATTCCGGTTATCGCCAACTTCAGCGACTTCGTTACGACAGACGGTTCGTCCGACACAGTGGGTTTGCGCCTGCGATTAGAGCATGCCCGACTGCGGTTGTTGCGCGGTTTTGAAGAGCTGCTCTGTCTGCAGGGCTTAAATGGCGTCGAACATCTGCCGCACCAAATCGAAACTGTTCGGAAAGTCTTGCGCCATTTTCGCGGACGAGTATTGCTGGCGGATGAAGTCGGCCTGGGCAAGACGATCGAGGCGTGTCTGCTGTTGCGCGAATATCTCTTGCGCGGTCTGGTCAAACGCGCGCTGATTCTCGTGCCGGCGCCACTGGTGGCGCAGTGGAGCGAGGAACTGCGCTCAAAATTTAGCATCGAATTTGCTATCGCGACCGCGCCGAATATGAATTTCTGGGCAGAGAATAATCTTGTTCTCTCTTCCATTTCGTTGGCCAAAAGTCGCAAGCATTTCGAGGCAATCACCGCTTGCGCCTGGGACTTGGTGATCGTAGATGAAGCGCATCATTGTAAGAACCGGCAGACGCGTAACTGGCAATTGGTTAATGCGCTGAAACGGCGTCATTTATTTCTGCTGACTGCTACTCCGGTGCAGAACGATCTGGTCGAACTATACAATCTGCTGACGCTGCTGGAACCCGGCCATCTCAAGACCGAAAGCGACTTCAAGAAGCATTATGTGCGTCGCGGCAATCCGCGCGATCCGCGCAACCGCGAGCGGCTGCGCGGGTTGTTGGGCGAGGTGATGATTCGCAATACGCGCAGCTTGGTGCACATTAATCTGCCGCCGCGCTACGCTCAGACTTTTACAGTGACATCGGATGCCGCCGAAGCGAAGCTTTACCAGCTTCTGGATGCATATCTACGTTGGCGCTGTGTTCGTTCGGCGGCGGTCGCCGATGGCGAAGCTGCGTCCGAGACAACAAATTTTGATGAAGCTCAAGAAGCGGGACTTTTCTCAAAAACTGAAGAGTCTTCTACGGACATGGACAACGTGATCGCCGGTGATCCCACTTTGCCGCCACTGACGCGGATGCAGGTCAACACGCTGCTGTTGGCGGCGGGGAGTCATCCCGCCGCGCTCCGACCGATGTTGGAGGATTTGTCCGGCAAAGATTCGCGCGTGTTGCCGCTGCTGGAACTGGCGCGCGCTGTAGGTCGTTCAGCGAAAGAGGAGAAACTTCTCGAACTTCTGCGAAAGAACGAGAAATCGAAGACGCTGGTCTTCGCCAACTTTCGCGCGACGCTGACGCGGCTGCAAACGGTGCTGGCCGAGACCGGCGTGCCCTTTGTGGTTTTTTCCGGGGCCGAAAGCATCGCGCAGAAAGCGCAGGCGGTTAAGCGTTTTCGGACAGATATGCCGGTGATGCTCTGTTCGGAATCCGGCGGCGAAGGCCACAATTTACAGTTCTGCAATACGCTCATTAATTTCGATCTGCCGTGGAACCCGATGCGGATCGAACAACGCATCGGACGCGTACATCGCTTCGGCCAGACGCGCGAAGTGTTTGTATTCAATCTATGCACGCATGGTTCGCTGGAAGCGCGCATTCTGCGGCTGTTGGGCGACAAAATCCGGATGTTCGAGCTGGTAGTTGGCGAAGTGAGCTCGATATTGGGCAACTTGGAGGGCGGCGAAGAGTTCGAGTCGCTGGTGCTGAATCTCTGGCTGCGCTCTCAGGATGGCGCCGCTCTGGATAGCGAATTTGATAAACTTGGCGAATCGCTGCTTCAGGCGCAGGAGGAGTACGTCAAATCGAAGGAATTAGACGAGGCGCTCTTTGGAGATGATTTTGAATGAGCGTAGAACTGCAAGACCGCTTGCGTGATTTTACGAAGACAGCGTTGGAGCGGCGTGGCGCGTTGGTAGAGTGGCCGGCGGAAGCCGATGAAGGTTGGGCAATGTTGCCACCTGATTTGGCCGCTCGGTTTGAGAACGCGGAATTGCTTCGGTTGTCTCACAACATCGAGAACGCCGGGTTGTGCGTTAATCTGGCGACAGATTATCTCGAGCGCATTGCGCCCTTGGTGGAAACCGAAGCGCGCGTAGGGTTGCTTCAAATTCCTGAAATGTATCTCAAAAAGTCCACGATGGACGAACCCGTCTCGCGCGCCTTCACTTGGATGAATGTGAAAGTGAAAGTCAAAGAAACCGAAGCGTTGCGGATGGAGTATCACGCCTGGAGTTTTCTAGCCACGCTCAACTCGGAAGACACTTGGGAAGACTTGATTCAATTCACTCTGAACGCCACATCCGGAGCGGAAATTGCCATGCCCGATGCGCTGGGACTGGATGCCGCGCAACCATATACGCCCGCTGTGAATGGCATTCCGGATACTCTGTCGCTTGCGCGCCGTCGCGCCGCGGCGCATGTCGAAACGCGCGCGGCGCCATTCATTGCGCGACTGGAATCGCGTCTGGCCCGCGATCACAAGCGTTTGCGCGAGTACTACAACGCTTTGTTAAAAGAGACAAAAGACTCCTGGCCGCGAGATGACGACGAACAAAAGAAGCTTGAAAACAAGCGTCGCGCTGTGGAATTGGAACTGCGGCGAAAAATCAGCGAATTGGAAGAGCGTTACGTTCTGCGCGTCATGCTTGCGCCTCTAACACTCATTCGTTTGGAACTTCCTGTGTTGGCTGTGCAATGTGAAATCTTTCGCAAACAAGCGCGCAAACTGCATACCCTCTACTGGAATCCCGTGCTCACGGCATTGGAACCAATGCGCTGCTCGATGTGCGGCGCGAGCATATTCGCGGTTACATTTACTGATGACGAAGTGTTGCCGTTATGTTCTGTGTGCGCTAAATAAAAGCGTAAAAGCGCGAAGATTTGCATTGTTAACGCCAGATTTAACTTCAGTTTGTCTCGTTATTATACGATAAAAGTTAAGAGCGGTTATATCCGCAGAACCAGTCAGCATGGTCGTAGCTGCCGAATGTGTCGCATCCGTAGCTGCTTTTTTGAAAGGAATACATTGTGAGTAATTCTAGCGCTTCGCCAGTTGGCTCTTCTGACAAAGTCAACTCATCGGAAGTCAGCGCTGTTGGCCAAACCGCCAACATAGGTCGCTCGACATCTCTCAGTGGAGGCACCGCCAAGATTTTTCGCGAATTTAAATGGGGTTTGTTGACACTTTTCTTACTAATGGTTGTGGTCATTGGTTTGGTGTACGACAGTGGTCCAAAAAAGAAGTCCGGAGAAATCAGCAAAACGAAAGTTGCAGAAATTAGTCCGGAGATCAATCTGGATCTAGGCGGCGAGACAGGAATGCCTCCAACTGCTTTGACGTCGACCGGAAACACGAACATCCCTATTGCTCAGAATCCATCGCGCGCCACTGGTCAGCGATCAATCGGGCCGATTATAGAAGTGCCTAATCTCCCGTCGTCCAATCAATTGAATACGGCGATCAGTTCGATTAATCCGATTAATCCACCCATTGCAAAATCCGAAAAACCAACGCCGTCAGACAAGTCGATTGTGTCGGCGACGACTGAATATGTTGTCAAGAGCGGTGATACGCTGACTCGCATCGCCAACGAAATGTTGCCGGGCAAAGGCAATGTGAAAGCTATTCTTGAGGCCAACAAAGAATCACTCTCCGATCCGAATCGGCTGCGCGTCGGGATGATGTTAAAAATCCCCAACGCCTTGTCTGCCGCGCCGGAAGCGCATCTAAAGTCTACTGAACCGTTGAAGCCGAAGATCATCGCCGGTTCAGGCGCTCTTCAGACCAAATCAGAGGTCCCAGCGGCCGATGCGAGTGAATATGTCGTTCAAAACGGCGATACGCTGGAACGGATCGCACGCAAATTATTCAACGATGGTCGAAAGTGGCGTGACTTGTACGAATGGAATCGCGAACAATTGTCCGACCCAAGTCGTTTGCGGCAAGGTCAAACTTTGAAGATCAAATCAGTGAAAACAGTGATTGCGCCACCGACTCCAACACCAACGCCACCAAACTCTGCGCGCGTAGAGACGCAAGCTCCGACGCATCCCGCGCCCGCGAAAAAAGTCGCCTCTGCGACGACAGAACCGCATGCTCTTAAACCGACAGTAGCTAAAGAAGAAGCTGCACCTGAGCCGCGAGTGGAAATTATGAGCCAGACGTCGCCGGCAACGTTACCGTAGAGGGAACGAATATGGCCGTTAGTCAACAAGCAATCGCCGACGCGCTTGGGTTTTCTCGGACGACTATCACCAAAATTCTAAATCGGGATCCGAAGTATTCCGCCAGCGAAGCGACTCGCGAGCTGATTTTTACGACAGCCGAGAAGATGGGATACGATTTCACAACTATCCGTCGGCCTTTCAAGCGTGAATACGGACGCACCGAAACCAACATTAAATGCATGATCGAGATTATCAATGAAAAGAATCGCAAAATATTCGATAAAGGCACTGCCATTGCGCGCAACATCGGTGTAGGCGGCGCATTGCTGACGAATTTAAAATTACCTAAAAATTGTCTGCCGCTCTCGAAGTTTGTGATCAAGTTCATGTTTGTGGATTTGCCAGCGCTGGTCAATCTGATGGGCGAGTGCCAAGTCGTACGCATTGCGGACTCGGCGGAAGGACAGCCTGAACTCGGAGTGCGATTTATCAACACGTCAATTAGTGATTACGATCTACTTAAGAATTTCATTGACGCCCGCCTGGCTGAAGCGCAAGCAGCACGCGCGACGAAGTTGACTAATACGGCTACTTTGGTAACATAACCTCTACAGTTGCCCAAAAGTGTTGCCCTGCATCTGGCATATTTGAACCAGTGCCGAAATTTCTATACTTCGAGATAGATTAGTTCTTCAATTCGCAATCAAAGCTATCCTCTTAATCTTCTAAACCCGATTGAATTTCCTGTGCTTCAAGATAGTCTCGCTTGTTGGTTTGAGGCGTAGTTTCGCTACACGGTTACTTAAATTTAAGGCGCCGCAATCATATATGATAGGAAAGCGAATTTTCGCCACCATCTGCATGTTGGCCATGTTGGTCAGTTGTTTATGGCTGGACCTGGAGTATTTCCGTGACAGCATTATGCTGCACGCGCTTTTCCTGCTGTTTGCATTTCTTGGTTTTCGTGAATTCTGGCGAATGTGTCGAGCCACTGGCCATCAGACCTTTTCAATCTGGGGCACCTTTAGTGGCTGTGCTCTGATCATAGTGCACTACTGGACCATGTGCTTGACGACTCCGCCAGATGGCACTCCAGAAGCTCTTAAGAACGCCGATAACTTGGCGAAGGGCGCGTTGGCGATTGCCGTGCTGGGCGCCTTCTTTTTGACCGCACGACGGCGCGAATTCAGCGCCTCGCTGGGAGGCGTGGCGGTTACGTGTTTGGGGTTGATGTACATTTACTTCCTGCCATCCTTTGTGCTGAATCTCAGACACCTGAATGAGCAAACTGGATTGCTCGGCGGGCCCGTTGACCAATGGAACCTTTTTGGGCACAAAATGGTAATAGCAACCATTGCGCTGGCAAAGGGTTGCGATGTTTGGGCATACCTGGTCGGAAGAATGCTTGGACGTCACAAAGCGTTTCCTTTGCTCTCGCCAGGCAAGACGGTGGAAGGCGTGATCGCGGGGCTGGTTGGGAGCGTTCTGACCAGTGTGTTCCTCTGGTGGCCAGTGATCGGCGTCTTGACTTCATTTGGTATCGTAAAATCTTGCATTTTGGGGTTTTGTATTGGGTTTGCCGGCATGATGGGAGATCTAACCGAGAGTTTGCTTAAACGCAGCGCCGGCACAAAAGATGCAGGATGCATTGTGCCTGGTTATGGCGGTGTCCTAGACGTTGTGGATAGTCTGATGGTGGCCGGTCCCGTTGCTTATTTTCTGATTTCAGCTATGATGTAGTGGCTGGTAGCTTGTGGCTTGTGGTTAGTGGCTTGTGGTCGGTGGTTACCATCCACTAGTCACTAGCCACTAGTCCTAGCCACTATCTTTAAAGGGAATAATAGTGGCGATCACCGATTATCTTTCGGGGCGCAGCCATTCCAGACACAGTCGCTCAGGGCTCATGTCTACCTCGAGTCACGCGCTGAAAATCCGTGACCACGAAGAGCTTGGCAACGGCTCACTATTGACCGAAGAAAAGATTGGGCCGCTGGGAATACTGTTCATTATCTTCCTAATCGCCACAGTCGCATTCATTCTTGACTATGGCGTTCTGCCGCCGGTCTATAAAGAAAAAGATAAAATTCCTGCCGAGTTTCGCGCCCGTTTGGATTTTCAGTACAACGATCCCAACGAACTGCGCACCCTGCGCGACGAAGCCGCGCGACGAGCACGGCGCGTGTACAGCGAAGCGCCAGACTGGAGCGACGGTATTCTCCGCGATTTGACGGAGTTGATCAGCATCGTAGAGGTCGCTCACAGCGCCAGCGATGCGCGTGATCGCGCCGCGCGATTCCCCAAAGACGCGCAGTTGGTTGAGGATATTTATAAGTATAACGTCCTGTTGGGTAGCCGACGCAAATTACTCAGTACGATGTTGCTGGAGAAAATTCGTTGGTCATTGAAAACGTTGGCTGACAATGGCGTCCTCAGTTCCGAAGATTTAATAATCGAACGCAACAAGCCCGGCGAACTACGCGAAATTATCCGGCTCTCTCGACGGAATGGCGAACTCAAGGAAGAGCGTATCTCGATCGAACAAAAGTTAATTGATGTGCCACACGCGATTTACGAACTGGAACGAGCCGGTTGGCGCGAAGGGCTGCCCAGGGATCTGGAGCGGCAACTGATCGCTTACTTCACTGCGCATCTGACAAACAACCTGATTCTCGACAAAGAACAGACTTGCTTGCAGATTGAACGCGCCAAGGAATTGGTTGGCAATGGGGATGTTCAGATTCGAAAGAACGATATCCTCCTGAGCAAAGGTTTATTGATCGGCCGATCCGAGCTGGACAAGCTGCATCATGAGTGGGCGGCCTACAAGCGAAGTCTGCCATTTCGAACGCGCATGGAACACTGGATCGGGCTGGCCGTCCTGGCGCTGGCCATGCTGTTGACGTTTATTTTTATCATCAGTCGTGTAGAAGAGGCGATCTTCCGACGTCGGCGAGCGTTAGTGATGTTGGGATTGCTTGTTTTGGCGGCGCTGGCTGGTGTTAAGGCGCTGCTGTTGGCCGGATACAGCATGGCGCTGGCGCCCTGCATCTTCGTCGGTATGGTGGCGTCACTGGCGTTCGGGCAAATCGTGGCGCTGCTGACGCTACTAGGGCTATGCCTGCTCTCGGCCATTGCGGAGATTCACTGGGAAGCGGTTCCGTTGGAAGGAACTGTGCCGATTTTGACCATAGTGATGTTTGTGGGCGGGGTGAGCGCAGCATTGCCGGCGGCGCGATTGCGGCATCGCTGGGATTTATTGAAGTATTCTGTTGGTGGCGGTTTGTTGCAGTTTGTGCTGGCCGCGGGAATGTCGCTGCTAGGCGGCAGCCGCGGGAGCGTTCCGATCACAACCGATGCGATGCTGGCTCTGATCAATGGCCCGCTTTGCGGCTTGCTAGTGCTTGGTTCGCTGCCGGTCGTCGAATCGCTGTTTGGCATCTTGACCAATATACGACTGTTCGAACTGGCCGACCTGAATCAACCTGCGTTGCGCCGCATTCAGCTTGAATCGCCCGGAACTTTCGCGCATACGCTAATGGCGCGTAATTTGGCTGAACCCGCCGCGGAATCTATCGGCGCGAACACGCGTTTGGTCAGCGTGGGTATGCTTTACCACGACTTTGGCAAGACTCTAAAACCGGAATATTTCATTGAAAATCAGATGTCGGCTGAGGAACGACATCGGCGGCTGCGACCTTCGGTCAGCGCGTTGCTGATTACAGCGCATGTCAAGGATGGTCTTGAACTTGCATACGAGTATGGCCTGCCGCAGCGGCTCGTCGCTTTTATTCCGGAGCACCATGGCACGACGCTGGTCAGCTATTTCTATCATTCGGCCAAAAAAGACGCGGCATCGGTGACGGATGCCGCGAACGCCAATAGTTCGACATCGGAGACCGTACAAGAAGCTTTCTTCCGCTACCCGGGTCCTAAGCCGCAAAGTCGTGAGACGGCGATCGCCATGCTCGCCGACACCGTCGAAGCGGCAACGCGCACACTAAACAATCCCAGCGCCGCTCGTTTGCGCAGTTTCGCGCATGAATTGATTATGGAGAAGATGCTGGACGGTCAACTGGATGAATGCGATATGACTTTTGCTGATCTGGCAAAAATTGAAGCGGCATTTCTGCGAGTACTGGTGACGCGATTCCATTCGCGAATTCCTTATCCCGGCCAGAAAGATCAGATATGAAACAAAAATGTCGCCATCGTTCAGCCACTTCAATCCGACGAATCGCGCGGGCAGCAAACGACCACTGCTCGTGTCACACATCGGATTCTTGCTTGTGTCACCAGTCGAGTCGGTCGCGAGCGGTACTATTTCAGATTACGCTGACTCGTCGCTCAACCGCGCCAAAAAAGCTCACACGCGCAAAACTACTGCAACTTTTTAAGCAGGCTTGGAATCTAATCCCGAACCGCCGCTGTCCCGATGAGTTTCAAGGCCAGACACGCGTGGCTGTAGACGTGCTTATCGTTGATGATAAAGAGATCGCGGCGCTCAATGTTTCGCATCTAAAAACACGCGGCCCGACAGATGTTCTGGCGTTTCCGATGGGAGAGATTGACATTGAGCGACGTGCGTATCATTTGGGCGAGATCGTCGTCAGTTTCGAGACTGCGGCGCGTGAAGCCGCCGCGCGCAAACTGAATATGGAACAAGAGTTATACCGCTATTGCGTTCATGGGTTTCTGCATCTGCTCGGTTATAAAGATGCCACTACGACGCAACGCAAGAAGCTTTTTATGCTGCAAGAAAAGACGTTAAAAATATAGTATTTCAACAGTATGTCATCATGCACAAATGAACTTACGGCGGAGTCTTATTCGGTTAAAGTATTGCCTGACTTCACTTAACAATTACGGCACCATGGCAATCCGTGCGCCGCACCTGCATAGAACTTGCTCGGAAAGCGGCATGGGAATCTTATACATGGCTTCTACTTTATCCGGGTCCTCATCAAGCACAAAAAGGCGCAAGGCAGTTTCGTGCGCCACCGGGTAGAACACAGCAGCCTGTTCCCGGGCCTCCTGATAGGACGTGGCGTCCTCGCGGCCTGACCTGATCTTGCGGGCAATATCCCGGCCTACGTAATAAGCGAGCCAGTCGCTGTAACGGTCCGGGCACTTTTCCCTCCAATTGTCGGCCAACCGCTTCATAAGCCGGCCTGGGCCGTACATTTTCAGGAGCATGCAGTATTCGGGAAATTCCGGCGCCGGCGTGACACAGAACTTGGTTTGCCTGGTCTGCACATAGGCGCCCCACCGTTCCCTGTAGAATCTGAGCCCATATGCATCATTCTTGTTCTCGATCAAGTCATGGTCGGGATTGATAAGGGTGCCAAGATCCATGTGCCACACAGCCATGTCGTACGAAGCAAGGAAGTTCACCGCAAACCTGCCGGCGAGGTAAAGACACCAGTCGCGACCGGCGTTGTCACCCTCCATCTCACGGATACGGGCTTCGCCGAGAATCCCATCAAGTCCGCTGTGGGCGCAGTCGTAATCCAACAACTCGCCGCGCGTGTCTGTCCATGACGCATCCATCGCCCAGTCGTTGTATATCTCGTAATACGCAAGGAAGCTCGCGCGTTCCCCGCGCACAGCAGCCGCAAGCCGCCGCGCATCACGGGCCACTGACTGGTCCGCGCAGAATGCAGAGCGCGCAAGGCCGGACAAGGAGAGACCGTTGTACCAGTCCGTGTCATATGATACCTCGCCACTTTCTTCGAAAAGAGCTTTGTCCTTGGCCCACACTCTGCCGTTTGCCGGTTCCTTGTAGTATGCAATACTCTTGCGGAACGCTTTTGCCGCAGGAATACGCACACGCCGCTTGACCGCCTGCCACACATGCCGGGGCACGATATCGCACAGTGGCGCCCACACGCGCAAGCTCATAAGCTGATCCATGGGCGAACCTTCATCCCAAGTCATGTCGCCGGCATACACGAGCTCGCGTGGCAGTGGCGTCAGTCTGCCGGTGACCTTGCGCGTCGCAAACATGCGCGTCCTGGTCCAGTCAAGGCGTATCATCCGCTGGTATGATGAGCCGCGCAGCACCATGTACGGTCCGGTTAGTGTATGAAGGAGCGTGGTGCCGCGGTCCATGATCTGGAGCGCGCGCCGGGCCCGACCGTTCCCGACCTGCGTACCGAGAATTGCGGCCATGGGCGGCAGTGGACACAATGGCGCAAGCCCTCCCCCTGCAAGGCGGGCTGTGCCCGTGATCGTGATCGTGACCGCATCATCCGCGACCGTATAGCGCTCCTCAATGCGCACAGGCGGCGAATCAACGAGTTTGAGCCACAGCGCCGCTGATGCGCGCGTACGCGGCGCGTCGCATGATTTCAGGAGCGGCACGATCATGACGCGGCCGCCTGGGCGATCAAACGTGAACCACCAGTGTTCGTTGGTGATTATCTCGAGTGAGCGCGGCTGCCGGCTTGTAACCACCAGGCATGGCGTATGATCGTGCTTCAGAAGCAGGATACGCGGTGGACGGGCGATAATGCCAAATGCTTTGAGACAGCGGCCATCTGGCAGGGATTCCATGTCAACCACGCTCGAACCGACAGCCCAGTCGAACCCGAACTGCAGTCCCCTGGTCGTGAACAAGGGGCCAGGCAGGGTGAGCCGCAAATCCACGGTAACACTGCTTCCGTCTGCGGTCATCTCGATGGTTCTGCCTGTCCAGGATTCGTGTGTTACCCGAAACCGGGTGTCCGGCCCCACAAACGGCTCGCCGATGATACGTGCGGAGATTCCATGCGAATAAAGCGTAACCCCATGGATCACGCAGGTATTGTGCGCCATGGTGCGTTTGCCCGTTTTACCGGTGAAATGTCCGCAACGGCCCACGGATGTCGAATCATTCAGACCCCTGTTCATGTTTCCTCCTTGCTGTCGGTGGATCGAGAATGCGTTGCCCTGCATCTGATATATTTGAACCAGTGCGCCATGATAGCGCATCCATCCAGCGGGTGGAAGACCCGTCTCGGTTCGGACTGCAAGAGCCGAGTAGCTATCCTGACGGTGGGAAGCGTCGAAAAGGCGGCCACTGAAGCATCAGGAGAAAGAAGG
>JAZDLP010000189.1:0-2846 GCA_043801885.1 Planctomycetota bacterium | reverse complement strand
TCAAGGTAACACTTTTCAAAACGAGTGGCATACTTCTTTTTGATATAGAGGCTTTGACTACGAAGTGTCAGCGTAGGCGCAGTCTTAATTTCAATTTCTAAAAGTGTTACCCTGACGCTTGCGTATTTGAACCATGCTGATTCATTAAATTATTTTCTCGGCAACCAAGTTTTCTGGATATTCCATTATCTACACATCCCCATTATCTCCTTATCCCCTTTCTTACACATCTGACGTATAGGCTGAACGGTTACCTTTTTAATTGACATGCTTCATTGCCTCGTCATCAAGAGTGGCGAAAGCTTCCGTAACCTTAAGCGCTTCTCCCGCCATCTCAACATACCCTTCAGCAAGGAGCTTTCTTATGTGCATTGCTTTCATGGCTTTCTCCTAATAGTATCCACTGGTAGTGTATATTATTAGCGATTGTTTTTCAACGGATGTTCCAGAATTTGGTAACCATGCGCATCATTCCGTTCACCAAAATGTCCGGCTCCGGCAACGACTTCATACTGGTGGATAATCGGGAAGGTCTGTTGCATGAGGGCGAGGCGGCAAAGCTTGCTCAAGTCGCCTGCCCGCAACATATATCCGTCGGCGCGGATGGAATTATTCTAATCGAGAAAGCGTTAGTGTCCGGTCATGATTATCGCATGCGCATCTTCAACGCCGATGGTTCGGAAGCGGAGATGTGCGGCAACGGGTCGCGCTGTATCGCCGTCTTTGCCTGCCAGATCAACGTCGCGAAGGAAAAACAACGCATCGAAACGATCGCCGGGTCGCTCGCAGCCGTCGTAGCGACCGACGGCCTGTCAGCCAAAGTGCAGCTCTCGCCGCCATCCCGTATGGAGCTTAAAAAAGATGTGAACGTGCTCGGCCAAAAATACGATCTGTACTTCATCAATACCGGTGTGCCGCATGCCGTCTTGTTCGTGCCGGATGTGACCAAAGTGGACACGCGCAAAATGGGCGCGTGTATCCGTTATCACGAGATTTTCAAGCCAAAGGGCAGTAACGTGAATTTTGCGCAACTGTTGGGCAACGATACGCTCCGTATTCGCACCTACGAACGCGGCGTGGAGGACGAAACATTTGCTTGCGGGACGGGAGCGACCGCGACCGCGATCATCGCCAGCCTAGTGCACGGTTACCGGTCGCCGGTGAAAGTTCTCACACAAAGCCAGGCGATACTCACCATTTACTTCGAACAACAGAACGACGATGTCAGCGCGCCGTTTCTGGAAGGGGCCGTGGACACGATCTACAAGGGCGAGTTTTATTGGCGCGAGTAAGATGCAAAGTTCAAACGCATCCCTATGGGAAACCGAGCATGCTATACCACGCGTGCAGTATACGGTTACAAAAATTCATTGACAATCGACGCGTTGCATAATACTCTCTTTGGTCAATGAATATGTCGCAATGTTTTTTTATAATCATAAATATTTTTTTTCGGAGGATGTACGATGAATTTACGACATGTCAGACTTGGACGAATTGTAGCGGCGACGCTGGCACTGGGCGTGTTATGTTGTCTGTCGCCGGCGGCTCAAGCTGCGGAACGCTACTGGGTCGGTACGGGGGGGGGGGGGGTAAGTAACTGGAGCGACAGCGCTAAATGGTCGGATGTTTCCGGCGGCGCTGGCGGAGTTACAATTCCTCAGAATGGAGACAAAGTTTTTTTCGATGGCGGTGGAGTAAGTAACTGCATCATTAATAATACAACGTCCGTACCGCAGGCGTCTCGCCTGCCTCTCGATAGTAACGTGACCGTGAAGCGTATCGAAATATCAGCAAATTATCCCGGCATCGTCATTCAAAGCGCCGGTATCACAGTGACAACCGGCTCAATGCTCGTCAACGGTACTTTTCGTCTGGGCACAAACAGCAAATTACAACTCGCCGATACCGGTACGCCACTCACTGGCGCCGGCCAGCTCGATACCACAACAAATACACCCAACACAGTAGAATACAAAGGCTGCGGCGACATCGCTCTCACTGACGGCGACGTTCAATCAACAATCAACAATCTAAAATCAACAATTTGTTTTAACAATCTGTCCCTATCCCCGCCCAGCGGCATCGGCCGCGCCGACGTCTTCACGGGCAGCCCGCCAGAACGATACTACGATATGGCGGCGCTTGATCAGACGACGGGATTCCTTTACATCGGCACCAAGAATAAACCGGCCCGGATCGTGAAGATTCGGCTCTCCGACTTGACGCGAATAGACGTTATGACTCTGGACTACGGCGAGAACAATCTCTCGTCCGCTGTGATCATGGACTCGGCCAAAGGTTACATGTACGTCGGCACGCGCACTAACCCCGGCCGCATTGTGAAAATCAGACTCTCTGACTTTACTCGCGTGGGCGCGTTGACGTTGGAACCCGGCGAAGATCAGCTCTACTCGGCAGTGAGCGACTCCGCCAAAAGCTTTGCTTACTTCGGAACGCTCACCAGTCCCGGCCGCATTGTCAAAATCAAACTCTCAGACTTCACGCGCGTGAGCGCGATGACTCTGGCCGACGGCGAAAATCGGATATTTTCGGCGACGAGCGATTCGGCCAGAGGCTTCGCGTACTTCGGCCTGCAGACATCACCGGGCAAAGTGGTCAAAGTTCGGCTCAAAGACTTCACCAAGATCGGAACATTGACCTTCAATCCGGGTGAAGACAGCATCGGCGCGAGCGCGGTTGACTCGGCCAAAGGTTATGCTTATTTCGGAACCAAGACGTCGCCGGGCAAAGTGGTTCGTGTGCGACTCTCGAACTTTACACGCGACGCCGCGCTAACCATGAACGCCGGCGAAGACTTATTATCATCCTGCATAGTTGACTCG
>JAZDLP010000156.1:0-2283 GCA_043801885.1 Planctomycetota bacterium | reverse complement strand
AACCGTATAGTGCGTTGTGCGGCCAAGAGTTGCCTGTGCGGCTAACTGAAAAAACACTCCCGCCGACATGAACGGTTACGATGTGAGTAACGACAAAAGTAACCACTGACCACCATAGTAGGAACGAGGTTATTCAATGGCCATTAAGATCTTGCGTATCGTCACCGGAGACTTGCAGGAAAACTGCTATCTGCTCTGGCAGTCGGACCAAAACGAAACAGTGATTTTTGATGCCGGCGCGGAAGCCGAGCGTATTAATGATGAGCTGAAAAAACGCAGCTTAATACCCGTAGCGTTTCTTCAAACTCATTGTCACGGCGACCATCTTGGAGCGCTGACGGATTTGAAAGCGCTCTATCCGGCAGCCGCGCTATATGTGCCGGAGGCGGAGGCGAAATGGTTGCGGCAGTCCACACTGAATCTCAGCTATTTTCTAGGCGCCAACATTACCGCGCCCGAAGCGGACCATCTGGTGCATGACGGCGATGAAATCAAAATTGCCGGACTGACCGTGCGCGCCATCCACGTGCCGGGTCATTCGCCTGGCGGCACGGCGTACTTTGTGGAGGCTGACGAGAATCAGTCGCCGCATTTATTCTGTGGCGACATTCTATTCTCCGGCAGCATTGGCCGCACGGATCTGCCCGGTGGTGCGGGCGAAAAAATTCTGGTAGCCAATATTCGCAAGAAGCTCTTCACGCTCCCCGCCGAGACCATCGTCCACCCCGGCCACGGCCCAGACACGACGATCGGCGAAGAAAAAGCTAGCAATCCGTTTTGCGGTGAGTGAGCGGATTAGGCCACGACTAATAACCAAATCTGTGTTCATCTGCGTTCATCTGTGGTTTCATTTCTTCGTACACCCTAATCCAGAAAAGCTCGTTTCAGGTCGTCAATTTCCGCGTCGCCAAGAGATGTTTGTTCTCCGAGAGACGCGGTTTCGATCAGCGAACGAGCTGTAAACTCGGCTACCTCCAAGCGGTCGAAGGCCTGTAGAATCGTGCGTCCGACGGTCAGAATGGCGTCGTTTTGGATCAACAGCGCTGGCGCCTCCTCCGATACGGCATCGGCGATCTGTTGTGGATTTTGGAACTGCGTCTCATAAGGCGCTTTCGCAACATCACGCAGCAGAATGTAACTCTCGGGGATGATCCGGGTGTCAAATTTCCGTTCGACAATCGCGTAGGCGGTTACGTTGGGTGGTTGAGCTGTGATCACACTGTGAATGTCGGAGTGCGTGGCGTAGATGGCGGCATGCAACTGCGTCGACCGACTAGGCCGCTTGCCTCGCTCCCGTTGACTATCCTGAATCAGAACGATGTCTTCGATATTGAGACTGCCTCGATCCAGTCCTGTGGGAGTAATCAAAAAACTGCGATCAGCAACGCGCGCTGAGACTACGCCTTTTGTGCTGATCATCAGATGGCGAGCGCAGGCGCGCTGTACGATCTCCACAATCTGCCGACGCAACTCGCGTTCTCTGTTATCGTGGCGGACTGGCGTGAACTCCGGCAGCAGTTTGTCTTGCTCATCGAACGACGCCAACTGCGCCTTGGTCAAAGTGTTGATCCGACCCAGCCTCTGCGCCTTCAACAGTGTGCGCGCGCAGAAGTCAAGAGTCTCCAAACGTTGATATGCCGTGATCAAATCTGGGCCGCCGGCGACAATGCCGTGGTTTTCCAGTAAAACGACATTAGGACCCTTAGCAAAGGCGTCCGCAATATTTGCCCCCAACTGTTCGCTGCCGGGCAACGCATATCGCGCGTAACCGACCGGTCCGCATACGCGCTGCGTCTGCGGAATGATGTTGGTTTGAGGGATATTCCGGGCGATGCTGAAAGAAACCAGAGCCGACGGATGAGCATGGACGATGGCGTTTAGATCCGGTCGGCAAGCATAGATAGCGCGATGAAAGGGATATTCCGAAGAGAGTTTATGCGGCCCTTTCACGGCGCCATCGGCTTGCGCTTGCATGATGTCATTGGGAATCAGATTGCCCTTATCCACACCGGCGGGTGTGATCCAGATATCACAGTTCTTATCTTTGACCGACAAATTGCCACCAGAGAGCGTGGTCATGCCGTTTTGGTAGATGCGATTCATGATCGCAACCAGTTGGTCGCGCGGGTGTAACAGAAAAAATCGCATAATATCATATATAGTTTCTGTTTCGTAATCGATCAAAACGCGAATATCTCCATGCCGATGATTACACTTAATCGCAGTAAAGTGATTCAAAACACGGCAAAACGAGTTAAAATATGGCAAATTTGACAATTGCCG
>JAZDLP010000118.1:0-3547 GCA_043801885.1 Planctomycetota bacterium | reverse complement strand
GATATGAAACTAACAATTAGGCGAGAACATTGAGTTTTTCAAAGTAAAAACTCAAAAATCTGGCGAGCATAATGATTTTCTTTGACACTGTAGCACGGAAATCGGCCCAATATCTGTTTCCCCCCCCCCTTTTTAAGGGGGGGGGAATTCCCGACTTCACTACTACAGTGTCTTTTCTTTAGGTTTTGCAAGAGGCTCGAGCGCGCCGAATACCACCGTCGAGTTCAGACCTGTCGGCACGACACTCTTAATTACTCCAAACATCAACTCGGACCGCACTGTGACACTACGAATTCTTCAAGAGAACTCAGCCATCAATCCCCGTTCAGCCAACATTCCAGTCGTAATGAGCGACGGGAAGGTGCAGCGAGATCAGTACGCCCAGTGAAGCTGAAGAAATCAGCAAAAAACTATTGCAAGATCTGTCGCTACATCCTAAAACGCCAGACGGCAAGGGCACCATGCCAACATTTGCGCCACGCGAAGCGCTGAATCCTAATCCGCCTACGACTCATCTTCAATTTCGACAGCGTGAAGAATAACGATGAAGAGGACGTGACGATATTTGGCTTCCGCGCTTCTGGATGGTGGCTCATGCTTCACCACTTTGATTGCGCTTCGAGTATCGCGCGCGCTTTGGCTTCATCTTTTTTGATCTGCTCAACCAGCGCCGTCACGTCCGAAAAACGGCGCTCGTCACGCAGTTTTTCGATGAAGAATACTTCCATCTTCTTGTCGTACAGATCGCCCGCAAAATCAAAAAGATGAGTTTCGATCAGCAAATCGGGTTTTATGTCGGGTGGCAGATGCTGCGTGATTGTGGGCCGATAACCGACGTTCGTTACGGAGCGATAACGTTTTCCGGCGACGATGGCTACTGTCGCATATACGCCAAATGGCGGACGCACTTCGCGGTCGAGGTTCAGGTTGGCAGTGTGATAGCCCAGTCGCCGCCCGCGCGCGTCGCCCGGTGCGACCGTGCCGTAAACCGAGACGTGACGACCTAATAATATCTCGGCATCGCGCAGACGGCCTTCAAAGATCGCATCGCGAATACGCGTGCTGGAGATGATCTCGCCGTCCGGCGTCATCGCCGGCTCGACGCTGCGCACACTCAAACTCAATGATCGAGCCAACCGTTTCAGCTCTGGAGAATCCTTGCCGATCCGGTCGCAACCGAATTGCGAATCGAAGCCCAGCGCCAAACCTTGCGCAGCCAGTTTGCTGATTAGAAACTTTTTAGCAAACTGGCTCGCGTTGAGCTTGGATAATTCCGGCGTGAAGTCCAATGCCCAGACGAACGTAATATGCTCGCGCTCAAAAAGCGTCAGGCGATGTTCCAGCGAAGTGAGCATATCAGGCGCGTGGTCTTTCAGCGTCTTGTGAGGATGTTCGCGGAAAGTGAGCACACCGGCGGGCGCGCCGCCCGCGTCTTTAGCCCAGTCCACCACTCTTCGCAATACAAGCTGATGGCCGCGATGCACGCCATCGAAAGTGCCGATGGCGACGATAGCTTTTCTTTCAGACGGCTGAGCGTCATTGCCAAGATAGATATTCATAGTGTGACAAAGCCAACAGAGAATTTTTGATTTTAGATTTTAGATTTTTGATTGTGGATTGATTGTAACCGTGCAGTCTATTTTCGCTACAGAATGATTGCCTCCCCTCCTCCCCTCTCGTGCGTGTTCCCACAATTGCGTTCTTCGCAGTATGAGCTATACTGCACGCGGTCGAAATTTCGGCTTTTGTAGCATAAGCATCTTGAGCGAATTAAGAATTAAGAATTACGAATTACTCATTAAGAATTGTGGATTGGATTACAGTTCGGCGAGAACTCGAAGGGTTCTCGAACTATACGGCGCTATCAGTGACCTATTAAGATATACACTGTGTACGATTTCCTGTAGGCATGCGTAAGATTTCCGACTTCCTTGCTACAGTGTCTTTTTAAGAGCAAATTGAAAGCTGTCGCCACAAATATGGTCACTTTTGGATTTTTTCATCTGTGTTTATCTGTGGTTGATTGATACGGATTTTTGAATTACAGGTGGGACGCCTGCGCTACGAGGATCGTGATGGAAGAAACAATCTGGTCGTTGGTCAGTCGAACGATGAGCGCTGCGGGCAATGTTGAGCGCGCAACGTTTTGTCTGTTGCTGGTGTTCTCACTGGCGTCTTGGTGTATCCTGCTGATTAAGCTCGAAGACTTTCATCGCGCTCATAAGAACTCGCGTAAATTCTTGCAGCTTTTTAACGAAGCCGATTCGTTTGGAGCAATCCTGGCCGGTGGAAATCTGGCAGGCAAATCGGCGTTACTGATCATTTTTCAAGCTGCTATGCGATCTCTCGAAAGTAAACGGTCTGTTGCTCAATCGTCAGTCGTAAGCGACCCGCGACAGATTCCTGTCAGGCCGGAGAACACCGACGAGCTGTTGCGCCTGGAGATGCAGCAGGCTTCTAATGCGGAGTTCTCACGACTGCAACGAGGGCTGAGCTTTCTGGCGACGGTCGGCAGCACGTCGCCGTTTATTGGACTGTTCGGCACGGTGTGGGGAATCATGAATACTTTCCGCAGTTTGGGCATGGCAAAGTCGGCCAGTCTGGCGGTCGTGGCGCCCGGCATTTCTTCCGCATTGATTGCCACCGCGGCCGGCTTGGTCGTGGCCATCCCGGCAGTGATGGCCTACAACGCCTTTCTGTCTCGATTAGACGCGCTTCAGGACCGCGCCGATAACTTCATCGAATCCATGGTAGTGATGATTCGCTCCAGCGGTTATCTGGAAGCGTCCGCGTTCGGCGAATCGCGCGCTATTCCGCCGACCGCAAGCAGTTCACTCTCGCCGGCGGCGACGATAGCGGCGGAAAGAACAGCGGCGACGGCGATTGACCAATCACCGACAGTGGCGATCACAGCGAAGGCGTCGCAGATATGAGCATGAACGCCGCGCCGATTAGACGCCGCAGGCGGCATCATCGTCTGATGGGCGAGATCAATGTTACGCCGATGGTGGACGTGATGTTAGTGTTGCTGGTCATCTTCATGATCACCGCGCCGGCCATGAAAGACGTCGTGGACGTGGATTTGCCTCAGACTAAATCCGCCACATCTTCGGATCCAAAGACGGTGCTGTTTAGCGTGGCGATAGATTCCGTTGGACGGGTACACGCCGGCGGCAGAATGTTGAACCCGGCAGAAGTTGCCGCCGAGCTGCCTAAACTGCTTCAAGGCCACGAAAAAGAACCGCTGACGCTGATGGTGCATCGTCAGTTGCCATTTGACGTTGCGGTCAAAGTGATCGCTATCATTCGCTCGTGCGGCATTCGCGCCATCAATATCGCCGTTGAAGGGACCGGAAAGTAGGTAATAATGTAACCGTTCACCACAGAGACTCAGTCATCGGATCAAGAGACAGGATGGCTAAAATTTACTTATTGAGTCCAGTGTTTCTAATGTAGATTTGTGCTACTTATAACGCACTTAACTTTTAGATAAACTAGACTCAATAACTACTTTTCAAATCTGTTCATCTTTGTGTCTTTGTGCCTT
>JAZDLP010000056.1:0-2523 GCA_043801885.1 Planctomycetota bacterium | reverse complement strand
AGAATATGAATGTTCCTTTCCTGTTAGAACATCGTTTCCATGATCGAAAAGTTAAAGGCCATTATTTGTTTGTAACGCGATATAGGGCGTCGTCATCCAAGTATCGTCAGCGACAAGTCATATCGCGGATGAAGTTGTTGTTTGATTCCGAAATGATACGTTCCGCTCAACTGGATTGGATATGGTGTGATGACGAAGGATTTAATGTCAGTTCACAGTTTGGAGGTATGCATGGCGGTAGTAATGGGCGAGAGAGCGCTCCAGTTCTTACGCTGTCGCTTACCTTTCGTTTTCCAGTGGAGTCGGTAGTTTTGCGTTCAGATTCGTGTTACAGTAAAAAGCACTACAGATGTCTCGCCGCTGTCGTTTAATTCCGACATAATACCTTCCATTGAACTTGAAAAGAAATGGATTAATGAGGACGGCGCACTATTTGCGTCTTCGGATTTAGGATGGATATCGCGTTGTAACAGACCGCAACGCAAATTCCCAATGATCTCTTGCCTGTGCTACACGAGCCGAGTTTTTAAAACATGAGCAGGCAAGAGAATGTTCTTGCCTGCCCATGTTACACAACCGCTATGACTACCTCACCACGATTATTTCTTCTCGTTTTGATCCTCCTTTTTTTTTTTCTTTTCTATGTTGACGATGATTTAGTCGCATGGTTTCGGATTTTTCTTTTCATCTAGTTTTCTGCACTTAGTCATCGTCATCATCGTCTTCGTCATCATCGTCATCGTCATCGTCATCATCGTCATCATCGTCATCGTAAATCTTTTTACTTGCCTCATCGTTAGACTTTTTGATATCTGAGACCTTCTCGGAATAAGGCGCGAATTTTGCTTTGCCGGCATCAATCGCGGCGAACTTTTCTGCTGTTGCGATCAGGATTTTCTCCTTCACAACGCGATAGACGCCACCAACCTGTTCTGTGATCTGTCGCAGTGTTTCGGCAACAGTGGTATTATCAAGCTTCAAGTTAACGGGCTTCTTGGCGACGCCTTCCGAAACTTCGATTTTCACTGCCATCAGAAACTTACAGGCTTCATAGCACGGTGTGTTCTCCAAGTTCAACGTTACTTTCTTCAGTAATCCTTCGGCGCCCTTGCCGACGGGTTGTGGGCATTCTTTTTTACTCTCCGCGTGTGCGCCCAAAGTTGTCGTCAATACAAAAACTGTAGTTACGAACCATCGTTTACTCATTGTCTTACCCCCCCCCCCTAAAAATGGCTAGAACTCCACGTCCGCGGATTGCGGCAACGCTGCTCCGGGTTTTTTCCCGGGCAGTTCGAGGATGATCTCGCCGTCACGTACAATCAGTCCCAATCCAACCTGCTCCGCCAGTTTTGACAGCACTTCAGCACTGGTCACCTCGCCGAGTTCCAGCGTGACAAACTTTCCGCCCTGTCCTTTTTCGTCTTTGATGGATATCTGGATATTCAACGTATCTCGCAGCGAGCGAATGATTTCGCTCAGAGACTGCTGGCGATACTGGCAGACGATAACTTTGAGCAATTTCGCGGTGCCGTCTTCGAACTGCGCTATCGGTTTTTCGAACGGTTCTTCCAGCCCACGCATGACTTTACAGTGGAGCGGCTTCAATTCGGCGGTATTGGTCAACTCGAATCCGCTCTGCGTGAACGTCGCGTCCTCGGCGGCGTCAGTGTACAACGTGGCATGGTCGCCAGCTTTCAAAGTCAGCATGTACTTTGAGGAACGATTCTCGCCAAGGGCGCACAATTCGAGGCCAGCGCTTTTGGCCCAGACTTCCAGCTTGCCACGCCAGAGGTCAACACGCGGGCGCGCCGGATTTTCACCCAAGCAGATCATGGTTCCTGGAAACAGTTTGATGCGGTGCTGAGCGAAGACGCGCATTTCACCGCCACCGCTACCGTGCGCAGCCTGCACCAGATCGCCCGCGGAGCAGGCCGCGCCAGCGGCGAGCGGTGACCATACGCCAGAACTGGGCGCGGAGCAACGGAACAAGCCGCTGACTTCGGGCAAAGCCCAAGCCACTTTCGGCGCGATCTTTGGCGGGTCTTTCTGACCTTCTTGAACGACCTGCGGCTCCGAATCTTGTTTGCCGTAGCTGCAGAATAGCGCCATGCTCACCATAGCCAGCACGAGGACGGCGACTGCGGCCGCCGGCCAAATCGAGATCAACGGATTACTTTTCACGATGGGGAAAATACGCGACTCTTCCGCGGCGCGAATGCGTCGCAGACGTTCACGAGCCGTCACACTTCCCGCGCAATCGCACGTTGCAGCGGCGAGATATACTGCACGCGGCTGAAATTTCGGCTTTTTGTTGAAAGAGAGAACAGAAAAAAGCAAAGGAGCGCTACGCGATTTTTTTGATTAAGTTTTTTGAGGCATGGGCACGAGAAAATGGGAGTACGAACAGAGTGTCTTCGGATACGCAGAGGCGTTTTAAAGAGTTGGACAGATCACTTTACGCGGCGATGGTGATAGAATCAAAGGTTTGAAAACGAAGAGAAAGCAAGGAATGCATTTTATCTT
>JAZDLP010000038.1:0-8577 GCA_043801885.1 Planctomycetota bacterium | reverse complement strand
GTATTTTCATCGTTTCCGGGTGACGCGCAGCGTCATCGCGACTGTGGTGAAATAGACTGAACGGTTACTTGAAAAGGAGCAGTACTCGTGGCAAATGGAACTGGTTATTCCAACGCGGAAGTCAAAGCTGGCGTTTTTCTGACGCTGTGCCTGGCGCTCTTCGTGGTCATGCTCTTCGTCTATGGCAAGGCGGCGCGCATCTGGCACGGACGGCAGGAAATATCGGTCATCTTCACATCCGTTACATCACTGCGCCACGACGCTCCAGTACGCTACAATGGCGTGGAAGTGGGCTGCGTCAAAGACATCCAGATTCTGCATCTCAATAAAGATAATATCAGCCGTCTACCCGCTTTTAAAATTAACAATCTCGACGATCTGCCGCTGACTGAAAAAGAGCAGAAGACGCTGCGCAATCTCGTCGAAACTCCAGCCGACAAATTCCAGAAGGCCGTCGAGGACAAACTTGAAAATCGCACCATGATCAAACTCACTCTCGAAGTCCTGCAGGGGCGCGACGCCAAGCGTTACCGCATAGACGACGAGATACACATCAATACCACTCTGATGGGTAATACGTCGGTGGAGATTACTTCCGGCAACGGCGATCCGCTCAACTCGCAAAACAGTTGCCTTCTGCTAGGCCGCTCCGGCGACTTTTTCACCAATCTCGCCAAGTCCGTCGAGCAGGTTAAAGAAATCCTTAGTTCTGTCAGCGACGTCGTCGGCCAGCAAGAACGCGAGAGCGTACGACGCGCGCTGCAACGTTTCGACAGCATCACCGCGCGCATCGAAACCATTGTCAAGCTGGCGGACGCGCGCTTGCCCGCCACTTGGGACCGCGTGGATACGCTGGCCGACAGCGCCAAGAAAAACTTCGACCGCATTGGCGAGACTGTGGCCACTGTGCAACCGCAAATCACCAAGACTCTTGGTCTCGCAGACGAAGCGATAAAGGACCTGCAAGAGCGCATCGGCAAGCTGGCCGATGAAGCTAAGACCGCAGTGATGGAGATCAAAGGTCAGGTCAAGCCCGTGCTGAGCGATCTGCAGCAGGTCACCTCGAAGAGCAAAGATGACTTCCCGGTTCTGGTCAAGAATGCTCGCGATCTGGCGACGCGTTTGCAAGAAAGCGCCGGCAAACTCGACGGCGTGCTTGCCACCAGTAACCGGCTGCTCAACGAAAGCTACCCAGATCTGCGCCGGTTGATTCTCTCCTTCCGCATGGGCGCGGAGAACTTCGAAGAGATGACCAACCTATTAAAGCGCAAACCCTGGTTGATTTATAATAAGGCGACCGAAGATGTCGCGTACAATAATGCGCAAAAGATGACTCGCGATTTGGATATTGCGACCAAACGCTTCGCGGAACTCAGCACCGAATTGCAGGCCGTTCGGCGCAATCTGGACAAGACTCCGCAGGAACGGTTGGAACGCATAGATTTTATGATTCAGGAGCTGAATATCCTGAGCGATACGCTAAAGTTTGCTGGCGACGCCACGCGCAAAGAAGTACTGCCGCCCTTCGAACGCAAGAAAGGTGCCTTGGTGCCGGTGGCTGACGAGTTTGACCCAACATTTGGCCGAAAGCCCGTTGAACGGTAAAGTAGCGCATTTAGTAGGGGCGGTTCGCGAACCGCCCCTACTAACGCGCGTGGCTCGGACAAGCCCTGTGATAATAAGGATATTACCTTGCGCGGCGCTGAATTGCGACATTATGTCGAACAACACATCCTGCCTTACGTAGAGACACCGGCGCAATATACTGGCGGCGAATTGAACCAGATCGTCAAAGATCACGCTGCCGTGAAAGTCAAGATCGTGCTTGGCATGCCGGATACGTATGCCATGGGCATGTCATCGCTGGGCCTGAAAATTCTATACCAAGTCTGGAACTCAAATCCCGATACGCTCTGCGAACGCGTTTATGCGCCGTGGCCGGACATGGAAGCGCGGATGCGCGAACACCACGTGCCGCTCTATTCATTGGAAACTTTCACCCCGGTTCGCGATTTCGACATCTTCGCGCTCTCCGTCGCCTACGAAGGCGGGTTTACTAATATTCTAACGATGTTGGATCTCGCCGGCATTCCGCTCAAAGCCGCCGTGCGCACTGCGCAAGACCCCATCGTCATTCTCGGCGGGCATGCGGCCTTTGCGCCGGAACCGATGACCGACTTCATAGATGCGTTTTGTATTGGCGATGGTGAAGAACTTGTCGTCGAGATCAGCGCTAAAATCGCCGAATTTAAAGCCTTGAAACTGGACCGCCAGACACTATTGTACCGTCTGGCGCGCGAAGTGCCCGGCGTTTACGTTCCGCAATTCTATCATTTCGAATACGGCGCAGATCTCGCTATCGCCAAGGTTGTTCCGCTAAAAGAACACCTTTCTTTTCCCGTGCGCCGTCGCGTTGTAATGGACTTGGAACACACGCCCTTCCCTACGCGACCGATTGTGCCGTGGGTGAGCACGGTGCACGAGCGTTTCGTGATCGAGATCATGCGCGGTTGCGTGAACGGTTGCCATTTTTGCCAGGCCAGCAGGATTACTCGCCCGCGACGACAGCGTTCCGCCGAGACAATTCTTCGCCTGGCGGAAGAAGGCATTGCGCACACCGGTTACGACGAGATTGGATTACTGTCGCTGTCGTCGAGCGATTATGCGGGAATCACCGAGCTGGCGCAGCAACTCAATGTGTTTTTCGAAGGCAAAGGGGTCAGCGTGTCGCTGCCTAGTCTGCGTATCGGCACCGTGCTCGCTACCTTGCCAAAGGAAATCAGCCATGTGCGCAAGACCGGATTGACCATCGCTCCGGAAGCAGGCACCGAACGACTGCGCCACATCATTAATAAACCCGTGAGCGACGATCATCTGCTGGAAAGCTGTCGGCAAGCGTTCCTGCATGGCTACGATCAGCTAAAACTCTACTTCATGCTCGGCTTGCCCGGCGAAACTGACGACGATCTGCGCGCCATCGGGCAACTAAGCGACCGCATCGCTTTCGAACGAACGCGGCTCGGCAAGGGGCCGGCAAAAATATCAGTCAGTGTGTCGAACTTTGTGCCTAAAGCCGGCACGCCCTTTCAGCGGGTTTCGATGGCTACGCGCGCCGAATGGAAACGTCGGCAGAACATTGTCCGCGACAGTACGCGCGTAAAGACCGTAACTGTGAAGGCGCATGATCCGGAGATGAGTTATCTGGAAGGTATTCTTTCTCGCGGTGATCGCCGAGTCGGCGCGGTCATTGAACAGGCTTGGCGCAATGGCGCGCGCTTCGATGGCTGGCACGATCAGCTTAAAATGGATGCGTGGCTGGATGCGTTCCGGCAATGCCGATTAGACCCCGACTGGTTCGCGCTGCGCGAGCGCCCACTCACCGAAATTTTGCCGTGGATCATCGTCAATGAATCCATCAATTAAAGAGCGCGTGTCGGTGTCTGAACGATTGCAATATTTTGACACTGTAGCACGGAAATCGGCCACTATCTGTTTTCCCCCCCTTGCCCCCCTTTTTAAGGGGGGGGGGAATTCCCGACTTCGCTACTACAGTGTCAATATTTTGGATTTTTAATTGTTGATTTTGGATTGTTTTGCTTCGCGGCGTTCCCTCAATCCACAATCTAAAATGCTTTAATCGGCTATTGACCGTACGCCCTGAAGAAGATATTCTTATTATTAATCGTTAAAATTTTACATGACGCTTGCGTTACGTTAATTCTCATGCGACGGAGATCACCGTGGCTGCCAAACCCAAAAACTCTATAACTTCGGAAACTCGCATGCATCGCGCATACACCACCATGACCGAGATTCGCAGCGCGCTCTACCGTCGCCTGGTGGAATACATTCTCCTTAACGAAAACCGGTTGCGTGACGAATCAAATAATGAAGATTCCTATAGTTTTTCGCTGCAGCAGATAGATGAACTATTCCTAAACAAGATGAGTATTCTCGAACGAACGATCTCCGAACTGTCTCGCTGCGAACATCACGATGGTCAGGCAACTACCACAACCTACGAGGCTGTGGAGGTGCTCGCCAAGCGCGAGGATCTGCCGCAAAAGATCGCCGACGCGCTGGCTGAACACGGCGAGTCTGACTTTCTGGATATGTGTGTGTTGCGCGCCGATGATAAACAGGCGGAAGTGTTACTAGTGCTGGTACGCGAAGACAGCGGCGTTCCGACCGCCATCGCTCACCCCGAGCGTCAGCAACGCAAAAAAGGGGAACATGGTGAAGATCAGCCCGGAGGTTCCAATGAAACCGACCTCTCGTTTTAGACACGCCTGATGAAAAATCTCGAAGAATCCAACAAAACTTCTCCTGCTCAGCGCCCACGTCGGCTGCGAAAATTAAAAGGATTGCGCAATCTGGTTCGCGAAACGCGCGTTGACGTCAGTCAGTTGATCGCGCCGATCTTTGTCTGCGACGGCAAGCGTATGCGCCGCGAAGTGGCCTCGATGCCAGGCGTGTATCAGATGTCTGTGGACGTGGCGATTGAAGAAGCGCAGGCGCTGAGCCAGCTTCGCATTCCCGCGATCATTTTGTTTGGTGTGCCGCCCAAGTCGCGCAAAGATGCGCACGGTTCGGAAGCTTGGAACCGAGACGGGCTGGTTCAGAGCGCGCTCAAACAGATTAAACAGAAAACGCCGGAACTCGTGTTGATCGCGGACACTTGTTTCTGTGAATACACTTCTCACGGCCACTGCGGCGTTCTGAACGCCGACCAATCCGTGAATAATGACCGCACACTGCGGCATCTCGCGCGCACGGCCGTCTCGCAAGCTCGCGCAGGCGCGGATGTGATCGCGCCGTCAGGGATGATGGACGGCATGGTTCGCGCAATTCGTCATGGCTTGGATCAAGCCGGTTTCACCGATACCGCGATCCTGGCTTACAGCGCAAAATACGCGTCGGCGTTTTACAGTCCGTTCCGCGACATCGCCGCTGCGGCCCCCGCTTTTGGTGATCGGCGCCAATATCAGATGGACTACCACAACTGGCGCGAAGGGCTGCGCGAGGCGCGTCTGGACGTGGAAGAGGGCGCGGATATGGTGATGGTGAAGCCCGCGCTGGCGTATCTGGATGTCATCTGCCGCGTGCGAGAGAGCGTGGACTTGCCGGTTTGCGCATACAACGTATCGGGCGAGTACAGCCTGGTCAAAGCCGCGGCTAAACTAGGCTGGATGGATGAGAAAGCGCTAGCGTTGGAGATTGTTGGTGGCATTCGACGCGCGGGAGCGGACATCATTATTACGTACTGGGCTAAACAATTAGCGCAATGGCTTAAGTAGACAGTTACGAAAAAAGATTGCTTATGAACGCCTCGATTGAAATCATTGCGACGCCCACTCAGGAAACTCGCGACAAACTGGCTTGTCTGGAGAAAATTCTGCGAAGCTACGGCAGCGTAATTGTCGCCTACTCGGGCGGCGTGGACTCGACTTTCCTGGCAGTAGTGGCTAAACGAATCTTGAATGACAAAGCGCTGGCGATTACCGCGCAGTCCGAATCACTGGCTCCCGAGGAACTCGAAGAAACCAGCGCGCTCGCGCAACAATTTGGCTTTGCGCATCAAGTCATACAGACCGCCGAACTGCAGGACGAAAAGTATGCCGCCAACTCATTGGACCGCTGTTTCTTCTGCAAATCCAAATTGATGAACGAGCTGCTGCAATCCGCCGCGCAGCGTCAACTGAACAAAATCGCCTTTGGCGCAACGATGGATGATCTGAACGATTTTCGGCCCGGCGAATTGGCGGCGCATCAGCGTGGCGCGGTCTTTCCGCTGCGCGAAGCTGAATTGTATAAAGCGGAGATTCGCGCGCTCTCGAAAGAAATGGGATTGCCTACGTGGGACAAACCCAGCGCGGCGTGCCTGTCCAGCCGTATTCCGTTTGGCGAGCGGATTACCGCCGAGAAACTGCGCCAAGTGGCGCGTGGCGAAAAAATTCTGCATGAGTCTGGTTTTCGCGAATGCCGGTTACGGCATCACGGCGCGGTAGCGCGCATCGAAGTTCCGCCATCACAGATTCCGGCGCTGGTGCAGAAGAGCGCGGAAGTTTTGCGAGCGTTAAAAACGTTGGGTTTCTTCTATGTTAGCGTGGATTTGCAAGGTCTGCGATCTGGTTCACTGCATGAAGCCGTCAACAAAAAAGCTGACAACATCTAACAAATTGGCAACCGTTCACGGCTATGTACTATAATTCGCCTGTAATTTATTATCGCTTACAGACGCTATCAAGTTACAATCGGCGCTAAATGGCTATGCCTGAATCCGATCTTGTCAATTCATCCGTTGGTGGTTCGTCTTCCGACGCCAATAGCTCTGCGCCGCCGTCACTGATTGAAAGGCTGCGTGGTAATTCGAAAAACGACGTCGCGCGTATGGGCTTCATGGAGCATTTAATGGAGCTGCGACGGCGCCTGTGGGTTTGTGTGCTGGCGACCGCTCTGTGCATGATCCTGGCGTTGATTTATGAAAAAGAGATATTCGTTTTCATGCGTGCGCCGCTCGATCAGGTGAATCTGCAGTACGCCGCGGATCCGGAGTACCCGGAGCTGCTTAAACAACTGCAGTTGCCCGACAAATCACCCATCGCCTTGCTGATTACGGTAGATCCGATGGCCATTATGCTGATGATCACCTCTATTGGTTTTTATGTCGGACTGTTGCTTAGTTCGCCAATTCTGCTTTATCAATTATGGGCATTTGTCGCGCCTGGTTTGCGCGCTAAAGAGAAACGCGCCATCCGGCCGGTGCTCTTCGGCGGCATTCTTTTCTTTCTGGCCGGTAGCGCGATCGCCTACTACTTTTTGATTCCCATCAGCCTGCAATTCTTTGTCTGGTTCGCGCTCGATTGGAACGTGCGACCGCAATATTCCGTGGACACTTACTTGTCGTTGCTGGTCGCCATGATCGGGATCAGCGGCCTGATTTTTGAGATACCGATGATCGTAATGGTGTTTGCCAAACTAGGACTGATCAAGCCTTCATATCTGACAAAGTTCTGGCGTCCGATTGTTTTTGTGGGCGTAGCGCTGGGCGCAGTTATCTCGCCTGGCGCAGATATAACTCTGATGGCGCTATTTACCGCGCTTATCCTCGGCGTGTACTTCTTCTCGATACTGATGGCGTATCTTTTCTATAAAGACATGAACCGTCAAGAGCGCCAAGTGCGCCAAGTAGAGAAGAAACTCATGACTTAATCAATTGCGTTACTTCCGCTTTGCGCGCCTCCATCTCGTTCTTCGACGCCAGACTTTCCAGATTTAAGCGCACCACTGGCTCAGTATTGCTCATTCGCAAGTTGAACCACCACGACCCCATATCAACGGAGACGCCGTCTACTTTGCTGACACTCTTGGCCTGAGCGCCGTATCTAGCCTCAATCGTCGCGAGTATTTTGGCCGTATCGTGAACTTCAAAATTGATCTCGCCTGTGTGAAAGTAGCGCTGCAACGGGCGGATCAATTCGCTGATCTTTTGCAAGTTGTGGCTCAGCAGATTCAACACCAGGAAGAGTGCCGTCTCGCCCGAGTCTGAGCAGTAAAAATCGCGAAAGTAAAAGTGCCCGCTCAATTCCGCAGCCATGATCGCCTGCTGCGCGCGCAGTCCGGCTTTGATGTGGCTGTGTCCGACGCGAGATTCCAGCGCTACACCGCCCGCGGCCATGATTGCCTCCGGCAATGCTTTTGTCGCGCGAACGTCATAGTAAACTTTGCTGCCACGGTGACGTTTAAGCAGTTGCTGCGCCATCAGCGCGCCCATCAGATCGCCCGGCAACGCCATGCCATTTTCGTCAACGAACGCAACGCGATCACCGTCGCCGTCAAACGCCACGCCGAGATCGCACTTTTTTTCGATCACCGCCTTCTGCAAATCTACCAAGTTTTCAGCCTTTAGCGGATTAGCTTCGTGATTTGGGAAGCGTCCGTCCGGTTTAAAAAACAGCGGGACGACCTTGAGTGGCAGTCCCTTCAGCAACGACGGCAGAATATCGCCCATTACGCCATTGCCGGTGTCAATGGCGACCTTCAGCGGCCGCCGAATGTCCGCGAATCGGCGGCAGAATTTGAGATAACCTAGTCGCAGGTTCTTGACGCTGATCTTGCCGCGTTTTTTGCCGAGGCCGGGCTGATCGGCTGTGTACAACGCTTCAATGGCGCTAATGCCCGAATCGTAACTCATGGGCAACGCGCCGCCTTTGGTAAACTTGAACCCATTGTAATCGGCCGGATTATGTGACGCCGTTACCTGAATGGCGCCCTGTACCTGTTTGCCCAGCACACCGGTTGCATAGTAAGTCATCGGCGTCGGATTCATGCCAAGATCAATGCAATTGCAGCCGGTGGAAATAATGCCGGCCATTAGCGCCGCGGCCATGTCCGGCGATTGGATTCGCGCGTCGCGGCCCACCGCCAGCGTCGTGGCCTTTAGAAAATGAGCCGCCGCTTTGCCGATTCGGTAAGCGTCACCAGTGGTCAATTGCCGAGGCACCATGCCTCGAATATCATAAGATTTAAAGATTCCGGCCATGCGCTCTGCTCCTTGTTCTACAACGACCATACCGC
>JAZDLP010000016.1:0-4137 GCA_043801885.1 Planctomycetota bacterium | reverse complement strand
GCTCATCATGGGCCGACAGGCCGATTGCCCGATCTCTATCGCCGATCCCAAGGTCTCGCGCGAACATACGGCGGTGCTGCGCAAAGGCGATGTTTTTTTTCTTCAGGATCTCTCCCGCAACGGCACGCAACTTAATGGGTTGCCTGTTTCGAAAACCGAAGACGGCACACTTCTGAAATTCGGCGATCAGATCAAGCTTGGCGACACGGTGCTGGAGATGGTGGATGAATCAACCGAGCCGATCAATATCGAGATTCCCGGCTACAAGATTTACGAGCGGATTGGAGCGGGTGGCATGGGCACGGTCTACAAGGCCAGGCAATTGTCCATGGACCGTATTGTCGCGCTGAAGATTCTGAATGCGCGTTATTCCGTCAATAATGAATTTGTAGATCGTTTTATTCGCGAAGCGCGTGCCGCTGGAAAACTGAACCATCCTAACGTTATCCATGTACACGATATTTCCCAAGCCAACGGACGGCACTATTTCTCGATGGAGTACGTGGATGGCGCCACGGTTAAAGAAATTCTTCGCATCGAGAGAAAAAACTTGACTGCCGTAAAGCGTTGGACATCGTGCTGCAATGCGCTCGGGCGCTGGAGTTTGCGCACGAGAATCAGATTGTCCATCGCGACGTCAAGCCCGACAACATCATGCTTAGCAAGGAAGGCATCGTTAAAATCGCCGACTTGGGTATCGCCAAGACGTTCGAAGAATCCGAGCCATCAACCAAGGAGCCTCGTCGCGTAATGGGCACGCCACATTACATGGCTCCCGAACAGGCGTTGGGCAAAACTATTGATCATCGAGTGGATATCTATTCTCTAGGAGCCACCTTCTACCATTTGATTGTCGGCAATACACCCTTCACCGGCAGTACCGCGCACGAAATTTTGAGAGCGCATATTCAAGAGTCCCTGCCGGCCATTCAGGACAGTAACGCTGATATCCCGGACCCCGTGTGCTTTATTATCGAACGCATGATGGCAAAATTGCCCGAAAAGCGCTACGCCAGCATGTCCAAAGTGATCGAAGACATCGAACTCGTACAGAAAGGCATTATGACGGGGATTGATCGGATTGATGCCGGCGATTCGACGATCCTGCGCACAAACAAAAACGCAAAAGAAGGTCGCGCTAAAAAAGCTGATCAAATTCCGACCTGCGGTCCCATCAATAAAGTCGCCATCGGCACCCAACAAACCCCGCTGGCGCGTATGAGTTTGGCGCTGGCGCTAACGGCCGTCTTTGCCGCAACTGTTGCGGTTGTGGTTATTTTCGCTCAAAAATTCTCCGGCAATCCGTCCGACATCAACCAAAAAGACGTTTCGCCTGACCACAAAACAATAATCACAATCCCTACCCCTGCTAACACCGATACCACTGATCGCGGAAATACGGATGCGAAGAAACTGCTGAACGCCGCGCAGCAGGCGAACAATGAGGCTGATTACGAAAAGAATCTGACCGAAGTTGTCAGAAAGTATCCCGCTTCGCTGGAAGCCGAAGATGCTAATAAAAAACTCGCCGAATTGGCGGAGCAGCGCAAAGAAGCCGCACGCCAGCGCGCTCAGACTGTTCTGAACGACGCCAAGTTGTTCGAGACTGCCAATCCAGATAAGTTGACCGAATGTATAGCCAAATACGAACAAGTTATAGCCGCGAGTCAAAATTTCCCGGCTATTCTCGATCCTGCCAAAATCCGACACGACGATCTGAAAAAACGTTTGGCCGATCAGTCCGCCCATCAATTGGAGGTGGCCTTTCAACTGGTTTCCGAGACCGCCAAAGCCAATAAAAATAAAAGCGATTACGACACAGCACGCGCGGCGCTGCAGGATTTCATCGCTCAGAATGCCAGCGCTCCGCAGAAGAACCTGGCGCAGCAACTGCTGGATCAACTCAACGTTGAAGCTCAAGCTCGTTTCAAGAAAGCGCGGGATGACGCTTCGATGTTGGATTTTGCAGCCGCTTTGGCTTTGTGGAACACATATACCTTGCAGATCAAAGACAGCATTACAATCAATGACGTGAAGACGGCTGGCGACGCCATCAAGGACAAAGCGCGCGTTCTGTTCGATGACGAGATGAAGAAAGCTGGCGATAAGGCCAGACAGTTTGATTACAAGAGCGCGTTAGATATCATTCGCCCTCTGCAACTGCGGTTGGCCGGCGCCATCCCGACAGACGCGCTCAAGACACGCGAGGATGATTTCAAGAAGCAGAAAGAGTTGTATGATAGAGTGATCATAGCTATCAAAGAAGGGTTGAAAAATGGTCCGATCATTTTGAGCTTTGAGATCAACCTGCCCTTGAGCAAAAAATGGAAGATTGTAAGTATCGAGGCCATGCCGCCCAGCTATATTTTCAAATTGGACGCCATCAGCGGACCGGGGATCAGCCGACGCCTGGATCAACTGACGCCCAGAGAACAGTACGACCTGTTTTTACAGTTTTTACCCGCCAAGCTGACCGCTGAAAATCATAAGGCGCTGGAGGCTTTCTGTCGGGAACGAGAACTGACTAAAGAAGCGGAAGCGCACGAAGGCAAAGCACTCGGCAATACTCCGTAGTTTTTCCTCAGTTCATTCGGATATGCGATTGCAGGCGAGACGCCTGCGCTACGATTATGGCCCGCCCAAATAATAGATTAGCCCGCCTTGTCCCACATAAACCGGACGCAGCAGACCGCTCTGACTCAGTGGCGTAATTAATCCGGGTCGTAGTTCCGGGTATTCCAGAGCGCGACAGATGCGCAGCGCCAGATAGTCGGCGTGAAACAATTTGCGCAGTTTGGCAAAATCCAGCGTGATTTTCCGTGTCCGCATGTTCTCCAGGATTTGCGCTTCTTCGGGATAAGCCAGCCACATCAGTGTCGGATCCATTCCTGTAATGTAGTACTGTTCCGGCGCGCTATAGTATAGTTCAGGAAAATCATCGAAACACAAATTGACTACTGTCGCGCCAGGTCGCAAATTTTGGCGCATCCAATCCGTCACACCATCAAAGTAACGACCGCGTTTCCAAGCCTCTTCACTGGCAAAGTGATTGCGATTCAGCCGCAATGTGCCGCGCACGATGATGAATGACCAGATCAGCGAGATCGAAAGCGCGACTACGGCGACCGCAATTGCTGCGATCAACCGATTACGCGATTGTATAGTCAGCGTGCGCCACGGCTGCTGGCCGCGTGATCCCAGCCAATCGCGAACCACCAGCGCCGCGGCAATGACCGTCAGCGGCGCGGCGTATTCAATGGCGCGTTTGAAAATGAAGATGGATAAAAACCAGACTGTAGCGGCGCCCAAAGCGGCCGCGCTTTCAGGCGATAGTTTCGTATCGGAGTTTTTTCTGAAACGCAGGCGCAGCGCGCCAGTAATCGCAACCATAAACGCCAGAGTAATCCCGGGCAAACCGAACCACAAATCTTGCGGTCTAAATGGCTGTAATTCACTGATCCGCGCGACCGGTCCGCTCAGCGCCGCGGCAGAGATCTTGTGCAATAAATCTACCAATGTATTAAAGGTGAGCGGTGTATATGGATGGATCAAGTGCCCGGCTACCAAACCCAGCGCAACAGCCAGAGTCAAACGCGGCCAGCGACGCGGCCAACCGGTCAGGGCTAATTGCGCGGCCTCCGCGCCCAGCGCCGTGCACAACACCGCTATCGGCGCGCTGTAACACCAGACATAGATGAAGCTCACCGCAAATGCGCCCCAAAAAGATTGTCGAATGATCGCGTACAGCGCCCACACCATCAGCGACATGGATAGGACGTGCGCGCGAACCATCAGCAACCGAGATAAAAAAAGCGGGCCGGACAGCGCCAGCAACGCGATCCAGAATAATGGCCACGGCGCATGCAGCCGGCACAGCGCCACGTAGATGATAATCAGCAATGCCAGTTGAAGCAGCCAAGTCGCAATCTTTGCGCCCACCAGCGGTTCACTGGCCAACCGGCAAAATGGCGACAGCAGAACGTTATAGAGAAAATAGCTGTCAACGAAGGAATCTTTCAGCGACGTGAATTGCAGCCACGGAAAGGTTTTCGACAATCCGTGCTCCGGCAGCCGATAAGCGAAGCGAGCATAGAAATATCCGTCCGGACAATTCATGCTATCGGTGGCGAACAAAAA
>JAZDLP010000391.1:0-4298 GCA_043801885.1 Planctomycetota bacterium | reverse complement strand
AAAGATAGTTTTCCCCTGCGTTGAGTGTTACGGCGCCCACGCGAGCGGGTGCGGCACCGCCTCCGCCCAAGGCCACTTTCACCACAATGCCGGGTGATGTATTTGTCCCGAAGTACGCATAGCCGTTGGCCGCGTCTATGGCCGCGCTATAAAGATATTCTTCCCCCGCGTTGAGAATCACGACGCCCACGCGAGTAGGCGCGGCGCCGACCACGCCTAAAGCCACTTTCACCACGGCGCCGGGCGAGGTATATGTCCCGAAGTACGCGTAGCCGTTGGTCGTGTCTATGACGGAACATGTTAAATTTGATTCACCCAAAACCAGACCGGCAGCCCCAACACGTCGCTGCCCACCGTCGGGATAAGTTGTATTACCGGGCGCGCTGAGGCCAGCCGCTGGATCAGAGAAACTCAGCGAACGGTCTTCGAAGACATGGCCGTTACGATCCACAACGCGAACGCAAACAGAGTAAATTTTCTCTTCCAACGAATGCACCTTCCATTCGCCGCTCCATAATCCCAGCGTGCCGTCGAGACTGATTCCGCCCAGCATTCCAACTGAGGGCTTGAGCGTCAGTGTCTCGACTCCGCCTAAATCCGCGACGACTTCTTTGACCCCGGCCTGCGCCTTTACTACCGCGCTGACGATCAGCTTTCCGCCATTCTTGACTGACGGCGCGGAAATCGTTGGAATAATATGGATAAGCCCGTCGCCACTACCGATGGGTTGATTGGAGGCGGCACTCTCCGTTACCGTTGCAGGTGCGACGCCTGCGGTACAGGTCTCACCGTGCGCCAGCGGCGCCAGCAATATAAAACCAATCAATGTGAAAACGCCAGATAGAAAAGAATCATTGCATCTACGCATGACTTTTACCTCGACTATGGCGGCAATGCAGATAAGCATTCCGCCGGCCAGTGAAACTTGAACTATACTGCACGCGGTTAAGATTTCGGCTTTTTCTCTAGGCAAAAAAGCCAACTTTTCAGCCGCGCGCAGTATATAACGACGGACAACAGCTGCATTGTAGGCGAGACGCTTGCTTCCAAAATATCACTCGACCCAACCGCAGGGGCACGGCATGCCGTGCCCCTACGTCGCTGCGCTGCAAGAGCCGTGAACGGCTACTTTTTTCGTTCGGCCGCCGGGTAGCTCCCCAGTGCTTCCAAATGCTTGACTTGGCTCTCCAAGTCGCTCACGGCGGCAACGACCTGAGGATCGTCCAGATGGCCTTCAATGTCCACGAAAAAATTATATTCCCATGCGCGGCGTTTGCTAGGTCGTGATTCGATGCGCGTCAGATTGATGCCATGCTTGTAGAACGGTTGCAGCAATCGCAGCAACGCGCCGGGCGTATCCTTAACCGACAGTAGCAGACTGGTTTTGTCTTTGCCGGTGCGTTCCGCGATACGATCAGCGATAACGAGGAATCGCGTGGTGTTATCGGAGGAATCTTCAATATGCTCGGCGACGATGGGCATGTCGTATATTTCGGCGGCCAGAGTTCCGCCGATCGCGGCGGCGCGCGATTCTTTCGCGGCGCATTCCACGGCGGCGGCGGTCGAAGCGACTTCGTGGCGTTCCGCATTTCCCAGATGTCCCAGCAACCAGTTGCGGCATTGCGCGAACGGTTGCGGGTGGCTGTAAACCACTTTAATATCCTTCAATTTACAGCGCGAAATCAGATGGTTATGAATCGGCAGATAAATTTCACTGATGATCTTCAAGCGCGTCTCGGCGAACATATCAATAGACTGGTTCACGCCGCCTTCGGTGGAATTTTCGATTGGCACCACGCCGTAATCGGCGCGACCGCGTGAGACCGCGACGAACACATCGCGAATGTCGCGCATGGGCAGATAGGCGACGGACGAACCGAACTTATTCCGCGCCGCCAAATGCGTAAATGAGCCGGCCGGACCGGGCGCGAAAGCCACGCGTGTTGGACGTTCCAACGCGATGGTGGCCGACATGATCTCCCGATAGATCGAGCGAAACGCGGCGTCGGGAAGCGGACCGGTGTTGTGCGCGACGACTTTGCGATAGACCTGAATCTCGCGTGATGCGTTGTATGGTTTCAGGCCGTCTTTAGCTTTAATTTTGCCGATGCTCGCGGCATTGACAGCACGCTGATTGATCAGGCGCACGATCTGAACATCCAGCGCATCAATATTATGACGCAGGGCGTCGAGTTCTTTGGCGCCGGACGACGGTTTGGGTTTTGTAGTATGGCGAGCCATTCAAATATACCTGATTTCCAGCACCTTATATTTCAGCGAACCCTTTGGCGTAGGGACGGTTACTGTATCGCCGACTTTTTTGGTTAGCAATGCCTGCCCCATCGGGCTGGTAGTGAGAATTTTGCCGCTGAACGGGTCGTTTTCGCCTTCACCGACCAGAGTGAATTCTTCTTCTTCCTTATCAGACAAGCTGATCAGTTTGACCGTGGCGCCAAAGACGATGGTATCGCCAGTCATGCGTGAACTATCCACGATTGCCGCCAGGGATATTTTTTCCTGATAACTCCGGATGAGAGTTTCCAGCATGGCCAGATCTTCCCGCGCCGCGTGATATTCGGCATTCTCGGATAGATCGCCTTTCTCGCGAGCATCCTTGATTTGTAACAGAATCTTTGGACGCCGCGTCTCCAATTCGGCCAACTCGGCCTTCAATTTATCAAGCCCCGCTTGAGTCATTGGCACCGTTTTCATTTATACACTCCTGTTCAATCGTTCAATAATTTTTCCAAGCGGTTCAAACCCTGATTGATCAATTCCAGACTGGTTGCGTAGCTGATGCGCACGTGTTGTTTCGAACCAAACGCTTCGCCAGGCACCAGCGCCACGCCGATCTGTTCCAAAGCCGCGTTGCAAAAATCCATGGGACTTTGAATCGGCATGTCCCGCAGCTTGCGTCCGAAGACACCAGAGATATTTGGGAAGCAGTAGAAGGCGCCGAGCGGTTCCAGACATTTTACGCCTTTGAGCTGATTTAGCCGTGTATACATACATTGGCGTCGCGTGTTGAACTGCGTTTTCATGTCGGCGATCACCGTGGTGGAGGCCGTCAGCGCAGCGTAGGCTTCCGCCGCGCCGGCTTGGCAGAAAGCTGCCGGATCGCTGGTCGCATGGCTCTGGAATTTCAGAGCCGCTTTGATGATGTCGTCTGGACCGGCTGCCCAGCCGATACGCCAGCCGGTCATAGCGAAAGTTTTGGAACATCCATTGACGGTAACTACATGCTGCCGCAGCGCCGGCGAAACAGCCGCCAGCGACAACGGATGAATATCGCTGTAGATCAAACGCTCATAAATTTCGTCCGACAATGCGTAGAGACCGGCCTTTTCAATCACCGCGCCAATGTTACGGATTTCCTGAGGAGTATACACCGTGCCGGTGGGGTTCGAAGGGCTGTTGTGGATAAACAGCCGACTCTTTTTAGTGATGACATCTTCGATTTGGCGAGGCGTGATTTTGAACGCGGTGGATTCATCGGTTTCGATAATTACCGGTTTGCCGCCCGCCAGCCGCACCTGTTCCACGTAACTGACCCAATACGGCGCGGGAATAATGACTTCGTCACCTTCATCAACCAGCACCTGCATCAGATTGTATAGGCTCTGCTTGCCGCCGTTACTGACAATGATGTTTTCTGGCTTGTACTCCAGACCGTTCTCACGCCAGAGTTTTTCAACGATCAGTTTTTTTAACTCGGCGCCGCGTTTAGCGGAATACTTTGTATCGCCCGACTGCATGGCCTTGATCGCGGCGGCCACAATATGCTGAGGCGTATCAAAGTCCGGTTCACCCACACCAAAACCAATAATGTCCCGCCCCTGCGCTTGTAGCGCTCTGGCTTTAGCGTCAACTGCGAGCGTCGCGCTGGGCTGCACTTCACAGATGCGACGCGCTAATTTTGTTTGCTGAGTCATAATGATTATCATTGCCTTTTTTTGTGGCCAATAGTTGCAAAAAAAAGACCGCCCAAAAACGGTCATCATTTACATAACTCCATATTAAGGTTGCTCACCGCAAAATCAAGCATTTGTCAAAAGAAGTACCCGTTCACCACAGAGAAACTTATAAGATTCTTCTCTGGATAATATCCTCGAAAATTTGGATATTGAAGTTGATCAGCAGTTACTTTCATAAGCGGATTCCAATATCCCACATCACAACTTTGCGAATCTCGATAGAAGAGCTTATGATTTTTTATTATTCAATTTCATCTCTGTAACTCTGTGGCTTTATGGTGAACGGGTAAAGTTTTTTAGATAAAATTCCCCGCCTGTCCGCTC
>JAZDLP010000370.1:0-3049 GCA_043801885.1 Planctomycetota bacterium | reverse complement strand
AGCGGTCAGGGCAGACTTCTGATGCTCTGGGGTAGGGGGTATTGTACGCTCATTTTGCCATTACAGCCATTTCGGACAACATCATTCGCGAGAAATTATTTTATTCTTGACGGCAATGATAGCATGAATAAGATGGGATTAAGAATTACGAATTAAGAATTACGAATTGTGGATTACAGTTCGGTGAGAACTCGAAGGGTTCAAAGTCATTAGTCGGTGGTTGAGCGAAGCGACACCACCGGAAATATGGATTCAATTATTGGTTGCACCCCGCGAGGAGTGCCAGCGTGGTGCTACTGGGTAAAAAAATTTGGTTTTCAGCCGTGCGTAGTATATACTGCGCACGGTTAGGATATCGGCTTTTTCTGGGTGAAAAAGCCGATATTTCCCCCGCGCGTGGTATACCTTGATTTGAACCGTGGCCAAAATGAGATAATCATGCCTAATAACGCCACTTCGAGTCTCAATAACGGGAGCGCTATGACGGACACATCTGCGTTCGCATCCAAAGTCGAGAATGTCAATCGTCTTGGATTGACTATGGACGATTACAAAGGCGCCGTATCCACACTCTGCGCCGGTTGCGGTCATAATTCCGTTACCAATCAGATCATCAAGGCTTATTTTGAACTGGGCATTCAACCGCATCTGGTGGCCAAAGTATCTGGAATCGGCTGTTCGTCTCGCACACCCGCATTCTTCCTGGACAAGGCTCACGGCTTTAATGGTGCGCACGGTCGTATGCCTCCCGTCGCGACCGGAGCGGCGTTGGCCAATCATAATCTGCACGTCATCGGCATCTCCGGCGACGGTGATACGGCGTCCATCGGCATGAGTCACTTCATCCACACGTTGCGTCGCAACACGGACATGGTCTATATCATCGAGGATAATGGCGTTTATTCGCTAACCAAGGGGCAGTTCTCCGCCACTGCGGACGTCGGCTCGACGCTACATAACGGCGAAGTCAACGAGTGGATGCCGATTGATTGCTGTGGACTGGCCATCGAGATGGGCTGCGGTTGCGTTGGGCGGTCGTTCTCCGGCGACACCAAGCAACTGCATGCGTTGCTGAAGATCGCGTTTCGACATAAAGGCACATCAGTTATCGTTGTAGTTTCGCCTTGCGTCACATTCAATAATCACGACGGGTCAACTAAATCGTACAAGCGCATCAAGAACGCGGCGATACCGTTGCATGAAATCAACTTCATTGATGCCACTAACTTGTCTAACACAGCTAAAATTGCCGAGGATAAAGTTTGCGAAATTAACATGGGCGACGGCGGTATTGCGCAGTTGAAAAATCTGGAATACGATTATAATTACGATCCGACCGACCGGCGCAAGGTTCTGTTGGCCATGGAACGCGCTCGCCAAGAGAATCTATTTTTAACCGGTCTGCTCTACTACGACAAGAGCCGTCGGTCGCTTCGGGAGCAGTGCAATTTAGTTGACGAACCGCTGGCAACTTTGCCGGTGGAGCGCGTGCGGCCGAGTAAAAAAGCGTTTGAAGAAATCATCGCGGCGTTTGCGTGAGGATGTTATCCGAGCCGCGACCGTTAGGGAGCGGTTAGTAGGGGCGGTTCGAGAAAAGGAGAATTAGCTACATGGACCACAAAGCAACACTCATTTTAGATGGCAAAGAGATTAATTTGCCCGTGGTGGTGGGTTCGGAGGGCGAACGAGCGCTTGACATTAGCCAATTACGAGCGCAGACCGGGTACATCACTCTCGATCCGTCATTTAGCAATACCGGTTCGTGTCAAAGCGCCATTACTTTTATTGACGGCGATAAAGGCATTCTGCGTTATCGCGGCATACCTATTGAGGAACTAGCCGCGAAGTCCACTTTTGTCGAGGTTGCGTATCTACTGATCTTCGGCCACTTGCCGAACGAGAAGGAACTCAATAGTTTCAGTCAGCGGTTGACCAACAACGCGCATCTGCACGAGGCGATGAAGCATCACTTCGAGGGCTTCCCGATCGCCGCGCCGCCGATGGCTATGCTCTCGGCTATGATTAACACGCTCTCTTGTTTTCATTTGGAATTTTTGGAGTTGGGCGATGAGACCGCTTTCGAAGAAGCGGCTGCGCGATTGATTAGCAAAGTCCGAACCATCGCCGCGTACTCGTATCGCCGATCAAATGGGTTGCCGTTTATTTATCCGCATCCCAATCTGCACTACTGCGCTAATTTTCTACACATGATGTTCTCTCAACCTTACTCGGAGTACATCGTGGATCCCGATATTGAACACGCTTTGAACCTGCTGCTATTACTGCACGCCGATCACGAACAGAACTGCAGCACTTCAACGACACGCGTAGTCGGTTCAAGTCAGGCCAATCTTTTCGCCTCATGCGCCGCCGCTGTCTGCGCGTTGTGGGGGCCGCGTCATGGCGGAGCTAACCCGGCGGTCATCGAAATGCTGCAACAGATTTACACCGGCGGCTTGACGTTGGAGGAAGTTATTCGCCGCGCCAAGGATAAGAAGAGCGGCTTTAAGCTGATGGGCTTCGGCCATCGCATCTACAAGAACTTCGATCCGCGCGCCAAGATCATTAAAGAAAGTTGTGATAAAGTTCTCAAACATCTGCATCGCAGTGACCCGTTGCTGGATATCGCTCGCAAATTAGAAGAATTAGTGCTCAAGGACAGCTACTTCATCGAACGCAAGCTCTATCCGAACGTGGATTTTTACAGCGGCATCATGTTGCGAGCCATGGGCATCCCGACTGATATGTTCACGGTTATGTTCGCCATCGGGCGCATGCCCGGCTGGATCGCGCACTGGAAGGAACAGCACAACGAGATTAATTCCAGAATCTCTCGTCCGCGGCAGGTTTATACCGGCCCCACTTTAACTCGATACACTCCGTTGAAGGATCGCTCATAATTGGATTTTTGTAACCGTTCACCACAGAGTTACTATGGAACTTGAAAAAAGGCCAGTTACCTCGAAAAGGAATGGGTTACAGAAAGTTCAGTTTGTGATGTTCGAACGTTTCTCAACTCATTTCAGGGAGGGCTGGCCGATGGGAAATA
>JAZDLP010000369.1:0-8886 GCA_043801885.1 Planctomycetota bacterium | reverse complement strand
CAACAGCTCGCCTTTGGCCGTCAGGCGTCGGCCTGCGGCGGCGCGCAGACGAGCGAGCGCTGTGACGGAGATGCCTTCGAGCGCTTCGAGCTGAACACGCAGCTCGACTTTACTGTTGACCTTATTGACATTTTGACCGCCAGGACCGCCAGAGCGCGAGAAATTAAACTGTAGCGTCGCGCCAGAAACAAATACACCCAACGCCAATTCAATTCGACTAGAGCTGCTCAATTTTTGTAACCGTTCACCACAGAGCCACAGAGAACACAGAGACAGAATTGAATAAGATAACGGAATAGACGGTTATCAATTTTTTGCCTGCAAAGTTTTCTCGATAACCCCGTTTGGTGTTTTACCGGTTTTGACCGCAAACGAGTAACTCGCATCCGCGGATTGCGCCGTCAGCGCGCCATCTGTTCGGAAGATCAGCGCGATAATGCGCGTAGTGGTAGCGCCGCAAGAGGAGCTATCCGTCACGGCGCGCGGATCCAGCGCTGGGGACAAAGTCGCTGTATTCAGATTTAACGTTAATTCATGTTTTCTGGAGTTATAGCGGGCGCGCAACATTCCATCTCCGCCGCCTAATCCTTTGAATCCAAGACGGGAATCCAGCGGAGATTGACCGTTGGTTAACTCGACCGCGCCGAACATGACGCGCAGCTCATCGCCGCTCTGTAGATTTACGCCTCTGAGCGTCAACGCAATTTTATCTTTGCCGCGAGTATTGCGCAGCGGCATGGATAGGGCAATTTTGTAGCCAAGTTTTTTCACGATCATCGCCTCGCCCGGGACGCCAACGATGATCGGCACGGTTGTCGTGGCAGTGCCATTTATATCCGTGACAGATAGCGTAGCAGTAAATGTCCCCGACGCAGCATAAATATGCGCAGGCGAAATTTCATGGCTGATCGGCGTGCCGTCTCCGAAATCCCAGTCTCTAGTTAGCGCGCTGTTTATTCGTGATACGGAGTCTGCCGAAGAGAACGATACTGTTAGCGGCGCCGAGCCTGCTTTTGGACTGGCCGCAACGAACGCCAATGGCGGATCGGTAGGCACAATCGGATACAAGACAGCGGCTCCGGCGCGATCTCCAGATCCGAAAGTCCTGTGTCCGCGTGCGGTGGGAAACATCACATTGTTAGAGTTGTTCGTATGATCCAAGCCGAGGATGTGTCCGATTTCGTGCAACGCGACAACATCTAGCGCATAGTTGCCCTGGTCCGCTAACCAGACGATATTTCGATTATTGAAAATCGTGTCAGTATCTACAAAACGACTCGGCGTGTCGTTGTTAGAGATCATGAAAGTTACGGCGAGAGTAAGTGAATCGAATATCTTTTTGGAGCCATCAGCCAGAAAAGACATGATATTGCGGGCGTTGATTGACTGGCCGGAATTCTGTGATAGCCCGTTTTTGCGAAAAGCGATCGCCGATTCAGCGATATCTTCCCATTGCTGGAACTGAGCTTGAATGATGGCAAAGGCGACGTCGTCGGAGAGATCCGGCGTTCCTTTACCTTGGACCCACAAGACGCGCCCAGCCGTGACTCGGCCCGGTAGCTCAGTCGTTAAATCCCAGCTCGATCCCAACAGCTCGAAAGCGCGTTGTTCCGCCGCTTCTGCAGCCGCCTCGCGTCGCTGCCCGTACACCAGCGCCAGCGCCACGACAGCCAACACGATTGGAATCGCTCTGCGGTGACGACGGAGCAAATAGATCGTTACCAGCAGTAATCCAGCTAACACGGCAACCAGTAATTTGAGCCAGCCAGATGCTTGCCAACTGCTGTTAGGATTTGCGCCGACAGCGCTGCCGGCTGGCGGCGCCGGCAAGACGGCAGTCAGAGGTAGTCGTAGCCGCTGTATTAAATGAGTATAACTTTCGCCTTCGCGCGGTGGCCCGTTTTCGGCGCAGACTTCGGGCAAAACCCATTTGCCGTCGGACGAACAACGCAGAACGCCCAAGCCGTGGCCAACCAGCGCCAATTCGCCATCATCTATCGAGCGCAGAAACAACACTACTCGTTCATTTGGTTTGAACACCGGCGCGCCAGGCATCTGCACACGCAGACCATTTTCCAACATGCCACCGGGCAAGATAACATCGAAGCGAGTAATGTCTGCGCCACCGGCGAGGACTTCGACTTGTTCCAGGTTCATGCGTGTCTGTACTCCGTGCAGATGCGGCTCCGACGTTTTTTCTGATGTCAACGAGCGCACGGTAGCGGCGATGACCACATCGGCATTGCGTCGGATTTCGTCAAAGGTGGCTGGGCGTAACGAGAGCGCTAACGCCGGACTCAGAAACAAAAATACCAATCCAAAGCTCAACGGCAGTGAGAGCTTGCGACGAACAGTGAAACGCATGTAATTTTCTCCGTGTAGGGACGGTTCGCGAACCGCCCCTGCGCACGAATCAGATATTGAGTCCAGTGCGGCTAAAGCGACAGCCAGTGGGAGCGTCTTTCGTTTGTACCGCAGGCGTCCCGCCTGCCGCCAGTGGACAAGACCATTGACATTAACAGTAATCGAATCGCTGTGACTGCTGTCGGAGTGATTATTCGGCGTTAACCGCGCCACCTTCCACTTTTAATTTCGGGGCAGCGTCGCCTTTCACTTCCAGAATCTTCGCCGTCACTTTGGGGCTGATGGTTGTGAAATCCAACGTGTAAAGACCTGCGTCGCCCTTGTGATGCACGGCCAGCACGGCGACTTTCTTGGGCGCGAGTTGCGCGATTTGCGCTTGTGTGCCGGCTTTGACTGTGCACAGGCGAGTCCATTCCCAACGATTGAGTTTGCGCACCGGTACGCGCTGTACGTAATAGATTTCATCCCATTGCGCGCTAGTCTTCACCTGATAGAGCAGGTAATCAAAAGTCGGCACACCACGTTCATATTCCTGCCAGTTGTTTTGAAGCTCCTCGATCTTCTGCGGAACAATCTTGAAAGGCAGCACCCGAAACGTCTCTTCGTTAGATTCGGCCAAACGAGTTGGCTTGCCAGTATCGGCAATCAGTCGCAACACCGCTTTGATCGAATAGCGGCCTGGATTATTGATCAGATAGTACTTGCCAACGCACAGTGGAAAATCGGGCGAAGTTTCTCCGGCGGCCAGATAGTTTTTTGGCGTCAAGTCAGTCTTGCTAATGCTGTCGGGCTTGTTGTCGCGCAAAATGTGTTGCGGCTTGTCCGGAGCGGTTTCGCCTTCTTCGGGCAGTTTGGTGATGATGAAATCAATGTTGTCGTGCGGACCTAACTGAGGCTCAACGTAGTCATAGCCAAGACTGTCCTTATTAATGGGATAAACCGTAATTTCCATATCGCTTTTTTTCTTGGTAACCTCGGCAATCTGTTCGTTCATTGTCAGTTTGCCGGTTACGACTTTGGCCTGCAGCACCGCAAGTTCTTCGGCTGACAGGCGCGCGACTGTGGGCACGGCCACGATCTCTTTGTTGCGATTCTCTTTGACGGTGCGATTAGTCAGAGAAACATTGACAATCAGATCCGCCACAGGATCAGTGACGCCGCGCAGATAGGTATCACCCTTTGGCAGAGAGATTTTTACATCAATAAGATTATCGCCGAAAGCATTATCTGCGGCCTGAACGCCCCAACACAAGACGGCTGACACGACTAAAAATAAATGGATTCGAATCATGCGGCGGCCTCCTTAAATACAGTGCCCCTTTTACTACTAATCGTCAAAATCTTTACGCGATGCAAAGATTTTAAGGATTGGATTGCAGGCGAGACGCCTGCGATACATTCTTAATTTGTAACCAAACCATCGCTTTTCGTCAAGATAGTGAAATGTGGAAAAAGAATGCGTGGATATCAACCAAAAAAATACTTCTCCAACATCAGGCAGAGCATATGGTAGACGATCTGGTGAGCTTGTTGAATTTCACGTGTCGCGCGGCCGGGGACGATGACCGCCATCTCGACACTTTTTTTCAAGAGTCCGCCTCCGCGGCCGGTCAAGGCGGCGGTGCGCAGACCGCCTGCGCGCGCCACGGACATTGCTAAAAGGACATCTCGAGCGTTGCCGCTGGTGCTGATCCCCAACAGCACATCGCCCGGCCGGCCCAGGACAAAGAGTTCCTGCGCAAACAGTATCTCCTTCTCATCAATATCGTTCAGAAGAGCCGTGGTCAGCGCAGGATTCGCGCCGAGCGCAACTGCGGGTAATCCTCGCTCCAAATATCTGATCAGTGTCTCTTGGCCGAACTGTCCGTTGAGCCTTTGTTTATCCGCAGCCGTCAAAGCACGTCGTTTTTCAAAAGACTTCATCAATTCACTAACAATGTGCAGACTGTCGGCGAAACTGCCGCCGTTCCCGCAGATATATAGACGGTGATCGGCAGCGAACGCGTCGCGAATCATATTAAATAAAGCAACAATCTCCCCGTTCAGTGGCGTCAGGGGGATTTTTTTAAGTATAGGAATTTCAAAGTTGGTCACTTACAATCCACAATCAAAAATCCACAATCAAAAATTCTTTTTTATTCTGATCGGGAGTTTTTTCCAAGAGAATCATACTTGCCCAATGCGCGCAACTTCGCGTAACGCTGATCCAATAATGTACGTAGCGGAATCTTAAGCAGAATACTCATTTGTTCGAGAATTGTTTCGCGCAGAATCTTCGCGGCGGTCGGAGGATCGTGATGCGCGCCACTCATCGGTTCGGGGATGATGGCGTCCACAACGCCCAATTTAAGCAGTTCTGGCGCGGTCATCTTCAACGCATCGGCGGCATCGGACTTGCGTTCGGCGTCGCGCCACAAGATAGATGCGCAGCCTTCGGGACTAATCACGCTAAAATACGCGTACTCCTGGATCAGCAACCGATCTCCCACTCCGATACCCAGCGCGCCACCCGAACCACCTTCACCAATAACGATGCAGAGGATCGGCGTTTTTATGCCTGACATGATCATCAGGTTTCGAGCGATCGCTTCGGATTGTCCGCGCTCTTCGGCGCCCACGTCCGGCGCGGCGCCTTTGGTGTCAATCAAGCAGACAATTGGCAAGCGCAGCTTTTCCGCCAAACGCATTTTTTGCAACGCCTTGCGATAACCTTCCGGCTGTGGCGAACCAAAATTACATGCAGACCGCTCATGAACATCGCGGCCCTTGCGCTGGCCGATTAGCATGCAGCGCAGATATCCTATCTGCGCCAGACCCGTGAGAATGGCACGATCATCGGCGAATACGCGATCGCCGTGCAACTCGATCAAGTCGTCGCAGATTAGTTCGATATAATCGGCTGTCTGAGGCCGATGCACGTGCCGCGCAACTTGCACACGCTCCCATGCGGTCAATTTCGCATAAATATCTTTAAGTAATTTTTCACGTTCTGCCTTTTGCTTGGCAATATCCGCGCTCAGGTCCATGTTGTTCTGGCGGGAGAGATCTTCCAGTTTGGTGATACGGTCGTCAAAAGCCTTGACAGGCAACTCGAAGGGTAAGTAATACGACCGAGTGTGCATAAGTGATCTTCTCGCAAACTATCAACGCCAAAAGACAATCGTTCACGACATATTATGAAGGAAAAAGGAAAAAGGAAAAAGGAAAAAATAAGATAACCGTTCACCGCAGCGTGGCCAAGCCGCAACTAAAAGGCGTTGTTGACGGTGGGAAGCGCCGAAAAGGCGGCCACTGAAGCATCAGGAGAAAGAAGGCTGAAAAGTCAGTCTGCAAGCGCGCAGGCCGTAACAAGGGCTGAGCAGTTGGCAGCTAGTGAAGACCGTAGAGGCCTCAAAAGACGCAATCCGAAAGCCGACCCTGCTGGTACAAGGGGAAGGTCAATGCTGACAGCATTAAGAGTGTACCCGCACTAAAACAGGGATAGCAACTGAACGGTTGCAGAAACTAACTATTAACGTTTCAAGTTAGCTTTAAGCTTTTTCTGTTTAGACTCAATCTCGGTTGTCGGGATCTTCTGCGCGGATGGGTTGGGCAACGCAATATCTGCCGTCCATGAATTGGGCCGTTCAACGAAAGCTTCGATGCGCGGAGGTGTGTCGCCGCCCAATACGACAACAGCCTGAAATCCAGACTTGACCAAAGTCGCCTTGCCTTTCGTACCAATATAAGCGGTTTTCGCCATGACTGCAGTAATGACCCGGTTGCCATCTCGTTTGATGTCCACAGACTTGGCGTTAGTGATATTCACGCCGCCGGCGGCTACAGTTAACGAATCGGCGCCCTGATAATCTATTTCACCCGCGTTCAACGTGATCAAAATACCACCACGGCGCAATTCAAATGTCAAACTAGAATTGCTGTTGATCGCCAAACGCCCGTCGCCAGGCAACGCCAAGACCACGCGCCCCTGATCGGTGACAATCTCCGTTCCAGAGGGCAATGTGTTCCCGATCACCAGAGCCTGAACGCCGCTCGGCGTACTGGCCAGCACAGCGCCTCTGATGCTGTCCACCACTGCCAAGTTGGCCGTCGGCGTGATCGGAGTGTTCTCCGCAGCGGGCGTCTTCGTTGGCGAATTCGAGGCCACAGACGCAGTTGCGTTCGCGTTTGGCATCGCGGGATTCATCGCCGCCGTATGATCAACGATTGGCGCAGTATTGTTAATGTTAAGCGGCGGCAGAACAGCGGGACGCGGATGCTTAACCTTCGGCTCAGCCACCTCGACGCCTGGCGAGTTGACGCGAGGCGCCGGTATCCGAGCTACATCCGGCTGCCGCGATTTAGGGTCCCGTGTCTTCTCTGGCGACAGTTGCGCAATTTTATCCGGCGTGGTCGGAGACACTTGCTTAATATCAACCGCATCCTTCTTCGGACGAATCGGCAAAGTATTCTCCGCGATTTTCGGCGACGGTAGCGGCGATGATGATTTTGACGTAGGCGCTATGACGTCTGGATCAGGCGTGATGAATTGTTCCGTCGTGATGATCGTGGCGCCGTTGGCGTTTCTCGTCATAACTCCATCGGCAGGTTTTGAAGTCTTCATCAAATTGAAAATGATTGCGCCACCGACCATCAGCGCAACGGTGGCCGCGGCAGCCAATCCGATCCACAGTCGCCGCCGGTTGGATTGACTTTGATGTGTCGTATACACGCGCACGGTAGCCGGCAACGCCACGCTTGTGACTGTAGCGCGTTGCGGCCGCGCCACAGATTTGAGAGCCGCGCGCGCCAACCGATCACGTAACGCCACCACCATCGCCGGAGCCACCTGCCGGTCGCCTTGCTTGAGCAACGCCAGTGTTTCGGATAATTCTTGCGATAATCGGCGAAACGCCGCGTCTTCAGCTAAACGCTGCTCGACGGCCGCGCGTTCTTCAGGCAGAATATCGCCACTCAAATACGCGGCCAATAATTGATCTAAATCCGCATCATTCGACATTGAAGTTCTCGCTCACACACCTGACTATTAGTAAAATATGCGCTAAAATAGATTACTTTTTTTCTTCAATCCACAATCAAAAATCAAAAATTCCCTTGAACCAACTCTGGCGCATAATCCTGAAGACGTTCTCGCAATGACAGTAAAGCCTTATGGTAACTAGCTTTAGCGCCTCCTTCGGTAATGTCCAAAAGTTTGGCGATCTCAAAGAAACGCAGATTTTGATACTGCTTCATGGCAAAAATAGCGCGCTGACGAGGCGGAAGCTGTTTTACGGCTTCGTCAATAACGGCCATAATTTCCCCGTCCAACACGCCATTTTCGGAGGATTCTGTAGTCAGCGGCTCGGTAATGTTACTGCGAATTTTGTGCTGCTTCTTCTCGGCTCGGATATGTTCAAAGCAGACGTTCAACGTAGTGCGATAAAGCCAGGTGCTAACGCGCGCTTCACCGCGCCACTTCGGCAATTCCTCAAAGATGCGCAAAAAAACTTCCTGCGCTATATCTAAAGCCGAGTCTTCATTGCGCAGAATCTGCAGCGCCAAGTGAATAATGCGCTGCTGATGCGCTTCGAACAACTCATTATAAGCGTTCTGGTCACCAGCCTGGATACGAGCAATCAATGCGCGTTCGACTTCTTCGTTCATAATCGTCCGCCATCCGCTACGACCCGCGAAGCTCATCGCTGTTTCACTGAAAATGACGTATCATTTATCTGAAAAACTGCAAACGAAATATGATTTGCATTGTTAATGGTCTACTACTAATATTTATGTTACTTTCTTTTGTTATTACTATCAAAAAAGATTTTGATGGTTGGATTGTAGGCGAGACGCCTGCGCTACACAATATGGCATTCAGTTTGATCACGTGACAAATACATCTGCGCCATCCACTAACCATGAAGCCTTTGACAACGCGGTGCGTGATCTCCATCACCACGTGTGGGAAATCCGACGCGACGTCTGTGATGAACTAGGCACGATAGGTGATGCTCGCGCAGTGTCGTACTTGATTCAAGCGCTGACTGACGGTGTGGGCGCGGTGCGCTTCGCCGCCGCCACAGCTCTCGGCAAACTCGGCGACAAGTCCGCCATACCCGCGCTGCTGGCTTTACTAGAAGACTCGCGCTTCGGCGCGTACGGTCCAGTGATCGAAAGTCTCGCCAATCTCAAAGCTTACGAAGCCGTTCCCGTTTTCATCCGTTTCCTACGCGATCACGACCCGCGTGTGCGCGGCTTAGCCGCCAATGCCCTGATGGTCATAACTCGACAATTTATCGGATTCAAAGCCAAGGGTCTGGAAGAAGAACGCCTCGCCGCTATCGAGCAGTGGGAAAAATGGTGGGAGAAGAACAAGGCGACAATGCTTCCATAAAAGAATTGTAACCGTTCACCACAGAGTTACTATGGAACTTGAAAAAAGGCCAGTTACCTCGAAAAGGAATGGGTTACAGAAAGTTCAGTTTGTGATGTTCGAACGTTTCTCAACTCATTTCAGGGAGGGCTGGCCGATGGGAAATA
>JAZDLP010000362.1:0-5020 GCA_043801885.1 Planctomycetota bacterium | reverse complement strand
GCGCGTCTCGGTGTAAAGCGTCGAAAAAATCGCGCTAATGATCGAATGGAAAGCAAGGGCGCAAAATTTATTCGTGACGTGGCTCAATCGTATTTACGTGTAGCTCGGCAAAATCGTCGTCAGTATCAGATTATTGACGGGACGGGCACTCCGGAAGAAGTCAGCCGCAGAATTTGGCGACAGGTGGAGCCGCTTTTCAGATGAGTTGGGATCATTTAATCGGACAATCATCCGCTCAGGAATATCTACGGTCTGCGTTGCGTAGCGGCCGAGTGGCTCATACGTATCTCTTTAAAGGGCCGTCAGGAGTAGGAAAGCGCACGGCGGCGTATCTTTTTGCGCAGGTGGCGCTGTGTCATCATCCGTCCACACCGGATACGCCGTGTGGCCAATGCCAGTCCTGTCGTTGGTTCGCTGGACGCAAAGGCGCGGTAATCGGGCATCCGGACGTTATCGCTTTGCTTAAGTTCAACACAACATCTGGCGAGAAATTAGTTGGTGACCACGAGATGATGATCGGCCTTGAGACGGTGCAGTATGTCTGTGAGCAGTTGCACCGTTCGCCCATGTCCGGACGGCGGCGGGTAGCCATTATTCCGGAGGCGCAGCGGATGTGTCGCGGCCAGGCGGAATCGGCCAATGCGTTTCTGAAGACTCTCGAGGAGCCGCCGGAGCCTTCGCTGATTATTCTTACCTCTAGTCAGCCGGAGGGATTATTGGAGACAATCACCTCGCGCACACAGGCCGTTCAGTTCAAGCGGCTTTCCGCCGAAGAAGTGCGTCAGGGTATCGTTCGCGTGGCTGCGGGATCGTCGCCGGAAGATATGGCCACGGCGGCGCTGCTGGCCGATGGCAGTCTCGGACGCGCGCGCGAACTTTTGCACGGCGACTTGAGGAACTGGCGCGCCGCGGTCTTGAAAGAACTGGCGCGCTTTGGTACGCTCTCTTGTCCGGCGTTTGGTATAGCGCTGGCGACGCTGGCCGAAGCCGAAGGCAAACGACTCTTCGCCGCCGAGAAAGAGACGAAGAAGGCGGAGGCTGGGGATAGCAGCGAGAACACGGAGACCGAAGGCGAAGAGAGCGATGGGCAGCTAAAGACCGAGTTGGCGTGGAAACGTTACGTCTTCCGGCGATTGCTGGAACTGATCGAAATCTGTTTTCGTGATGCGCTGGTCTGCGCTGCGACCGGAGATCCAAATGCAACTTTGCTGCTGCAACCTGATCAACGCCAACTGACGCAATCGCTGGCGCGTAATTTTGGCGAAGCGGGTTGCCAAAAAGCTCTGTTGGCTATAAGAGAAGCATGGTCAGCAGTTCGGTTGTACGTGCGCCACGACGTGGTGGCTCGATTTTTGGCCGGCAAGTTGCTTGAAGCTTTGATAGCGCATTAAGAACAAAAGGGAATTTTTGATTGCAGATTTTTGATTTTTGATTGTAGATTGAAGGAAAAAGGTCGTTTTTGGCGAGTCTATAGCATTATTGAGTCCAGTGTGGCTAAAGCGACAGACATCGGATCAAGAGACAGGATGGCTAAAATTAGCTTATTATGAAGAGTGCCTGCGGATCAACTTCACGTCCAAGTTCTCAAGAATGGCATCCGAAAGAGAATACTAGGAATTTCTCTGTGCCTCTGTGCCTCTGTGGTGAACGGTTACGGAATTTCAAAGTGGTCACCAAAAGTAAAAGTTACCACAAAAGACGATCTGTTTTCCTTCAATCCACAATCAAAAATCAAAAATTCTCTTGTGTTACGCTTTGAATTGCAGGTGAGACGCCTGCGCTACGATTAGGAAACGCCATGGCAGACGAACGAGACGACGAACAGAAACTTGCTCAGATACTGTTACGCGATGATCGCTACAGTCGGGACGCGTATCGGTTTGTGCAGGAAGGATTGGAGTACACGGTGCAGCGGCGCGGACGGCGCGGGCATGTCATGGGGCGGGAATTGCTGGATGGACTGCGCGACTTGGCGCGGGATCGGTTCGGGTTGATGGCTCGTACCGTGCTCAATCAGTGGGGCGTCAATGCCACCGAGGATTTCGGCGCGATTGTCTTCAATCTGGTGGACGAACAGATCATATCCAAACAGGAGTCCGACAAACTTGAAGACTTTATAAATATTTATAATTTTGAAGAGACTTTCGATCACGATACTCTGATACAGATTGAAGAATAGGTTGCGTTATGGATTCCGCAAAACTGACAGTTCTTGATTTATTGGAGCGTTCTACGGCCAAAGCGCCTGACCGTTCCGCGATTGTCACCTTTGAGAAAACAATCTCGTATCGCGAGTTGGCCGTGCGCAGCCAAGCGTTGGGCCGCGTGTTGCTAAAGGAAACCGCGCGACCGGTCGTGGCGCTCTTTTTTCCAACCTCGCCGGAATTTGCGCTGGCTTATCTGGGAGTTTTGTATGCCGGCAAACAGGCTCTGCCGCTCAATCTGCTGCTGCCACCCGCCGAATTGAAGTACATTGTGGACGACTCAGGGACAGACCTGATCATCGCGCCGCCGGAATTGGCGCCGAGACTGGCATCGCTGGGAGTGAAAGTCGCAAACTTCGCTGAGTTGTGCGCAAAAGATTCGAATGACGCGCCGCCGCGTCCCGATCCTGATGACGTCTGCACACTGCTTTACACTTCTGGCACCACCGGCCAGCCGAAAGGCGTCGAGTTGACGCATTGGAGTCTGGCTTTTGATGCGTCCAGTTCGGTGGAGATGATGCAATTGGATTCGGGACACCGATTTCTGGCCAGTCTTCCCAGTTTTCATACATTTGCGATCACCGCCACGATGCTGGCGCCGCTGGCATCGGGCGGTTCGTTTGCCACGCTGCCTAAGTTCGATCCGGAAGCTGTGCTGAAAGTCGCGTCCGAGCTGAAGTGCAACACGTTTATGATGGTTCCGTCAATGTACCGCCTGATTACTCGCATGCAAGAACGCCGACCGCGAGAGATTAATCTGCGTCTGGCCATTGCAGGCGGTGAAGCTTTGCCTGCCGAAGTGCGAGAGCATTTTGAGAAAGTTTTTGGCATACCGTTGCTTGAAGGCTACGGTCAGACGGAAACCGGGCCGATAATTTCATTCAATACGGCGCAAGCGAATCGACCGGGCACTGTCGGCAAGCCGATCCCGGGCGTGGAAGCGCAGATCGTTGATCCCGATACGCTGCTCGTCCTGGCCCCGCAGACCACCGGCGAGATTTGGGTCAGAGGACCGAACCTGATGAAGGGTTATCATCACCGACCGGAGGAGACCGCTAAAGTTCTGTCGCCGGAAGGGTGGCTGAAGACGGGCGATATGGGCGAGTTGACTTCCGACGGATTTATTCGGATCACCGGTCGGTTGCGGGAGATGATCAAAGTTTCCGGCGAGATGGTGTTTCCGGCGGAAGTCGAAAATGCGCTTTTGAATCATCCGTCCGTTTTCGAAGCGGGTGTGACAGGCGCGAAAGATGAACGGAAGGGCGAGATGGTGAAGGCCTACGTGGTCTTGAAGCCCGGCATCCAAGTTACAGAAGATGAATTGCTGGCTCACTGCCGTAACACGTTGGCGGCCTATAAGTCGCCACGCTCCATTGAATTCAGGACCGAGTTGCCCAAGGGTCCGACCGGCAAAGTCTTGCGCAGATTTCTAAAATAGGCTCTTCGGAAAAATTTGTGGTTTCATATAGCCAAAGCCTGGCGTTGCTGTTTGCGCTGCTACTGTTGCTGATTCAGTCCGGCGCCAGCGAAGAATCTTCCAACGCGCCGGCGTTAAAAGTAAATTTGCGCAACATCAGTATCCGCGAAGTGGAAACTTTGTTTGCCGACCATTACGTTCTTATTCAGGATAAGTTGAAGCAAGGCGAATTGACTGTAGCGATGCTTGATCCGGTCATTCGCGCCGCTTGGACCGAATCTCTGGAACAGGCGACTCAGGATGCGATCCTGGACGACCGCGCTGATAAGAAGCGCAAGGAGATCATTCACGATTATCTCGCTCGCACGAGAGAGAGTTATTCTGGTGACCGCGCTCTGCAGTCCTTCAAACGCGCTGAATCTGATGATCTGCGCCGTCTGCGGCGAGAACTGATCGCTGTCGCTGGCGGTGAGACGGAATTACGCAACACGCTTAAACGTCGCGGTCAGACGCTGCCTGAATGGGAAGCAGGACTGTCCCGCGAACTTTTCCGCCGCTACGTGCTCTGGCTTGAACTGGGTCGTTTCTCCCGCTCGCCCGCCGCCACAAAGTCGTTTTACGAAAAACATCCAAAACTATTCTGTGACGATGAAGCGTGGCGGCTGCGGCGCATTCGCGTGGCCAAATCTCAATTCTCATCGCCGGCTGTGGCGCTGGAAGCCGCCAAATTGGTCAAAGAGAAGCTCAACCAAGGCGCCGACTTCGCCGCACTGGCCGCTAACGTCAGCGCAGATTCGGACTTCGCCAAACAAGGCGGGCTGCTCACAAAAAGCGGTAAAACGGATCTGCCCAGCGGCAGTTTTCCCGAAGAAGAACGAATCGCCGCCACACTCAAAGATGGCGAATGTTCAGATCCGCTTGACTGCGGCGAGTGGCTCGTGATTATTCAGCGCGCTGGTTACCGACCAGGTCAGCAACAGACTTTTGAGCAAGCATATGAACGAGCCGAATCATTGGCCCTTGCCGAGAAACTGAAAGAGTTAAAACACAAACTATTCAAAAAACTCAAACATGAAAGTTATATTGAAATCTTGCAAAAAGATCCGCCGGCAAGTTTGTTGAAATCCGTAAAAGCCGCCACGCCGATGTTCATTCTGCTGGAGCATTAGCGGGTCGTTTCGCAGTAAGTGGTCACGCGGAGGCGCGGAGGCGCGGAGGCGCGGAGGACGCAGAGAAAAACAGTGTAAGTGGTCACGCGGAGGCGCGGAGGCGCGGAGGACGCAGAGAAAAACAGTGTAAGTGGTCACGCGGAGGCGCGGAGGCGCGGAGGACGCAGAGAAAAACAGTGTAAGTGGTCACGCGGAGGCGCGGAGGACGCAGAGAAAAACAGTTTAGTAGT
>JAZDLP010000292.1:0-8563 GCA_043801885.1 Planctomycetota bacterium | reverse complement strand
GGCGGATATTCATGGAACCGCTGCGCTGCCCGTTCGAACTGGTTGATGAGATTCTTGCTGTCGCCGCCAACCAGTCTCGCATTATTCTGATAGACATGCACGGTGAAGCGACCAGCGAGAAAATCGCAATGGGCTGGTACTTAGACGGTAAAGTATCAGCGGTGGTTGGCACACACACTCACGTGCAGACCGCAGATGAACACATTCTACCCGCCGGCACGGCATATATTACGGATTTGGGAATGACCGGCCCGTACGATTCGGTGCTAGGGCGCGACAAAACCGCAGTGCTTAAGAAATTCCGTACCGCGATGCCGGCTCGCTTTGAAGTCGCGGAAGGCGATATTAAAGCCTGTGGCGTGGCTATCCGAATTGATAGCGTTTCCGGTCGCGCGCAGTCCATCGAACGATTTCAAGTGCCAGTGAATCCACGCACCGGCTTGGACATCGGAAGATAGTGTTTTTTCATCTTCGCTCTGCGACGCAGATTCGGTCGCTATAGCCGCGTCTGTCGGCGCGCGACGATCCGGATTTGGAATGTGATTGGCCGCTAGAACGTGCCGCTGCGTGGCTTCCACGGAGACTCGCGTCAGATTGATCAATGGCTGCGGATAGACGCCGAATAGAATTACCACGAAAACCAGCGGAACCAGCGTAAATAATTCACGCCCGGTCAAATCAACATAATCCTTGTGTTTTTCATTCAGCGGACCGAAGAATACGCGCTGCATCATCCAGAGTAAATAGGCCGCGGTTAATACTACGCCCACCGCCGCAACGATGGTCATGGATTGGAAAGAGATATGCCAGACCGAGCCGCTCGCTTCAGCGATGGATGATTTAAACGCGCCCAGAAAGACCATGATTTCGCTGATAAAACCCGATAGCCCGGGTAGCCCCATCGAAGCAAACAACGCCACGGTCATGATCCCGGTGTAGCACGGAAGCTGCGTGGCCAGTCCGCCGAATTTATTGATGTCGCGATGGTGCGCGCGGTCATAGATTACACCTACCAGCAAGAACATCATACTGGTCGAAGTGCCGTGATTAAACATCTGTAATACCGCGCCGGTCATACCCCATCCGGTCAGCGCTGCCAGCCCCAACATGCAGTAACCCATATGCGAGACCGATGAGTATGCGACCAGCTTCTTCATGTCATCTTGAGCCATGGCGCAGCAGGCACCATAAATAATGTTGAAGACACCCAGTAGCGCGATGGGCACGCAAAAATATACCGCCGCGGTCGGGAAGATCGGATAGGCCAGCCGAAAAAAACCGTACACGCCCATCTTTAACAGGATGCCCGCCAGAATCACCGAGATCGCGGTCGGCGCTTCAACATGCGCCCATGGCAACCAGGTATGGAACGGGAAAATCGGCACCTTGATCGCAAAAGCGATAAACAGAAAAACGAACATAATCACGGCGAAGTTAAGGCTATAGCCAAAGAAGGTGAACTCGCCCAGGAACAGCGCGTAACGAGTCTTTAATTGCAACAGATCAAAAGTTTTTTCCAGCGTAATGTTATTCAACGCGGCAGTTCGTTCGACGTTTGTCTTGGCGGCCTTCACCGCCTTGAACTTCTTGATATAGGCGGGCAGATCGGTGATGCCAGCGTGGTCGAGATGATGCCAATCCATCCAAGCAGCCAGACGACCTTGAGGAAGCGACCCGTTCTCGTCCATGTACGTGCGATAAGCTTCTTCACGACTGAGACTATCCAACAACGGCAGGTGCTGTTCGTAAACAGCCTGTTTGGCGGCCAACGCGTGTTCGGGCGTGGAGAACCGTCCGTCGGACCAGTACCACGCCGCCAACAGCACGATGAGCATCAACACCGAACCGGCCATGGTATACAGAAAAAATTTAATCGCCGCGTAAATACGATTTGTGCCGCCCCAAATGCCGATCAAAAAGTACATCGGCAACAACATGATTTCCCAAAAAACATAAAACAGAAAGAAGTCCAACGCGCAGAAAACACCGTTCATGCCGGCCAACAGCAACAGAATAAGAGCGAAGTAACCTTTGACTTGTTTCTCGATCCCCCAACTGGCGATCACCGCAATGAACCCCACCAGCGCGCTCAAAATCACCATCAGAGCGGATATGCCGTCCATGCCGATTTTGTAGTAAACGTTCATGCCATCAATCCACAGCCAGTTTTCGTAATACTGGATACTGCCGTTATCCGTGAAGGCGATGAATAAGTAGATGCCAATAGCCAGTGGCACGGCTGCAGCCGCAGCGGCTACGGTTTTGATAATGTCAGCGCGCTTGGACGGAATCATTAACACGGCAATCATGCCGAGTATCGGCGCGAAGATGTAAAGAGAAAGAAGAGAACCCATTTGTTACTCCTGACATAGCCAAACTGCAACAAAAAGCGCAAGAAAAGAGAGGTTTAGGCCAAAATGAATCAAACGCGGCATCGTTTGATTTATTTTCAATCCCCTAACTCCCTAATAAAGCAACAGCGCTAACAACAGCAGCATTGTTGCTCCAAAAGTCATACACACATAAAACTGAATTTTGCCAGCCTGTGTTGCGCGCGCCAGCACGCCAAAAAATAATGTCGCCCAGCCGAACGCATCCACAGTCTTATCCACTATCCAGTCGTCAAAAGCGCGCGCAATAACGCGGCAAATCTTCAACACCGTAGCCCAACCATCTACCAGAAACCCGTCAATAAATACGGCGTCAAAGCGCCACGTCCAGCGATTTAGCGCTTTAAAAGCGGGCACTATTCCATTTTGATAGAACCGATCAAAGAACCACAATTCGCTGAAGATAGTGTATAAGAGTTTCAGCCCAGGAACCTGCAACAACTTTTCCGGCGAGACGGCGCGGCCGATATACATGACAAAAGCCAGGCCGCTACCAAGTGCCAGCATCAGTAGCGAAAGATAAGTAGCGACGTGATGAGCGAGACTTTCGATGTGTTCTTCATGCTCCAGTTCGGCCGCTTTCGGAGCGTTACCGGTCGCGACGGGACTAATCGGCGACACGATCAATGCGTTCACCCAGCCCGTGGTCGTCATAGTCTGTTCGACTTCGCGCCCATGCGCTTCGAACGTGCGCGCCTTCAGCGTTACGCCGGGCAGCGGACGGCTACCCCACATAGACGTACTAAGATAGCCGCTCCACCAAAAACCCAGACAAAGCGTGGCTAGAATCAGTAACGGCACTGTCGCGACGGCTGGCGATTCGTGAGCGTTTTCGTACACATGCGCGTCACGCGACTCGCCATAGAAGGTCATGAAGAGCAATCGGAACATGTAGAACGCTGTCAATCCAGCGGTGATGATGCCCAGTATCACAGGCAGCCAGTGCGCGCCGTGATGCAGCAGCGCATTGGTCAGCGCGCCGGCAAGAATCGCGTCCTTGGAATAAAAACCGCTGAAGAACGGCACGCCGGTAATGGCCAGAGTTCCGCAGAGCGTCGCCAAGTGCGTGATCGGCAATTTTCGACGCAATCCGCCCATGCGATTCATGTCCTGCAGATGGTGGCAGGCGACGATGACCGAGCCGGCGCAGAGGAATAACATGCACTTGAAGATGGCATGCGTGAACAGATGCGCTAATCCGGCGGTATAAGCGTTCGAACCCAATCCAATCATCATGAACCCCAACTGCGAGATCGTCGAATACGCCAACACCGCCTTGAGGTCCCACTGCACCAGCGCCATGGTGGCGGCCAGAAAAGCCGTGATCCCACCAATGATCGCCACGAAGAACAGAGCATTTTCGGTCAACAACGGATGAATGCGTGCCGTCAGATATACGCCGGCGGCGACCATAGTGGCGGCATGAATGATAGATGAACCAGTGGTGGGGCCTTGCATGGCATCCGGCAGCCAGGTATGCAGCGGGAATTGCGCTGATTTACCGATCGCGCCCATGAAGATAAAAATACCGGCCATCGTCAGTAGCGCCGTGCCAGACAGTCCCAGCAGACTGGACACATCGAACACGCCGCGGAGGTTGGCGGCATACAGTTTATCAAAGTTCAACGGACCGTCGCGCAGATTCATATCTTTGAAGCCCGGCAAATCCGCCGCGCTCAACATCACCGTCGCAAAAATGACGATGCCGAGTCCGAAGCCAAAGTCGCCGACGCGATTCATGACGAAGGCTTTTTTCTGCGCAAAAGCAGGCGACAGATAGCGTTCGTCAATCCCCGTGGCGTAAGACGCTTTTAATTCTTGATAGTGATGATCCTGAGCTGCCGGCGGTTTATAGAACCAGAAACCAATCAGAAAATAACTGCCTAGTCCCACCAACTCCCAGAATACATAAGTCATCAGTAGATTGCTGGATAACACCACGCCCAGCATCGCAAAACAGAAAAAACACATGTAAGCGAAGTAGCGGCCATATAGCGTGTCGCCACGCATATAAAAGATTGAATAGATCAGAACCAGCGCGCCCAATCCCGTGACAATCATACTCATGAACGCCGAAAGATTGTCCACCAGAAAGCCCATCTGTAAATCCACGCCGGCGAGATTCATCCACGAGACGGAAGTAATGATTGGATGCGCCTGCGAGTTCGCGCCATGTTCCTGAACGTTGACCGCGAACAGCGCCACCGACAAGCCAAAAGCCAACAGTAGCGCAATGATGGAAACTTTGTCGTTATACCGTTCCATGTACTTGCCAAAGAACAGGATGACGACAAAGGCCAACAACGGGAGCAACAGTATTCCCGCGGGGAACAGCCAGTAGATTGAATCGTGTGATAGCATATTACATCTGCATTTCGTCTACTTCGTCCAGAGCAATCGTGCGGTGCGTCTGGAAGACGGCCAACACCAACGCCAAAGCGACAGCAGCTTCCGCGGCTGCCAGGACGATGATGAACAGCGTGAAAATCTGGCCGTCGAGTTGATTGCCGTGTATCTTATCGTGGCCGAATCGCGCAAAAGCCACAAAGTTTATTCCGGCGGCATTCAAAACCAATTCAACACCCATCAAAATGCCTACCGCGTTGCGCCGACTGATCATGGCAAAAATCCCGCAGGCAAACAGTACGCCTGAAAGGATCAGATAGTTGTTCAACGCGTCGGGTCCGGCCCAAAAATCCATCACTCAGCGCATCTCCTTGCGAATAATCACTACCGCTCCAATCAGCACCGCCAGCAGCAGCACTGAAACCACTTCAAACGGCAGCAAGTACTGTCCCATCAGATAATGCCCAAGCCCGACCTGACCCGGCGCCACACTGATTGTTGGTTGATAGGCCGTCTGAGCATACGTATTGGACTTGGCCAACGGCAGGTTCAATCGCTGAATCAGCAGGATCACCACGACAAATGCCATCATGGCGATCAGCAACCCGGCCACGACGGCTGCCGGGTGACGTCGCTGCTCGCCGCTTTCTTTCGCGCTATTCAATGAGAACATGATGCCGAACATAATCAGCACCAGGATGCCCCCGACGTAAACGATCAGTTGCACGGCGGCGACGAAATCGGCATGCAGGAAGACATAAATGCCGGCCACCCCCAGTAAAGTCAGACACAGACTGAAAGCCGCATGCAGAATGTTCCGCGTCGCCACCACCAGGATGGCGCTACCGACGGTCATCAGCACAATGACCCAGAAGACGATGATTGAAGTTGAGATTGACATGTAGAGTTGATTCTTTCACAAAAATAAAGCTATACAGTACTTCACTATTTAGTGATTTCAATGAAAATTGATTGTTTTCATTATCTCATTATCCTAAAGAGCGCGTGGCTCTTATGTATAACGAGCCCGAAAACTCGCGCAAGAATGGGATTACCTCTAATGTTCGCCCAATCGTTGATATCAAACCGATCAAAGTTCGAGGCGCGGACGGGTGTAACCAATCGAATGGCGTTATCTGAATATCTGTGTTCATCTGTGGTTTACAGACCGTAATCCTTTTTCGCTTCGGAGACGATCTGATCAATTGCTTGTATCTGCTCGCGACTGAGTACGGGAGCGGACTCTTTCTTGAGCAGTTCGCGGGCCTTGGTCGTGGCGAGTTTTTCAAAACGATCTTTGTCCAGCGAATTGGCGACGCCCCACGACAAGGCGGGAAAGAAAGGGGACATCATCAGTTCCTGTTTGTAATGCTCGGCAGTGTGTTCACTCTCGATCATGTTGCCGTTGATGCCCGCCTGCTCGATGACACTCAGCGCAACAGTGTCATCGTTGACTTCAATGCCGCGCACCGCACGGCGGACATAGCGAGCAATCTCATTGTCAATCACCAATTGCTGCGGACTGAAGGTCATCGCGTTTTCAAGATGACCGACTGTGCCGAAGCCGACGGCGCCGGCGAGCACCACGCCGAACATTGAAATGGCTTTTTCGACGCCGGCCTGAATCCCGGGCACGCAAGAGTTTGTTTTGCCGCCATGGATGCCGGACGGACAGCCGTAGAACTCGGAGATCATCTGCACTCGAGCGGCCAGCAGTGGGATGCGCTCCGCTCCAGCGTACCCGAATAACATCGAACGCATATCGCAGTAGCCAGGCGTGAAGTCCACAGTCATCGTGGCGTTTTGATCAATGGCAAAGCCCAGTACCAAGCCTCCGAGTGTTTCGGCAACACCGAGAGCGATAATGCCGGCCGCCGTCACAGGAGCTGTGGCGCCACCATTGGGCATGGTGTCGAGACTCTGAGGCAATCCGCGCTCGAGGTGCGCCAGCATTACATCAGCCATAACTTCATCAATACACAAAGGCGTGCGCGCTTCGCCGTAACCGACCAATATCGGATTCTTGCGATGAGCCTCGCGTCCTCCGGCGACGACTTCGCCGATGCGTGAAATATAGCCCACGTCGCTGGCTTTGAAGGTCTCGATGCCGCCGAATTTCTTCGTCGCCTTGGCCAGTTCAGCGGCCATAACGATTGGGCGTACCTCGACTGGTACCTCCTGCGCTGCGCAAGGCAGACCTGTGTATGTGATCTGATCAAGTTGATCCACCAGTTTCAGTGCCTGGCGAACATCTTCCATAGTCGAATTACGCCGTCGGCCTTCCAAGTCCCAGATGAAGCAGCAGAACCCGCCCGCGTTCACGGAAAAATCTTCGTGGACGCGAAAAGGCTGAGCGTCGAAGCGCACCTGCGAATATCGGACGGACATGCGCTTGGGCCAGCGATTTGGGTCTCTGAAATTCGCTCGCATCTTCGTTACCGCGCGCTCTACCACTTCCTGCGGGAATTTGACCACGCGAGAATCCATATCCACTTTGCAGCCAGCGTTGCGCAGATACTCCAGGCATTTGTGGTGTTCCACACGCATTCCGGTGTGTTCCAGAATACGCAACGCGCTCTGATGAAGCGTTTGCATGTCCTGTTCATTCAGATAGCGGATCGGCTGCATTTGCGCGGTCTTCATTATGAATCTCAAGAATTGGTCTGGCACACGTTTCTTAAACATCGTAGCATAAGCATTTCGCTTGTAATCTAACCATCAAAATCTTTGTGTCACGCAAAGATTTTGATGGTTAGTAGATATGCGTTTCTTCATAAAGCATTTTACGTATGGCGATATTTTTTGCAAGCGTTTGAGCCGAGCCATTTATGTTGTGTGGGATATTTCGATGCAGGCGGGGCGCCTGCGTTACGGTTTCTGCGATTAAATTAACAAGTTGTTTAAAATGAAGAGAGAGTCAATATCGCGATCATCCGCCAATTCCGGCGGCAAGTCGCCTGCTGAAGTGCGCGCTATGTTTGCGCGCGTGGCGCAACGCTACGATTTCCTCAACCACTTTCTTTCACTGCGCCGCGATATCTACTGGCGCCAAGTCGCAGCAGGCGAAGTGGCGGGGCTGGATGAACACGATGTCATCGTGGACCTCTGCACTGGCACAGGCGATCTGGCGTTCGCGCTGCGCCAAGCCGCTCCGACCAGTCGTATTATCGGTCTCGATTTTACTCCGGAGATGATCGCGCTGGCTGCGCGAAAGGCAGCACTGCTCTCGCGTCCTGCTCTCTTCGCAACAAAGAACGGTGAAACAACTGGTTCTCATCTTAAAAGCAGGCAAGATGCCTGCGCTAAGATCATGTTTGCTCTCGGTGATTCGCTGGCGTTGCCGCTGCAAGACAATTCTGTTGCGCTAATCAGCGTCGCGTTTGGCATTCGCAACATCGCCAATCTGGAGCGTGGTCTAAGCGAGATGATCCGGATCGCGCGGCCAGGCGGAAAAATTGTGGCGTTGGAATTCACCAAGCCGAATGGATGGTTCTTCGGTCCGCTTTACATGTTTTATTTTCGTTTTATTCTGCCGATACTGGGACAATTGTTCGCCGTAGTGCCCGGCGATGCCTACCGTTACCTGCCGCAATCGGTGCAGACTTTCGCCGGACCGAACGAGATGATCGCGTTGCTGCGAAAATTTGGTCTGAAAAATGTGCGCGCCACGCCGCTGACTTTCGGCGTGGCGCATCTGTATGTGGGCGTAAAGTAACTGCGCGCATCTCTACGTACCTCTGTGTTCTGCTATGGAACTACCCGTCAAGCCTGTTTTCTCAAAAAGGATGGGTTGCAGTCGCCGATCACGCGCATTCTGCTATTCGGTC
>JAZDLP010000275.1:0-14659 GCA_043801885.1 Planctomycetota bacterium | reverse complement strand
CTCCCCCCCCCTTTTCAAGGGGGGGGAGAAAACAGATAGTGGACGATTTCCGTGCTACAGTGTCTTTTAAATCGGCCTATTAACTGTTCTAATAAATTTACTGAAAGAGATGGCGGATATGCCATTGCCGAGCGCAACATCCGGTCCGGCAAGGGTTACTAATATGCCTTTAGGTGTCAGCTCTTGAAATAGCGAGCAAAACGATCTGATGTTTTTGGCCATCTCGCTGTTAACTCTGGATGTCATCTTGGCTTCGATCAGGATAATTTTGCCCCCGCGCTCGACTATAAAGTCCACCTCTTCTCCATAAGATGTTCTCCAATAATATATTCTGGGCTGTTCGCCCATATTGCTTGATTGGCGCATCAGTTCACCCAGAATCATAGTCTCGAACATCTGTCCTGATCCCGGTCCCTTAAAGACACGATCCGTGGATGTTATTCCGCAAATGTAACACAACAATCCTGTATCGAGAAAATATATCTTTGGGCTTTTAATTATCCTCTTGCCCTTATTTCTGTAATACGGTTTCAGTAATACGATCTGGTGGCTCGCCTCGAGTATGGAGACCCAGCTCTTTATGGTATTTACGGCAACTCCAAGGTCCCTTGATAAGCTTGACAGATTAACGATCTGGCCATTAAATGCGGCCAGTATTTCCAGAAAACGCTGAAAATCCGTAAGATCACCGATCTGGCGCAATTGTCGCACATCTCTTTCAAGATATGTCTGCATATAGCTTGAGAACCACAGCTTGACATCTGGCTTCCTGGCGGTCAGAAGTTCCGGATAGCCTCCAAGTAAAACCCTGTTCTGCAAGCCCGTCTGGTCAAGCCTTGCCGACTTCCCGAACTGTTCCGAGTAAGAAATATTCAGAAGTGTGAGAACGGCCATCCTGCCCGCGAGAGACTCGCTCACTTTATTCATCAGCGGGAAGCTTTGAGAACCTGTCAGAAGAAAACGTCCTTTTGCCATTCTGTTCGAATCTATCAACATCTTGATATGCGAGAATATCTCCGGAGTGTTCTGAACTTCATCAATAATGACAGGCGGTTTATGGTTCTCGAAAAACAGTTCCGGCTCGCGTTTTGCCATAAGGCGCGTATCCGGGTCATCCAGCGATACATATTTATGTGTGCTGGAAAAGAGATGTTTAAGAAGAGTCGTCTTTCCGCTCTGCCTCGGCCCGGTCAATATTACAGCCGGGAATTGCCTGGCGGCTTTCATTATCACTTTTTCCATATCGCGTTTTATGTACATGGATCAAACCTTTCGGCAATGTTGTATATTTGCATTTATACTGCAAATATACAACTGATCGAGATTCTGTCAAGGGCTGCACGCGCGTCGCTGACATCAGGAATGGGTGGTTTCGTTGCTTGGTTCCACATGGATTACCACTCGCCCCAGTTGCGGCAGGCGTTCGCGGAGCAATTGTTCGATTTTAATGGTCTGCCGGTGAGCATCGCCAATGGCCATGGTCGCATCTACGGCGCAGTGCATCGAGATCGTGATCTCATCCTCGATACGCAGCGCTTTAATGGAGTGCGGGTGACAAATCGGATTCATCTCTTTGGGCAACTCGCGCAAGATTTTCAGAATCTGCGAGTCATCAATGGGCAACGCTTTTTGTATGAGACTGACGGTGCCGATCGGTTCCAAGTGAGTGGTGATGCGTTCCAAGTCAGGCAGCGCCTGGCGCAGTTCTTTTTCGAACGCGTTGGATTTTTTATGCGCCTCGTCCACGCGTAATCCCTCATTGACTTCCAAGTGCATGTCCACCGAACGAGCGCCGGACTGTTCGGAGATGGTAATTCCATGCGCGCCCAGTTCCAGACGAGCGGCGAGCACGCGAATGGTGGCCAGCGCATTCTCATCGCTCCCGCCCATCGGTTCGACATGCACGACCACGTCGGCTTCGGGGAGTATCTTCCGAATGGACAGTTCGGCTTGCGTGGCAATCTCGTGCGTGATCTCGAAGGGCGATTCGCGTTTCACTCGCAGCGTCACATCTACGAATTTTTCCGGCCCGCTGCGGCGCACGCGAACTCGCGCCACTTCCACGACGCCCGGAACTTTGGCCAGACGGAAGACATCGTCGCGCAGTCCGGGCGGCACGGCGTCCAGCAGATCGGCGATCGTTTTTTTGCCCAATTTTACGCTGATCCAGACAACAATCACCGCCACGCCCAGCGCGGCCAGAGCGTCGGCTTTGATCAACCAGGGAATTTGCAGCGCGTCGGAGAGATACACAAAACCCAACCCGACTATCACCACCAACGAAGACCAGACATCCGTGGAGAAATGCAGCGCGTCGGCTTCCAGCGCCTGGCTCTGATGTTTCTTCGCTACCCGCAACAGCGCTCGTGATTGTAAAATATTAATTATGATCGAGACGGCCATCACTATAAAACTCCAAACGTTGGCTTGTGTTTCCGCCGCGGTGAAAAAGAGACGATCAAACGCCGCCCAGACGATCCAGAAGCAGGTCGCCAGCAGCAATAATGTCTCAAACAACGCCGAGAGATTTTCGACCTTGCCATGTCCATAAGTATGTTCCTGATCGGCAGGACGTCCGGAGACCCGTACCGCGAAAAAAGTCATCATGGCGGCCACCAAGTCAAGTCCGGAATGCGCAACCTCGGAGTAAATACCCAAGCTATTGGTCAGGTACCCGACGATCAGTTTGCCGACCGTCAGAACAAGGGCGGCCATTACCGAAATGAACGCGATGCGACGTTTTTCCTGACCGCCAATACGTTCCAATTCCATAGCGTGTCCCCATTTCCTTGAAGTATAGGAATTTTATTAGCGGTTCATTACTTGAAACTTGAAGGGACTGAACGGTTACAAATCTAAAATCTAAAATTCCCTTATGACGCAACCTTGTTCATATTGTATAGTATCAAATAATTATGACCACTCTTATTAAACTCGAAGACGCGCACAAACGGTACGGCATTCAGAACCTGCTCGACGGCGCAAATGCCGAATTTGCCGACGACCACAAAGTGGGGCTAATTGGCCGAAACGGATCCGGCAAATCAACTTTGATGCGAATTCTAAACGGCGGAGAAGAACTCGACAAAGGCCGGATTTCATATCACCCAAAATTGCGACTCGGCTACCTGCGTCAGCACGATCCGTTTCAAGACGGCGAAAGTGTGCTGGAGTTTCTGATTCGCGACACCGGTCAGTCGGAGTGGCGTTGTGGCGAGGTAGCCGGACAATTCGAGATCAAAAGTCCGCGGCTGGAAAATCCGGTGCGGCAGCTTTCCGGAGGCTGGCAGACGCGTGCGAAACTCATCGCGCTTCTGTTGCATGAGCCGAATCTACTTCTGCTGGACGAACCGACTAATTTTCTAGATCTGCGCACGCAACTTCTGCTCGAAGATTTTCTAAAAAGCTTCAACGGCGGTTGTGTGATCGTTTCTCACGACCGCACGTTTTTGAATGACACTTGTGACCATACTGTGAACCTTTCTCGCGGGAAGCTGACGCTATATCCCGGAAACGTTGATGCTTTTCTGGCCTTCGAACAACAGCTGCGCGAACATGACGAGCGATCCAACGCCATCATTCTGGCCAAGCGCCAGCAATTGGAAACGTTTATCGTTAAAAATCGCGGTCACCCGAATACGGCCGTTCAGGCTCGTTCAAAGGCAAAGCAACTCGAACGACTTGACCTGAAAGTTATCGCCGGAGCAGAGAAGACTGTGCGCATGAAGGCGCCGCAAGTTGAGGCGCGTTCTGGTCATGCTCTGCGTTGCGCCGATATGAGTATTGGTTATCCGGACCGGATCGTGGCGTCCAATATCGCGGTCGAAATACAACACGGCAGCCGCGTCGCCGTCGTTGGAGATAACGGCCAAGGCAAAACCACGTTTCTACGCACGGTCAGCGGGTCTCTTGATCCACTGCGCGGCGAATTGCGTTGGAGCTTCGGCTGCGATATCGGCTGTTACGCGCAGCATGTCTATACCAGCCTGCCCGAGCGCTACACGGTCCGCGAATATCTCAGTTCGACAGCCACATCCAGCGCCACGCTCCAGACCGTATTGGACATGGCGGGGAGCTTTCTGTTTCGCGGAGATGACGTGGATAAACCGATCGCAGTATTGAGCGGCGGCGAACGGGCGCGCCTGTGTCTGGCCGGATTATTATTGGGCAGACATTCGGTGCTCGTTCTGGATGAACCTGGTAATCATTTGGACGTTGAGACGGTCGAGGCCTTGGCGGAGGCATTGAACAGGTATCAAGGCACGGTCGTCTTTACCAGTCACGACCGCAGCTTTTTAGAGCGTATGGCCAGCGCGGTGATTGAGGTACGCGATGGCAGCGTCACCAACTATCTCGGCGATTACAACGCTTATCTTTATCGCGTTAAAAAAGAAATCGAAGAAGGCGCACGCGCTAAAACATCGTCACGGATGACTGCCGTCCCAGAGATGGAACAGAGCAAGGCTGAGCGCAAAGCGCGCAACCGGCGGCTTCACGAATTGCGGATGCAATTGCAGTCAGTTCAGCGTCAGATGGCAAAGTACAGCGAGAAAAAAAAGTTGCTTGGGGAACAATTACAGACCATCGCCGATACCGAAGAACTGACGAATAAAAAGAAAGAACACATCGCTACATCGGAGAAGTTGACCGGCATCGAAGAACGATGGCTGTCGCTGCAATTGGAACAGGAAAAAGAAGGCAACGTCAGTTAACAAGGAATGCCGGGGACGCCCGTGCCCCGAACCCAAAATTTAACTCGCGCGTAAATGTAAAGGAGCTGCGAATAACAACATGAGCTTATTAGTGGTTGGGACGATCGGAATTGATACGGTGGAGACGCCTCTGGCGCGGCGCGAAGACGTGCTGGGCGGGTCGGCGGTTTTCTTTGCATACGCGGCCAGTTACTTCACGCGCGTGTCGCTGGTAAGTATAGTAGGGCGGGATTTCCCAACAGCTTTTAAAACTCTGCTGACCAAGCGCGATATTGACTTAAGCGGCGTAGAAGTCGCCGACGGACGAACGTTTCGCTGGACCGGCAAATATCACAAAAACATGATTGACCGCGACACGCTGGACGTACAGCTCAACGTCTTCGGCCAGTTCGATCCAAAAGTTCCTGATAGCGCGCGCAACTCGGATTACGTCTTTCTGGCCAACGGTTCACCTTCTGTGCAGCGCAAAGTGCTGCGGCAGATGAAGAAACGTCCCATATTCGTCGCTGCCGATACCATGAATTTATGGATCGAGACGGCGCGCGAAGAACTCGACGCGCTGGTAGCCGAACTGGACGCGCTGATGATCAACGACAGCGAAGCGCGCATGTATACCGGCGAAAGCGAACTGCTGCGCGCCGGCAGAGCGTTAATCAAAAAAGGCCCGCAATGCGTAATTCTCAAGAAAGGCGAACACGGCGCATTAGTGATTACGCCGGACGGCGCTTTCATTGTGCCGGCTTATCCACTGGAGGCGGTGATTGATCCGACCGGCGCCGGAGATACATTTGCCGGCGGAATTATGGGCTATCTGGCCGCGCAACAACGCATGTCGCGAGAAAATCTGCGTCGCGCAGTGGCGTATGGCGCGGTGATTGCCAGCTTTACTTGTCAGGATTTTTCGCTGGATGCGTTGCAGAGAACTACGCGCGCTGACATTGATTCCCGTTACCATGAGCTGCTGGAAATGGTTAATATTCAGAAGTAGCGCAGGCATCTGCCTGCTCGCTTGCAGGCAAGATGCCTGCGCTACGGAGGTACAACTTGAAAACGATCAGCCTGTTATGCGTGATTTTACCGCTGGTTCTGTCCACGCAATTGCGCGCTGCGGAGATACAAGTTCGAACCGCAGACGGTCAGACTCTTCAGGGCGAACATCTCGGCACTAAAGATAACGTCGTCAAGTTGCGCACCAAGTATGGCATCGTTTCGATCATTGAAAAAGATATCGTTACGATCACTGCTATGAAAACGCCTGAAAAAAGTGCAAATGAAGGAAACAAGTCAGCAGTCGAGCCGATTTCGCAGACCTTCGCACGACCAAAGGCGCCGAACGCGACGGCTCTGGTTGCCAATGAGCTTGCTGCTCTGCCGCTCTCCGAGCCACGCAAGGGAGACCGACAGGAGATTCTGCGGCTGGTGCGCAACTTCGGTGACAGTTCAGATCGCCAACGAGACCGCATCATCCACTCATTACAGAATTATGGAATGCTGGTCATGCCGTTTATCGCCGCCGCGTACCCGGAGCCATATAAAATCCAAGACAAAATTGATTTGTTCCAGGCACTGGCTGTGCCTGGACAGGCACTGACCACTGCCGCGTTCTCCGAAGCTCACACCGCCGCATGCGTCGCTTTGGAGATAACCACCAACCAGCCGCCTCCTATGCCGCCGGACTACGTTTCGCAGCATGATCGATTGCGCCCGCGCGGGAAAGCCGAATGGCTGAAACTAGCCGCCAATAATCTGCTGCGTGTCGAAGACTACACCTCAACCGCCGGCGGACCGTATAACGCGATCCTTCTGCTAAGCTACTACAAGGAACGCTACACTTCGGACAAAGAAAATATATTACTGGTGGATGCGCAACGTGACGCTGCTCGATTGGCCGCAACCGCCAACGATGTAAATCATGCGCGCTCATTCTGGACAAATGACAACCGTATTATGGTCGCCGAACAGGTCTTCCCCTTGCTCTTCGGCGACAACTCGGACCTGCAATTGCTCGCGCAAAGCTTGTTGAAAAAAATTCTACCCTCCGGCCACCCTAAATTTGACGCTACGCAAAGTGACTGGGTAGAATGGTGGGTAAAGACTAAAGATGCGTTGGAAAAGAAAAAAGGCTCTTCCGAAAAATCTGCTCCGAAAATATCACTCGACCCGCCGAGGGATAACCAGATGCTGTGAGAGAACGCGGGCGGAGGAGCACTCAATATGCGACAAAGTCTCAAACGAATCTGGGCGGTGGCGCGGTTGACCAGCATGGAAGGGTTGCGTCAGCCGGCGTTCTTCTTTATCTTTATCATTGCGGCGGGACTAACGGCGCTATCGCCGTGTTTTGCATTTTTCCATCTCGGTGAAGAAGCCAAGATGGTTATTGATCTGGGCTTATCCACCATTCTAACCTTCTCTACATTGCTGGCGCTATTGATCGCCAGCAGCACGGTGACGGATGAGATCGAAGGTCGCACCGCGCTGACCATGCTCTCCAAGCCACTGCGTCGCGAAGAATTTTTACTTGGCAAGTTCTGCGGTGTGACGTATAGCGCCGCATCGCTGGCGCTACTGATGGCGCCAGTCCTGCTGACGACGCTACGTAGTCAGCAGTACGAATCTCAGCAGGATCCGTTGTTTGCCATTGCCACACTGAGTAGCATAACGCTGGGCCTGATTTTGTATGGGATTTTTCTGGTAATACGGCTGATCTTTGGCCGCGGACCAACTTTGGTTCCTGCGTTTTGGATGGCATATATTGCCGCGGCAGCGTTCCTGTTGATTTTCATGGCAATAGTCTCGAAGGCCGGCGCTACTTGGAATTGGCGCATACTGATCGGACTATTTTTCATCTGCTTGCATACGTGGGTGATCTCCGCCGTGGCCGTAACGCTGGCTTCGCGCTTTACTCTGGTACAATCGGCGATCGGAACGGCGGCATTTTTCATGGTTGGCCATACCGCCAGCGCCTTGGTCGCGCCGTTTCGAACAAATGATCAGAATCTAAACTTGGTTGGCAACGTACTGCGAGCCATTCTGCCCGATCTGGATCAATTCAATATTACCGATACACTGGCAATGGGTTACATGGACAAGCCCATACCGATTCCATTTGATATAATCGCCGGCTCAACGATCTACGCGCTACTGTACGGTCTGGCGCTGCTGGCACTGGCCGCAGCCTTGTTTTCCAAGCGCGAGTTAGGCTGATGGGATTTGAGATTTTGGATTGCGGATTGTGGAAAATAGAGCGCCTGTTGACTTTTACGCTCATTTTTTGTAACCTTGAAGGTAATCGTTTATTATGAAGAGCGCCTGCCATAAACAGGCATGTTTTGTGTTTTTTGCATTAGTTCCCTAATTTGGAGTAGAAAATTCACCGATGACCACGCCTGCCGTTGTACGTCCCGCTCCCGCCGATCTGAATCAAAACGAGAACAAGTCTTCGTTCACTACTGTATATGCCGCTCGGTGGGCTAAATGGGTCATTCTCGGTTCGTTAGGTGTTGGCATCGCCGCATTGATCGTTGTCGCGATTGTCTCTTGGAAACAACGCGCGCGCACCGAGAATGCGCGCCGTGAATGGGATCAGGTGTTCTTGGCGCTGAAGAATAAAAACAAGCCGGAAGAACAGATCGCGGCGCTGGAAGCCATCACCGAAAAAGTCGTCGGCACACCTTCGCACGCTTACGTGCTGATGTATTTGGGCGATCTATATTTCGCGGAAGCCATCAAGCCGGAGAAAATGCCTGAAGAACGAGCGGCGGCGTTGAAAAAAGCGGTTGAGCTGTTCAAACTGGTAGCAACGCAGAATCCATTCCGAGACAACCTGACTTTCGGCCCTCTGGCACTGCAGAACACCGCTCTGGCCTATGAGCAGGGTGGCGAATATGACGAGGCGATCCGGTTCCTTGAGGAGGGCTTGGCGCGGCCTGATCTAGAAAATACCAGCTTCCTGTACAACAAGCTCATCGCGCAGCTCGGACGCCTCTACTACTTGCGTTCGCTGAAGAAAATCGAAGCCGGTCAAGACGCCAAACCGGATATCGATAATGCTCGCAAACGCCTTACCGACGTTCTACGTGTGATCGGCCGAAAGGATAATCCGGAACTTGGTCATCAACAGGACTCAGAGTTCATTCGCGAAATCGAGTACATCAAGTCGCTGGTGGACAAGCCCGGCAAATTACTGCCCGACGGCATCCCGCCGCCGCCAAAACCCATCGCCGCGGAGCAGAAAGCCGACGTTAGCCTTGAACATAAAGACGCGCCGAAAGTGGACGAAATCAAAAAAATCGAGCTGAAAAAAGAAGAACCAAAGAACGTCAAATAAGACATTACATATCAAAGTACAGATAGAACTCATGCGGATGCGGTCGCAACCGAACTTGATCGGACTCTTGCTTCCGCTTGTAGTCAATCCAAGTTTCGATGACGTCACTGGTGAAGACTTCGCCTTTGAGCAAAAATTCGTGGTCCTCTTCCAAGGCGGTCAATGATTCGTCCAAACTGCCAGGAGTGTTTGGGACTTTGGCTAATTCTTCCGGCGGCAGGTCGTAGATATCTTTGTCCAACGGCTTGCCCGGATCAATTTTATTCTGAATCCCATCAATAACAGCCATCAAAATCGCGGAGAAGGATAAGTACGGATTGCAGCTCGGATCCGGGCAGCGAAACTCAAAGCGCCTAGACTTCGGGTTCTGACTGAACATAGGGATGCGCAAACAGGCAGAACGGTTGCGAGCGCTGTAAGCTAGGTTGATCGGCGCTTCGTAGCCTGGAGTAAGACGCTTGTAACTGTTGGTGGTCGGATTAGTAATGGCAATCAGAGCGCGAGCGTGTTTGAGAATGCCACCCATCGCGTATAACGCCAGATCGCTTAATCCCGCGTAACCGGCGCCGGCAAAAAGATTCTTGCCGCCTTTCCAGATGGACAAGTGCGTATGCATGCCGGAACCGTTGTCGCCGAACAGCGGTTTGGGCATGAATGTAACAACCTTGTTATGGCGTTTGGCGACATTCTTTAGAATATATTTATAGATCATCATCTTGTCGCCCATGCGCGTCAATTGATCGAAGACCACGTCTATCTCCGCCTGGCCGGCTGTAGCGACTTCGTGGTGCTGTTTTTCGATCGGCACTCCGCAAGCTTCCAACGTCAGCATCATCTCGTTGCGAATATCCTGCTGCGTATCAATGGGCGGCACAGGGAAATAGCCTCCCTTTGGCCGAATCTTATGGCCTAGGTTGGGCTTGGTCTCTGATTGCAGATTCGACTGCCAGTAGCCTTCCTCGGACTCGATCTCGTAGCCACAGCCATTGACCGCGCCGTAGATACGAATGTTGTCGAAGATGAAGAATTCAGCTTCCGGACCGATAAAGCATGTATCGCCGATGCCGGTGGAGTTCAAATACTTCTCGGCTTTCTGAGCGATATTGCGCGGGTCACGGCTATAGTCGGCGCGAGTAATCGGATCCTGGATGTTGCAGATGATATTTAGCGTAGTGTCTTTAAAAAATGGGTCTATGAAAGCGGTCGCCGGATCAGGCATCACCAGCATATCCGATTCGTGAATATGAGCCCAACCGCGAATGGATGATGCGTCAAAGCCCAATCCCTCGCGAAAAACTTCTTCGGTCAGTTCATGTATCGGCGTAGAAAAATGTTGCCAAGTGCCGATGAAATCCACAAACCGAAAATCCACGGTCGTGATTCCTTTGGCTTTGGCAAATTCAATAACTTCTTTTGGCGTCTTCAGCATGTCAGATACTCCTTTTAGGTAATCGTTTAGATGGCTTCTGGACCGCGTTCGCCAGTCCGAATTCGAACACAATCTTCCAAAGGTAGAACAAAAATCTTGCCGTCGCCGAGCTGTCCACTATCACCGGAACAACCGCCTCGCAAAATGGCCTGAATCGTCGGCTCAACAAAATCGTCGTTGACCGCGATTTCAAGCTTGATCTTGCGCAACAGATTGACGGTGTATTCGTGACCGTGATAAACTTCAGCATGTCCCTTCTGCCGACCAAAACCCTGCACATCGCAAACGGTCAAGCGCACTACTTCAACTTCATTCAGCGATTCTTTGACTGACTCTAATTGCGCAGGTTGAATAATGGCTTCGATCAGCTTCATCTATTTTATCCAAAAGTCAGGTGTCGAACGCGCGCGGGTGGAAAGTTGATCGGCACAATCTGCTGTTTGAACTGATGCTTGCGAGTAAAATGGAGAGTTACATCGCCAATACCTTTAAGTCGTTCACGACGCGCACGACCGACGAATGGCGTTTGAATCCTGCGAATGGCCACATATTCGAACCAGACCAGTATTCCGCGCGGCTTCAGAAGCGCTCGAAAATGTTCGAGAAACTCCCGCACTTCTCGCGGCTCAAAATTATTAAACGGCAACCCCGATATAATGGCGTCGTATTTTGCGCAGACCTTAAGATTGCGCACGTCGCCTTCGTGAACCGCAACACACGCCGCAAATTGACGAAGTTTGGGATCCGTTATCAGGCGTTCGCGCAGCGCTTGACAAAAATCGGGACTGATCTCCCACAAATCCAAATGGCCGGCGCCGTTCATGCGGCGAACGAGTTCAACGGTGAACGCTCCGGTACCTGGTCCGACTTCCAGTACTTGGTAATCGGGAGGAATGATCGGCGGCAAACTCTTGACCATGGCGCGCGCTAAAAATAGTCCGCTCGGCGCCAGCGCGCCCGTATTGCGAAAATCTTTAAAACTCTGCCGAAGAAATGTAAACAAATCGCCCGTCCCTATCAAACTCTAAAAGTATCTCTTCACAAGCAATTATCCGAGCCACGCGCGTTCGTAGGGGCGGTTCGCGAACCGCCCCTACAAACCGCTCCCTAACGGTCACGGCTCGGATAACAGTAACGACACTAATGCTGCAGATTCATATTTTTACGCCATTTACCTCTGAAGTCTAGACTGTTTCATAACCTCTTTGCGGACGGCTTGCAGTTCGCCACCAACGTCAGAATATCGCCGACAGTGTTGATCTTCGAAACAGCATCTTCGGGGATTTCGATATTCAGTTCGTCTTCCAGAGCGCAAAGCAGTTCGAGCGATTTGGGCGAATCCACAGACAGGTCGGCGACCAGTTGCAGTTCGGGCTTGATATCGGCCACGTCCTTCCTAGTTACGCGCGCTACGATCTCAAACACTTGCTTCTCGATCTCGTTCATCGAAGTATCTCCTCAGCGGGTAGCGCTATTGTAAACGTCGTCCCTTGCGGCGATGTCTTAAAGTTGATGTCGCCACCGTGTTCTTCGACGATCTGCTTGACAATGGCCAGGCCAAATCCGCCGCCATCGGGTTTTGTGGTGACGAACAGTTCGAAGAGTTTTCCGCGCACTTCTTCCGAAATACCAGGCCCGGTATCTTTCACTGATATTTTCACGACTTGTTTCGGCTCATCCCAAGCAGTCGTTACCGTTACGATGCCATCGCGAATGATGGCGTGTTGCGCGTTGAGAATCAGGTTGACGAGTAGTTGGCGGATTTTGTTGTGATCCAGCGCAATAGAGGCTGGCAAATTTTGATCTAATTCGATCACGCTTTGTACGTGCGCGTGAGACATCTGACGTTCAAGAAATTTCAGCGTATCGGTGACAAGCTGATTGACGTCGAGTGGCGCGCGCTGCGGCGGACGCGGTCGAGCAAAAGTCAGCAACTCTTCCACGGCCAGCGCCAGACGGTCAATCTCGCTCAGCAACACTCGATAAGCTTCTTGTGTAACTTCATCGGCGTTCCCAGTTCGCTGTTGCAACATCTCTACGGTCATGCGCAAACTGGTGAGCGGATTGCGGATTTCGTGCGCCATGCCGGCGGCCAGTTTGCCTGTTACCGCAAGTCGCTCGGTTTTCAGCAGTTCATTTTGTGAAACACGCAGACTTTCCATCATGCTCTTGAAAGCCAGCGTCAGTTCCGCAATTTCATCAGAATGCTTGCTGACCGGCAGTCCTTCCAACGACTCATTCAAACCGCCGGCGCTGATCCGCTTGGCCGCCGCCGCCAGTCGCCGCACGGGCCGCGATATCCAATGCGCAATGGCCAAGCCCAACGCCGCGGCCAGAATCAATCCAACACCGCCCAGAGTAACGATGCGTAACAGCACTTGGTTCTTAGCCTGCTCGATTTCAATATATGGATACAACAAGTAGAAGTGACGCGCTTGCAACGGCATTGGGCGCATGCGATGCAGCGCCAGCCAGCGTTGCCCATTTAAGTTTATATCGTAACGACTGATGGCTTCCTCGCGTAATCGCAAGTCAGCCCGATTCTTAACCAAGTCTTCGAACGCTTGCAGTGTACGGATCGCTTCGGTATTGCTGCGAGCAAATGTGGTCAGCGTACGCGCGCCTTCTTGGAGAACCACCAGATGACTGACGGGCTTAGCCGGCGACTGCGAAGCCAGATCGCGAATTTCACGCAGCTTGTCTTCATCAAAAGCAAAGGTGGCCCACGAGGCGGCTTCGAGCACAAAACGCTGTTCGCGTTCAACCTGCGCCTCCACTTCGCTCATGATTTCGCGAGCCAGCACCAGACCCAACACTAGCAATATGAGCGCAAACAACGCCACGAATGGCAGCGTGATTTTGAGGGCCAGCCCAGACACTGCGCGTGATCGAATCTTAACAGCCAAAGCTCTACGAACTCCACAGTTCTACGTCCAGCACGCAGTCTGGAGCGCGTAAATATCGTTTCAGCGTCGCTGTCTTTTCGAATCCGCAGCGTTTCAGCGCTTCGAACTTGGCCGGCCAGAGCGTATCGGCGTAGCACACTGCCCGCCGCTCGATGTTCGCCTGCAACTTCTCATAAAGCTTCGGCAAATCCGCTTCGAAGCCTGGCGCGCAGAAGATGTCCACTACGTCAACTTGCTCACCGAACAGCGTGTCCGGCTTCAGCGATGCGATGGCGACTGGCAAGTTGGATTTTTCGGAGATCGCCAGCCAAGCGCGCGCCGCTGAAGATTTCAGGTCTTGCTCTTTGCCATCCATGGCCCTGATAAACGATAACGAGCCGCTTTCTGGTGAACAAATATTAATTACGTTCATATTCGCAATACGGATGCGTGCAGGATGCTTCATCATCGCCAGCGCCGATAACGTAGGCCAATGTTGAAAAGTTAACGCCTCGTGCCGAATTTTCGCTGGCGCAAATGCGGCACTCTCGAACGCCTCCTGACCTTTCGCAAACCAGTACATATACCCGCTACGTGGCTCGACGCCTTGAAAACCATACTTGGTGTACAGCCGATACGGATGCGTATCGTAATCCGTGCCCAGATACAACGCCTGGCCGCCGCGTTTTTTAAAGTCAGCCATCAGATAATGATGAATAATATCGGCGGCGCCCTTACGTCGTTCTGCCGGTGTCGTCCATACATGTCCGAAGATGCCGACGCCGCAACTTTCAGCGGTCATGATATTTGCAAACGGCGCTCCGGCTTTGAGCAGAATGTAGAAGCGGGTCTCCATATTCGGGTAGCTGCTGGATAGCGATTTTTCGACCTGCCAGATCCAACTTTCGCCTTTGTGCCCCAGTAACTTGCGCATCTGCGCGCCTAATGCGGAGTCATTCTCTGGAGCGAGAACCACACCCAACTCCACGCGCTCTTCGGTCTTCAATGTCACGTCTTGCAACTTCTGATACATCTGAAGTCTCCTAGAAATTTATCGTATTGCTAAAGTTAAGTGTAAAGGTAAAAGTAACAACATAAACTGAAGTTAAAGTTCGTTCAATAGCATTGCAGAAAAGATCAGGGGGGTGCGATGAAAACAACCAATGGGAGTTATGGGAATGATGGGAATGATAAGAATTATGGGAATGATGGGAAGGATGAGAATTATGGGAATGATAAGAATGATAAGAATTATGGGAAGGATAACTCCCATTCCCCTCATAATTCCCATTCTTCCCATAACTCC
>JAZDLP010000112.1:0-2625 GCA_043801885.1 Planctomycetota bacterium | reverse complement strand
TCTATGGCGAGCAGCCGGAGAACGACTCAACCGGCGCTAATCGGCCGTATTGCGCGGGATTTTTCGATGGACGATGGCGATTGAATCCGAAGACGACGTGGTGGTTTGATCAGTAAAGCGCCGGTGGTGGCGCGACGTCTTCTGTCTGTGGCTTTTCTTCTGTTTTCAGAGCGCCTGGCGTCCATGAGATCGAAATATCGGCTGCTGTGACGCTAGTCGGTTTCACTTCCAGCGCTAGTTGTCCCACCAGCTTTGAAATTTTCTTCGCCACTCGAATGCGCAATGGCGCATCCGCATAATGCTCAAAAAATTGCTGAGAACCCATGTCGTCCTCAATATTGCCGTAGTGTCGCTCCATCAGCATCTCCACCGTGGGCGCCATATGCGGGCCGTCAAGGCGCAGAAAGTAACAAGAAGAAGCGTTGCTTGCGCGACGGGAGTTTTGATAGAGGGTTTCTACTGCACGGTCAGGAGATGTTCGCGCCAGCAGACCGGCATCGGTGGTAAAGAAGAACTTCTGATTTGAGAAAATCCATCCGAGCATACTGATCTTCCAGCCCAGCACATAGCCGTCGAAGGCTTCGCGAGTGACGAACTGCGTTTTTTGTTTATCAGATTTGTCGTAGCAATAGTTCCACAGCAAAGACAAATTTTTCGCTGCTTCCCGAGCGCCCTGGCGAGCGCCATCAAAAGCAATAGTCGCGTTGATCTGTCCGTAACGCGAAGCGCTGAGTTCTTCGGGCGTTTCGCAAACATCCATATACAAAATTTGGCCAAACGCCGGCCACAAATCACGGTCCAAATCAACGTCGTTCAGTTGCATCTGAGTAAACCGATAGCGCCAGCGTTTCTGCATTTTTGTCATATTCCCAGCCGCGGCGTTCTTTTTGATGCGCAAGTCTTGTTCCAGATACCACAGGAAAGCCGCGCGTACGTTCATCGGCAACAACGCTTCGGCGAACGCCGCCGGATTCGTTTGGTTAGAAGAGTTTGACGCGAGAGGCAACGGAGGAATCGCGCCGCTCAGGCAGCCCCAGCCTTTCAAACCGCCATCGTTCGTGGCAAGCAGTTCCACCTGAATCTTGCGTGGAGGCTGGTCAAAATTCAGCAGATCAATCGCTGTGGGCGGCTTCAATAGCGCCTCCAGCGCCAAACGCGGCATTCCATCCAGGAGGTCCAAAAACTGCGCCGTCTGCGCAATCGCAGACGACTTGTTCAATGGCGACGCAGGCGAGATAAGTTTGTCCGGCCTGATGATCAATCGCGCAATATGCAAGCCCGCGGTGTCTGCGTCCGCGGGCATGCGCGTCGGCTGCAATTTCCCATCCCCTGACGCAGGCGCCGCGCCATTGAGGCTTAGTGCCACCAGTCCGCCACCGAGATCAAAAAAGTGGATATTCTTGGGCAACTTGGCAAACGCTCCAGCCATGCGGATTAGCGCTCCGCGTCCGCCGGACAAGCGCGTGAGAAGCAGCACGGAAGGTTTCGATTTTGACGAGTCGCTCTTCTCCGCGAACTCATCGGTTGTTTTCACGTCGTCAGCCTCAAGCCAAACGAGCGCCGCATCGCGTCCCAGCAACGGATACAAACCATCAATCGTCGCGGGAAAAAGCCAACGCGCCAACGCTGGAACTCGCTCATATTGTTTCAGCGCCTTCTGGTACTGATCGTCAAGCTGAAATAGATCGGTAATATCGGGATCGTGATGCAGTTCCTGTAAAGCTGCGTTGTCTTGCGCGATCTTAAATAATTGCGAACCACTGCGGGCATGAAAAATGACACTCGCCGTATCCGGGATATACGCCATTAGCGACGGGCCTTCGGCAGGCACAAACGACACCACCCAGACGCTCAGCATACCGGCCAGAATTGCATAGAGTCGTTGTAATCGTTTGCCGCGGAGGATACCGAAGATAAAGAGAACGCAAAGGGCGAAGAAAACGTCGAGAACGAAGATGGCGCCGAGAGTGAAGATGCCAAAGAAGACGAAGAGGATACTAAGAACGCGTAAGATGCGCTGAAAAAAAACTTGATGAATCATGCTGAAAAATTATAACGCTCTAAAAAAAATTAAACAGTAGTGTTAAACTGTTCTGTCTTGACATGTTTTTTGGACGTCGTTAAAATACTATTGTTATCATAGCCGCGACCGTTTGGGAGCGATTTGTAGGGCGGTTCGCGAACCGCCCCTACACAGTTACACTGAACCAGGATGCCAATCATGACCGACGGACGTCTCGAAGATCGTATGAAAGCCATGTTAGTGGAACGTCTGATGCTGACGATACAGCCCGCGGAAATAACCGATGAGGACGATCTGCTTAAGAAGTGGGGCATCGAATCCGTTCAGCTTATGGAGATTGTGATTGGCTTGGAAGAGGTATTTGGCATTCAACTTGGCGATGACGAATTCAGCATTAAAAAATTCCGAACGATTAAAAATATTTGCGACGTAGTGCGAGCTAAAAACGCGGAACAAAAATAGGTAACCGTTCACCCTATACGTCAGATGTGTAAGAAAGGGGATAAGGAGATAATGGGGATGTGGAGATAATGGAATATCCAGAAAACTTGGTTACTGAGAGAATAATTCAATGTATCATCAAGGTACATCAGACGCTTGGT
>JAZDLP010000108.1:0-5690 GCA_043801885.1 Planctomycetota bacterium | reverse complement strand
TGATTCGCTGAAGAACAAGGAACACAACGTGCGCAATCTGCTAAAACGACTTGAAAACTTGGGTTATACAGCCACACTTACGCCCAAAGCCCTTGCCTCGTGAGTTATTTTCGGAGCAGATTCTTTTAGAGAAGCTTTTTTCTTTTCCTTTTTCCTTTTTCCTTCATATATTAACATAATTAAGATTTTAGCTTTTTTAACTGGATGAAAAAGTTCGAATTTCTTTTGCGGCAAATATAGTTGTCGCTTGGAAGATTGCTTAAGAGCCATGTCTACGCCATCATCTACACCAGGAAGAACGCCGCAACGTTCTGTCGCCGGTTCGGTAGGAGCTAGTGGGCCTGCGCCGGCCGCCGAGTCTCCTGTTTCACCGATTAAAAATCCGGGTAGTTCTGGTCGCATACCGGTAACCGGTGTTAATTCCATTTCGGGGCGTTATCTTTCGTCGGAGAGAAAGACATCTTCGCGCAACACGGTGCCAGGCGGAAAAAGCGCTAAAGATATGGCTGCCGACCGCGAAGCGCTGGGATTGTCTGCGATGAAGCCTTCGGAAATGGTTGTCGGATTGGATCAAGTCGCCAAACGCGCGGCTAAATTGGAAGCGCGGGAAATCGCAAAGAAAAAAGCCGGCGGCGGCATCAGCGTCAATACAGCGCTCCTGGTGGACGACACCAGTCGCCGCTGGACCTGGAAAGTGCGTTTTGGGTTGGCGGGAGCAGCGTTGGTGATGCTGGCGCTGCTCGGCGCGCTATATTGCTATACCAATCGGTCTGGACCGTCACCGCGTAAAGGCAACCAACAGACGCGCGGCGATCTGCTTGATTTGAAGACGATGATTGCGCCGCGAATGATGCCATTCGACGAAGATGAGTCCGTTACCATCGAGATGGCGAAACAGCGATTGACACAAGCCATTGACGCCGAACTGACGGCGATATTAGAGCAAATTAAAAAAGATAAGGAGAATCATCGCCCGATAGAGACTCAAATTACTCAGCGGCGCGAATGGTTGCGCAAACTGCGTGATTTTAAGGATGCTTGGGGCCGGGACTTCACCTTTAGGTTGCTCGACGCCAATACACTTGAAATTAGCGCCACGGGCAAGAAGGATTCCGGCTCAAGCGTTCTGGCGCCAGTAACGATTAGCTTGCGCGCAAAGAAGAAAAAGCGGTGAACGCTTGCCTTTTATCGTATTGCTAATCGTGGTTGTGGCGCAGACTGCATGCGTTGCGAGCGCGGAAGACTCGCCTTCCGCAGCGAAAGACACTGAAGTCCGCGTTCTGGATCGCGCCGGGCGCGTACTGATTAGCCGCGCCGGGCTGCCACTAGCCGTGGCGCAGCTCAGACCGTTGAACGTTGCGGAGGCTTCGCTGCCAGTGCTTCCGACGGCAGCAGCCAAAGACGCGCTGCGAGCGCCCGGTGCCGGCAAGACGACGTTAATCTCGAACGATGAGCAGGCGCGGGAATTTTGCTTTCCCATCGTTGGCGGAACGCCGGAAGATAAACTGAGTGTCGCGCTGCGCGCGCGCAAGGTCTCCGCCGGCGCGCGCTTGCTGGTGACCAGTCAGGTCTCCGCTGCGCTACAAGAAGATTTGGCGCCGAATGAGTGTCTTGCGGCGGCGCCGCCGTTGGAAATCGCGCTGCAGATATTCGCAGATGCGGATGGCAAGTTGCCAATTTTGACATTTGTGGATGGCGAACGCCAGAGCGCGCCAGCGACAGAAGACGGAGAAAGCCGTCTCCGCGCGACAACATTCAGCTATGAAGGCGATAAAAATCTCCGCGTCCACGTGGCGCGTTCAGGGCCGGTGGAATGGCGCGTGCGCCGCTTGCCGGATGCGATATTGTTGACTGCGCGATTATTGCCACATCCGCGCGACAGCGGCAACATTGGTTCGTTTGTGCTGTATGTCGGCGCGAGCGCGGATGAGGCGCTGCCCGAAATATCAACTGTAACGCTAAACAAATCCCAGATTGCTGCGTGCGACTTCGTGGAAGGCGCGCTGCGTGTATATGCGTCGGGCGCCAATCCGTTCATGCTCTCCAAAGTGGCCGTAGTGGCGGAAGTGGCGTATCCGCCTGGTCTCGATGGCGAAGTTTCGCTAAAACGGCTGCCGTGTTTTTTCTGGGAAGCACCGTCACGCGCGGCGGCTGAAGGAGAATTTCGATTCCGTTTTGCGCCGCCGACTGAAGGCGTGTACGGGTTGCGCGTCGCCGTGGTGACCGCCACCGGACAAGTACGCAGCGATGCGATTCCGTTGTGGGTTGGCCCGTCAGCCAGCGCCGGCTTTGTCCGTGTTCGGCGCGGAGAGCGTCGATTGCATCTCGACAGCGGCGGTGTTTTTTTGCCTGTCGGCGCGACTTTCTCGGCAAAAGCGCTTATTCAGGACGCGGAACCGATTAGAATATTTTTCAAAGAACTGGCGCGCGCCGGTGGCAATGCGGCGCGTATTCAGCCTGGGATTGCTGTGGAACACGCACGCGCCGGCCGATTCGACGCCGATATGGCGGATGTGCTCGATCAAATTCTGCTCGCGGCGCAAGCGCGTGAGATTTACTTGATTCTGCCCGTAGAACAGGCGACCGCAATCAGTTTGAATTCCGCACGGCATCCTTATTTTCGAGAAATGGGCGGGCCGCTAGCCGCTACGCCTGAGTTTTTCCGCAATGTCGCTGTCAAAAGATTCTTTCAGAATCGGCTGACGTACCTGGCCGCGCGATATGGCGCGTTTCGATCACTGTTGGCGTGGGAACTGATGGACACGATTGATGATTGCTGGCCGGCGCTCAAGAATGATCCTGAAGATCGCCGCTTGAGCGCAATCGAAACAGACCTTTGCCGTCGCGCTCGACGCGATGCGCAGGAGTGGGCCGACGAGATGGCGCTGTATTTAAGAGGCATGGATCAGCATCGCCATTTGATCTGCGTCTCGACCGGCATCAATCCTGAAAAGCCGTGGTTGGAACTTGAGCGTACTGAAAATCTTGACTGCATATTGACGCATGGCTTGCTTCAGAAAACCATCGCTACTCCGGAGCCGGACGAAACGATAGTTTTGAACGCGTGGGCGCAAGCATCGCGGCAACCGGGCCGCGCGCACCGTCCGTTTATATTGAGTTCGATTAGCGCGACATCTCAATCCGGCTCGGCGGAAGTATTGCTTCACAACGCGCTCTTCGCCAGTCTGGCCTGCGGCCTGGCCGGCACGCCGTTGTGTGTTTTTCCGATCAGCGGGAGCGGCGCCCTGAGTGCCATCACGCCGGCCGCGCAGTTTGCCGCTGGAATTGCGGAAGTCGCACGCACGGAAGGCAAAGATGAGCTACGCGCTTGGTTCGAAGAGCTGAATATCGGTAACAAAGCGCGGCTGCGTGTTCTGGGGCAAACCGGGCGACGCGGGATGGCGATTTGGATTCATGATTCGCGAGCGATGTGGTCGGCCAAAGAGAGCGACCTGGTCGAATTAAAAGACGTTGAGCTTAAACTACCGGCGTTGCAGGAAGGAGCATATCGAGTCGCCTGGCTGGATACCTGGAGCGGTGTATTGCTGCGGCAGGAAATCCGGCGCGTGTCGGCTAAAAAAATGGATCAACCGCTACCGCCAACCATCTTGCACGCGCCGCCTTTCAAACGCGATCTGGCAGTAGTGATTACTCCTGAAGAAGCAGCCGTCAGTGGCGCGCTATTGCCCGAACAGTAGCCGTTCACGACTACTTTCAAGAACACGCTAAAGACTTGACTGATCACACTCGGTCTGGTATCTGAAGTATCTGGTGAAACGGAAGTAGGTAACGTTGGAGAGTAGTGTAGCCGCCCTTAATAAGGAGCGAAGAATGATTAAAATATCGCACTATCGCGTAGCTCTGCCAATTTTAGCGGGATTATCTTTGCTGGCGCTAAATGCTTGCACCACCACTGCCGCCAAGAAAGCGCTCAATCGTCCGGCGCCAAAAGATACTTACTCCGGCTTCGATAAAAACGTCGGAGAAGAAAGTAAACGCGCCGCGGCCAAGCCTGAGACGATCAAAGAAGACCTCGAACCGGAAGAAGCTGTCGCCACGCTGGTCAAGCACCTGCAGCGCGAACGAGCATACGCCATTCCGGCTGAAGAACAGCTCAAATGGTGGGGCGCCAAACAAGGCGTAAACAAAATCGTCGTCCGGAAAGTTCGACCGCTGCTCAAGGATTCGAAGATCGAAGTCCGTGCGCCGGCGTTGCGCCTGGTTTGCCAGTTTGGCGGCACTGAGATCAACGGCGACTTGATCGAGTGCTTGGCGGACAACGAGTATGGCATTCGGGCGGCCGCTTTCAAAGCGCTATACGCTCGTGCGCATATAGATTTTGGATACAATGCCGCGGGCGGCGAGATCGCGCGCGCCAAGGCCGTCGAGGAATGGCGGCAGTGGTGGCAGATCGAGCAGCGCCGCATGACCGTCCAGCCGCCGTCTGTTTATGAATTTAATCAACCTCAGGAGCCGCGCGTAACCACGCCCGGTCAGACTGAAGATAATTAATTACGAATTACGAATTACGAATTACGAATTAGACTTCTTTCGGGGTGCATGTCGCTGAGTGCGACCACCAAGCGTAGCGCAGGCTTCCAGCCTGCTTGTGGTTAATTTTTATGTGCGCAACAACACCGAAGTTTCACCACGAAGACACAAAGACACGAAAATATAAAATGTGCAAAATTCAATCTATCCAACCTGTTGCTCAAGTAGTCATCGGGCCGTATAGTCCAGCCGTCGTGGTGGGCGATATGGTTTACGTCTCAGGTCAGATTCCTCGCACTTCCACAGGCAAAGTGATCGGCGACAGCATCGAAACCGCGACAATCTGCGCGTTGGACAATCTGCGTGCCGTTCTGGCCGCTGCGGACTGTTCGCCCGCTGATGTAGTCAAGACTACCGTCTTCATGCAAGATCTCACCGATTTTGAAGGCATGAACACAGTTTACGCTACGTTCTTCGGCGCGCATCGTCCGGCGCGATCCACCGTTCAGGTCGCCAAACTGCCTGCGGGCGCGCGTGTTGAGATTGACTGTATCGCCGTGCGACAAAAGCCGTCAGACAAGCGCCGGCCACTGCGTCGCCACTGACGCCACGATATTCGCGCTATACTGCAGAAAACCGCGAATAAAAAATATCCATGCGCGATACAAGGGTTTGCCGCGTCGAAATTTTTTGACAGTTGAGTTGCGAGCGAGACGCTCGCAACTCGAGCGTCTCGTGGTGGCCTATTGGCCATCACTTCCAATTGCTTCGACTGGACATTCTTCCAGCGCCTGTTGACAAAGCGCTTTCTCTTCGTCAGTCGCCGGTTGCTTGGAGACATAGGTGTAGCCTTTGTCTTCATTACATTTAAAAAAATCCGGCGCAGTCTGCTCGCAAAGATTACAGTTGATGCACTGCGTATCAATATAGAATGCTCCAGATACGTTATCTTTATATTTGTCAGCGATGCTTGCCACAGTATCTTCTCCTTTTAAAATTTAGCCTGATATTTTATTATCATTGTTCTTTTAAAAATCAATACAAATTTCGCAACCGTCCAGCGAAGCTACGCCTCAAACCGACAAGTGGGATGATCTTGCTTGTGACTATTTTGTTGGATTACGATAAGTTTATTAGGCATGGGCTGCAAGAGAAGTATAAAAAACGAACAGAAAACAGAAAAGTGGAGAGTCGCACGC
>JAZDLP010000107.1:0-2843 GCA_043801885.1 Planctomycetota bacterium | reverse complement strand
CTCAATAACTACTTTTCAAATCTGTTTATCTTTGTGTCTTTGTGTCTTTGTGCCTTCGTGGTGAACGGTTACTAAAAGTCAGCCTTCACATCCTTGGGCGCGGCAACACCCAGCCGGAAGATGCGCCAACTATCGTCGTCGGTAAACGGCTTTTTTTGGGGCGACTGGTTGTCGGAGTCGGCGCCGTAAAGGATGATACCTTTCCCGTCGGCCATCATTTTTAACGGCTGGCCGTCGAATGGGCTCAGTGGAATAACGGGAATGTAATCGGGCACCAGGTCTTCCAGCCTCTCGGGATATTTTTTCACTTTAAGGCGATAGAGCGACGCGGCTACGGCCACGCACATCAGGCGATGCGATGTATCCGCGCGATTCATCGAGATAGAACATCTCAGCAGAGTCGGGGCAATTTGCGCGGTCATAATCCCACCATGCTTGTTCTCCGTGTCCGTGTTAAGCGCACTCCACTCGGATTTGACTTCGTAATAGGAGTACGAGTTCAAATTCTGGATTTTATTTATCATCTGACGATAAACGGCCAAGTCGTCGGACATCATGAATACTCGCCACAGGGACAAGAGCAGGGGCGGTTCACAACTAATGCTATATTGCCATAACAGATACTTGTTCGCGTTCTGGTTCTGGGTCGCCAATATGGCAAAGGTTGACAACCCGCACGCTTCCTCACAAATCAATGTGCGCTGCAATATGTGACGGAAGGAGCGCTTATCATCCAGCTTCAGTATCGCCAAATCGTTGGCTGTTGGATTAGTGGCGTTTAGAACGCCATCCAGCGTGCCTTTGCCTATCTGGTAGATCGCCATGGCTACCAAGTGGGCGATCAGCATTGGATTCTGGTTGATGTGTGCGGATAAGTTAAAAATCGCCGCGACATCTTCAATCGCGCCTTTCACGTCGCCATCTGCGGCACGGACACGGGCAGCCATCGCCAGCAATCGCGCGCTGTGGCGTATCCGAGCCAGTTCGGGGAACGGTATCTCAAACGAAGGCTGGCCGTAATTGCGTTCAAAATAACAGCTTGGCAATGAAGTAGCTTTGCGTAGGTAGTACAATGTGGCATGGTGACGCGCCAGATAGTCGCGAAGATCCTTATCGATCATGTCGGATTTGAAGTGTAGCCACTTGCTCTGTTTGTGTTGCCACTCCTTCGGCATATCCTCTTGTGTCATCATCGTCTCGGACGCCTTTGCATAGAAGATAGCGGCGTTCTCGCGATCCGGCACACGCGATGGTGCTACCGAGAGCGCCAGCGTGCTCGCTTCCGTGCGTAGTGACGTCAGTTGCGCGCGCGCCGCAGAGTCTGTGTCCCAAAATGTGATCGCCAACAAGGCCAAAGCCGCGCTGAAAGCCATCGCCAGTCGCACGCGTGGCCAGCCGCAGGCGACAAATGACGGATCATTGCCGGTAGGCCGCGCGCCTCGCGTCACGATAATTGCCACGCCAGCCGCAAACGCCACCGTCCACAAATATACGTACAGACACCAGACTTTGCTGAGCACCTGCACTACACTCGATAAAAAAGTCGCGCCCACGCACACGCCTACAGCTAAAGCGAAAATCGGCAACGCGCTGCTCACGCTCAATGCCACCAGTTTCCAGCGCTTGATCTGGCGTCGTCGGAGCGACATAATCATAGCGACAAACAGCAGCATCGCCGCCAACGACTCGATCCATAACAATAAGAAAGCCATGTTTTGTCCTCCAAAAGAGGTAACCGTTCACCACAGAGCCACAGAGTACACAGAGACAGAATTGAATAAGATAACGGAATAGATCATAGGAGCGACCATCGAGTTTCATAAAGCTCTGAAACCGGGATTATTGGAATCAACAGGAAAATTCTATGATTTCTCTGTGTTCTCTGTGCCTCTGTGGTGAAAATGTACCGAATTAAAGTTTGGCGCGGGGATTAAACGCGCGCTGGCTTTCAACAGCAGCGCCTGTCGTCGCGCTTCTGACTCGGATAATTCAGGCGCCAACTCGCGAATGTATTCCATCGTGACCAGCGTGTTGCTGTCGTCGTTGTTCTTATGCAGTTTCCACTGAGTGTGATTCACCATGCTCATGGATAGATTTAGCCAGACAAGAATGCACGCCGCCGTCGTCGCAATCTGCCAGAAGTCATACCGCAACAGCCGTCGCGACTCGCGTCGGCCCAACTCGCGCCGCACCGCCAGCAACACGCGCCCTTTCAGTTCGTCCGTCGGGACGAGCGTCTGGCGCGCAGCGAGCGTCATTTCCAGGCACGCCAGTTCCGGAGCCAGCTCGTCGTGATTCATTCGGCCCTCCCCGTCAGCGCTGAACGAAGTTTCGAGAGCGCGTAGCGATAACGGCTGGCGGCGGTGCTGACGCTGAGGTTCAACGATGCCGCGATCTCTTCGAAAGTCAGTCCGCCGTCCACTTTCAGCATTACGACTTCGCGCTGTTCAATCGGCAGCGATTGTAACGCGCATTGCAACCGTTCGGATTCTTCCGAAATCGGAGGACTTGATGTTGTTGGTCGCGGAAGTTGAGCCATTTCAGTCACCAGTTTGCGTTCGTTTTTCTTGCGAGTCGCGCGTTTCATCGTCGCACGATACAGCGCTGTAAAAAGATACGCGTTCAAGTTTCGGACATTGCCGAGAGTCTTGCGCGTCTGAACTAATCCCACAAACACGTCCTGCACGGCATCTTCGGCGTCTTCGCGCGTTCCTAAAACGCTCCAAGCGGCTTTGAAGAGCTTGGACGCGAAGCGGTCATAGAGCGCGGCGAAAGCATCTTCTCGCCCCGCAACCAAGTCGCGAATCAATGTATCATCCGACAAATCAATCATCATTAAGGCT
>JAZDLP010000105.1:0-9728 GCA_043801885.1 Planctomycetota bacterium | reverse complement strand
AATGAAGTGGACATGCTTGATTCTCCTTTTCTGAAGGCTTTAAACATCCACAGAATAGACATGCATATCCACGCTTTTTCAACTCCACTTTACCGACCTCCGCACTTTGTGAAGTACGCTCGTTCCGGATGAGCCATAAATTATTTCCTCTTTTTGAAAAATCGTAATCGTGTAGCGAAGCTACGCATCAAACCGACAAGTGCGACTATCTTGAAGCACAGGAAATTCAATCGATACTGCGCGCGGCTCAGGCAGTGAAAGGTACAAGGCACGAGCGGAGTTGGACTGGTTAAAAAAAATCTGGTATTATCTGTTGAGGCGAAGCGAAGGCTGATCGAGTCAAATGGCGATCAACAATCATTGCTATCGTCATGAAAAAATTTGCGCTGCGTTGGCTTTAATATAAAATGCAAAAGTTCCATGAGAACATCGGCTTATGTCGTGCGAGGATTCTGCTATGATAAAGCGCATGAGAATCAAAAATTTCAAGAGTCTGTCCGACGTCACGGTTAATCTTGACGATTTGACGGTTCTGATCGGTCGTACCGGCTCAGGCAAGACGAACTTCGTGGACGCGTTGCGATTTATTCGACAATATCTAACAACTCGAAACACTTCCTTCGTAACGAATATGGGTGGCTGGAAGCGTGTCGTATCAGCCACGACGAAGCAACCCAAAAGTCTGTCATTTGAAATCGTGTTCTCCGTTCAAGGGGTCGAGGGTGATTTTGTATACAAAGTCAACTTGAAGGAATTTCCAAATAATTCCGACGAATTTCGACTTTCAAGCGAAAGCTTGTCACTTGGCGATGCCACACTTTTTCAATCAGAAGCGGGGGCATGGGTCAAGGTTCCAAAAATTGTGCCGTTAATAATACCGGAGGGCGAATTGATGTTGGCAACGCTCTCAGGCATTCAAGAAGTGGCGATTGCTCACGTTTATCTGACGGACTGCTTAGGCTGCTACGACTTCCCGAGCGACATTCTTCAGAAATCGGCACAAGGGAGCGGCAAAGGTTTGGATGATACGGGCATCAATTATCTCGAAACGTTTGCGGTGATTGAAGGCAACCTGCAGGCTCTCTACAACTGGCGCGAAATTGTCGAAGCCTTGAAAGTCTTGATCCCCTCGGTGAAAAGTGTGGAGACGAGCAAGCCGAATCGGAAACGCGTGGCGGTAGCCCATGAAATTGGCGATAGATCTCTGGTAATGGATTTATCGCAGGAGTCTGAGGGATTTCGCCGATTCTTGGCCCACCTGATTGCGCTTTACCAATCTCCGCCCAAGCAAACACTGGTCTTTGAAGAACCGGAAAAAGGTATTCACCCCGGAGCGCTTGCCGCCTTGGCAGAACAACTTAAAGCCTGTCCGAAAGCAAGACGTGGCCAAGTAATCATCACTACGCACAGTCCGGAACTACTGGATAAGTTTCCAGTTGATAATATTCGGATTGTCGAACGTTCCAACTACGAAACTCAAATAGGGTCGGTCACTGTCGAGCAGATGCAGTCTATTAAAGAAAGTCTTATGAGCACGGGGGAAATGCTAACTGTTGATCCTGCTCGCCTATCTCTCGTGAGTACAGGGACGGAGGTATGAGCAAGAAGAGTCTCGTTCTTTTTGTGGAAGGTGATGGCGATTGTCTCGCCATTCCCATTTTGATCAAGCGACTTCTTACCGAGTATAACGCATGGGATACCATCAAACTCGATCCCTATCCGTTTAAAACTGGTGGGGTCTCGAAGTTCTTCGCGATTAAGAATGCTCTGAAACAGTCGAATTGGGAAAGGTGGCTCCAAGCTGCGTGTAAACGCCAAAATATCGGTGGCGTCCTCGTAGTTATTGATGGCGACGCGTCACAATTTCAAGGCAAGACATTTTGCGCTGCTGACGTGGCTCGTGAACTGTCCGCACGCGCAACGCGTGTAGGCGCCGGAAAGTTTTTTTCGGTAGCAGTGGTTTTTGCCATGCAGGAATACGAGACATGGCTGATGGGCGGTATTCAATCGCTTTCCGGCGTCAAACTACCAAATAATCGTTCGGGAGTAAGATCGAATGCTGCGATTCCTCAGGGCGATATCGAATCCGCACCGCGTGATGCCAAAGGCTGGCTGAGCGGCCAGATGGAGACTGGAGCACGCGCTAAACGAAATAGTAGACGCTGTAAAATCTGGAAATCACGTGGCCACTCCACGTTGATCGGTTTATATAATCCAAACTACATCGTCGCGCTAATACGTAATAAAGAATTACCGCTGAACAGTTATTAAACTTTTAGACAGGTTCAAATACACAAGCGGTAGGGCAACACTTTTTGGATTATTGTAATCGCGCATTGGAACATTAACGAGGAGCTGAACAATGACGGAGCCTGTGTTTGAAACTAATCTGCCTGGCCTAAATCTGTTGGCGCGGGGAAAAGTGCGCGACGTCTATGATCTTGGCGAGCAACTGTTGATCGTCAGCACGGATCGTTTGAGCGCATTTGATTGTGTGCTGCCGACGCCGATCCCAAACAAAGGGCGCGTGCTGAATAAGCTATCTTGTTTTTGGTTTAGTTTTCTTGGCGACACGCCAAAGAATCATCTCATTACCACCGAAGTAAATGAGATGGGTCACGGGCTGGAGAAATATCGCGACATTCTGGACGGGCGTTCGATGCTGGTCGTGAAGGCCAAAACGCTGCCCATTGAATGCGTCGTGCGCGGATATCTGATGGGATCAGGATTAAAAGAATATCAAGAAAAGGGCAGCGTCTGCGGCATCCCGCTGCCGCGCGGCCTGAAGAATGGCTCGCGCCTGGAACAGCCGATTTTCACGCCAGCAACCAAAGCTCAAACGGGACATGATCAAAACATTGATTTCGAGACTGCATGCAAGCTGATCGGAGAAGCCCAAGCGGCTCGTTTGCGCGAGATGTCAATCAGCATCTATCAGCGCGCGGCTGAACACGCGCTAAAACGTAATATTATTATCGCCGACACAAAATTTGAGTTTGGGCTGCACCAAGGCAATATCATTCTGATTGACGAAGCGCTAACCCCGGATAGCTCGCGCTTCTGGCCGCGCGAACAGTGGACGCCAGGACATACTCAGCTTAGTTATGATAAACAGTTCGTGCGCGATTACCTCGAAGGCATTGATTGGAACAAGCAACCGCCAGCGCCGCCTCTGCCGGAGAGCGTAGTGCAAAAAACCAGTGAAAAATACATCGAAGCATACCGACAGATTACGGGTAAGAACGAACTGTAGTTGATAATGTTTTACCTAGTGCTTACACTGTAATTATGAGTGATCTCAGATTCGAGTGGGACGAGCGCAAGAACCGGGAGAACCAGCGAAAACACGGAGTCTCCTTCGAGGAAGCACGTACCGTGTTTTTTGACGAGCGCGGCCTCGAGTTCTACGATAATCAGCATTCTGAATGGGAACGCCGCTTCCTTCTGCTCGGCTTGAGCGCCAAACTTCGAATTCTGATGGTTTGTTATTGTTTGCGTGAGAATGGCGACATGATTCGCATCATTTCCGCACGGAAGGCGACCAGAACCGAACAACAATACTACCCTAGGGGTGAAAAATGAAAACGGAATACGATTTATCTAAGATGAAGAGCCGGAGGAATCCCTACGCATCACGTCTGAAAAAACAGGTGACGATCCGAATGGGAATCGACATCATTACCTACTTCAAGAACCTATCGGCGCAGACCGGGATTCCATATCAGAACCTCATCAATCTTTACCTGCGTGATTGCGTGCAACATGAGCGCAAGCTTGCCCTCAAGTGGGCATAGTGTATGCAACAACAAACGCTTAACTATTGGCGAGCTTCTAATCCAGAATGCCGTACGCACGCAACTTGGCGTAAAGCGTACTGCGATCAATATTCAATTTCTCGGCGGCCAGTTTTTTATTATTGTCGCATAACCGAAGCACGCGCAGAATGTGTTCCTTTTCAATATCATCCAACCGTAGCGTCGCGGATAACGGCGCAGAAGTCTCTTTGCCAACAACGTCGCCGGACGATGGCGGCGACTGATCCGTCACTGTAATCTGTCCCGCGACGCATTCCGCCGGCAAATCAAACACGCCGATCACTTCGTGAGGACATAAGACCGCCAGTCGCTCCGTCAGATTGCGCAGTTCGCGGATATTGCCCGGCCAGCGATACCGCAGCAGCGCGTCCAGAGCTTCCTCCGAGAACTTCAGATTCTGACGCCCACTGCGCGCGCTCGCTTCGCGCAGGTAGTGTTCCAACAGTAAATTGATATCAGTGTTTCGATCACGTAACGGTGGGAGTCTGATCGAAAGCACGTTCAAACGATAGAAGAGGTCTTCGCGGAATCGGCCCGCTTTCACTTCGGCTTGCAGATTCCGATTGGTCGCGGCCAGCACACGCGCGTCCACCTTGCGCACGCGCCCTTCGCCGACTCGCGACAGTTCACCCTGCTCCAGCACGCGCAGCAGTTTGGTCTGGCAATTATTGGATAGTTCGCCAATCTCGTCCAGAAAGATCGTGCCGTTATGCGCCATCTCGAATCGTCCGACGCGATCTCCGGCCGCGCCGGTGAAAGCGCCTTTGGCGTGACCGAACAGTTCAGACTCGATCAACGTCTCGGTCAAAGCGGCGCAGTTCACCACAACGAATGCGGCATCGCTACGCTTGGAATTATAATGAATGGCGCGCGCCACTAATTCCTTGCCTGTGCCGCTTTCGCCCAGCACCAGCACGACCGAATTGGTGGGCGCAGCCCGTTCGATGAAGGCGACAACTTCGCGGATGAGCGAGCTTTTGCCCAAGATATGATGCTGGCTCTTCAATTCCGTCAGCAGCAGTTCTTTTTTAGCCAACGCGTCTTCGAGGCGGCGCAAGGTCTCCAACGCCGGCGCGGCTTGCAGGCACGCCGCAGTCATCAGTTCCTGATCTTCGCGAACAAAATCCTGACCGCCGAGACGATCAGCGTATACCAAGCCAAGAATTTGATCGTGATAGATAACGGGCACCGCCAAAGCGCTGACGATGCCTTGTTCGCCAATGGACTTGGATTGTTCAAACCGCGTATCGTTTCGAGTCGCGGTCAGCACCGAACGGCGCGAACGCAGCGCATAGTCAACAATGGCGCGCGAGACCGGCGCCTTGGAAAAAGCCGTCTTGAGACCCTTGTGATCGCCAACGTCAGCCACATTCCAACGTCCTTTTTCATCGAGCAGCACGGTGGTGACGCGGTCGGCTTCCAGAGCTGTCTGCAGTCCGGCGCTTAACGCGGACCATAAATCAGCGCTGAACTTAGCCTCCGCCGCGGCGCGAGCCAGCGAATACAGCGCGCGCAACGAACGATTCGTGCGTTCATAAGTTGCGGCGTCAGTTGGCGATGCTTCCGGTTGCGCAGCCGTTTTTTTAGCGCCGATATTTCCAGTCAGAATGGCCAGCGGCGCGTTCAGTTCCAGTGTTTCGAAACTGTGGCTATGATCCGGATCGGTTGAAGCCAACGTGGAGACATCGCTCGCGAGCGACGGGGGCGGCGCGGCTTGCATGGAGAACGCCAGTCGCGTCTCACCAATTTGAATCTGGTCGCCTTCCTTGAGCGTCAACGTTGTTACCGGAACGCCGTTGACCAGTGTGCTGTTCTTGCTGCTCAGATCGCGTAAAATCACTTGACCGTCTTTGTTAATAATTTCAGCGTGGACTCGCGACGCCTTGGAGTCATCGAGACAAACTTCCACGTTTGCATCACGGCCGATGCGACAGGGCTTCTGCTTCAACGCCACTACTTGATCACGCGATGGTCCTGTCAGAATTCTAAGGTAAGGCACGCAGCGCAACTCCTAAAAACCCGTAATCGTGTAGGGGCGAATAATCATTCGCCCCTACGCGTGTGTTAATACGCGCGATCCGGATTCGTTATCTGGGCCGGCTGAGCGAATGCGAGGCGGCGCGCCGACTGTGAGCATGCCGTCTGTAATCCGGTCCACTCGTGTGGCGAAGCGTTCCAAACGCGGATCATGCGTGACGATAAAAGCCGCTTTGCGACCGGCGCGAGTCTCTTCTTTGATCAATTCCATGATGGCCATGCCTGTAACTGTATCCAGCGCGGCGGTAGGTTCGTCGGCCAGAATAATATCCACATTGCCGGCCAGAGCACGCGCGATACAAATCCGCTGGCGTTGTCCGCCGGACAGATCCGCCGGCTTGCGATGCATACAATTACCCAACCCGACACGCTCCAACAACGCATGCGATTCCTTACGACGCTGTCGCCAGCCATAACCCTTCAGTTTCAACGCCAGCTTCACATTCTCAACCGCCGTCAACGCCGGAAAAAGATTAAACGTTTGAAAAATAAAACCGATATGCGCCAAGCGCAGAGCGGGCAGATCCGACTCGCCCAACTTCGTCACATCTTGGCCGCAGATAAAAACGTGGCCGGCGGACGGCTTCATCAGACAGCCCATGATCGAAAGAAGAGTAGTCTTGCCGCTGCCAGAGGGACCTTGCAGCAGAACAAATTCGCCGGGTTCGAGTATGAGCGAGGCCTGACTCACGGCTTTGACCGCGGACGGCCCAGAAGCGTATTCCTTCGTGACTTTACTCAGTCGGATCAGCGGTTCCTGGCGATGAGGAAATTCGGAAAAACTCACCATCACTCGCGCTCCAGATTAGTAGCCATTCACCGCAGTCACGATGACGCTGCGCGTCACCCCATGCTCAAAAACATAACTTTACATCAAACAAGCGTTTTATCAAGACATCTTATAGTCAATACGATACAGAGCGCTGCCAGCGCCAGCCAGATTACGACAATTACCGCGCCTGCAACCCAGCTCACGGGATTCCCTTTTTGTATAGTTTCCTGCGACCGTATTCGACACTCGGCAAAAATAGAATTTGGAATCAACTTGATAGCCAAAGCGATACCCATTGGGATCAGAATAAGATCATCCAAATAGCCAAGAACCGGTATAAAATCCGGAATCAAATCAATGGGACTGAACGCATAAGCAACGATAGCGGCGACGAGAAGCTTTGCATACCACGGTGTTCTGGGATCGCGCGCAGCAAGATAAAGAGCAAAAATCTCTACTTTGAGATGACGCGCGCGTTGTTTCAGTTCTGAGAGCAATGTCATATTATTTATACCGTGTGCGTTAGTAGGGGCGGTTCGCGAACCGCCCCTACTAACCGCTCCCTAACGTTCGCGGCTCGGATAACAGTTTGCAATCCTCAATCCACAATCCACAATTCAATCACTCCACCGTCACGCTTTTAGCCAGATTACGAGGTTTATCCACATCGCAACCGCGCGCGACTGCAATGTAATAGGCAAATAATTGCAATGAAACGGCGCAGACAATGGAGTTCATAATGCCGCGGTCATCGTGGACCGGCAACACGTCGTCCACGTATTCAGCAATAGCCGTATCATCGTGACTGGCGATAGCGATTACGCGTCCGCTGCGAGCCTTAACTTCATGAATATTATTTACGATCTTATCGTAGCGTCGGCCTTTCAGCGCCAGCACTACGACCGGCATGGTCTCATCAATTAGCGCGATCGGGCCGTGTTTCATCTCGGCGGCGTCATAACCTTCGGCGTGGATATAAGAGATTTCTTTCAACTTCAACGCGCCTTCGAGCGCCAGCGGGTAGCCAGTGCCGCGACCGAGGAATAAAATATTTTTGGCATACTGATACTTATTAGCCACTGCTTGAATCTGATCGGCATGCGTCAAAACTTCATCCACACGTCCCGGTACCTGTAACAGGTCTTCCACGCGTCGCACGGCATCGGCCGGCGACAGCGTTCCTCGCGCCAATCCCAGATGGATAGCCAGCACATACAACGCGGCAATTTGAGCAGTAAAAGCTTTGGTGGAAGCGACGCCGATCTCCGGGCCGCAGTGCATATAAATTACTCCGTCACTCTCGCGCGCGATGGTGCTGCCCACGGCGTTGATGATCGAAAGAACTTTGCAACCTCTCTCCTTGGCCAGTCGCACTGCGCCAAGAGTATCGGCAGTCTCGCCAGACTGAGACACCGCGATCACCAGCACACTGGAATCAATGATTGGATCGCGGTAGTGGAAATCGCTGCCGTACTCGACCGAGACCAAAATGCGGGCAGTGCGTTCAATCATATTGCGCCCGATTAAGCCGGCATGAAAAGCGGTACCCTGCGCCACAATAACCACTCGGCTGATTTTACGCAGTTCATCTTCGGTAAGCGGCAACGTCTGCAGATTGAAGGTCGGCGGAGTAACTTGAGAGGCAGTGTGCAAGCCGGGATTGGCGACTAGGTTGCTGGCCAGACGTCGCAGCGCGCTGGGCTGTTCGTGAATCTCTTTCAGCATGAAGTGCGGATACCCGCCTCGTTCCGCATCCGCCTGGCTCCAGCAGATCTCCTGCAATTTTGGCTGTATCGTCCGACCTTGTTCGCGCAGGATCAGTTCGCGTGGTTTGAGCGCGATAACTTGATTGTCGTCGAGATACACGACGGCGCGCGTGTGTTCGAGAATTGGGATCGCGTCGCTGGCCAGCAGCATCTCGCCGTTATCCTTTCCCACACCGACGACAAGCGGCGAGCCGCGCCGCACGCCCACCAGCAGTCCTGGATGGTCTAGCGAGATCACCGCAAAAGCAAAAGTCCCTTCCAGGCGTTCGATCGCCTGTTCGACCGCTCGCGCCAAGTCGCCTTGGTAAAATTGCCCGATCAAGACTGCCGCCACTTCGGTGTCGGTCTCCGAGACGAACTTGATGCCACGGTCCATCAGTTCTTTTCGCAGACTCAAATAATTCTCGATGATACCATTATGCGCCACGGCGATGCGCCCGGATGCGTCTCTATGCGGATGAGCATTTAGCTCGTTAGGGCGGCCATGCGTCGCCCAGCGAGTATGGCCGATAGCGCAGTGAGCATTCTCGGTTATGTCGCTGATCTTATCCGCCAGCGCTTCGACTCGCCCCACCGCGCGCACAACTCGCAATTTGTGATCTTCGACAAAGGCTATGCCGGCCGAATCGTAGCCTCGATATTCGAGTTTGCGCAGGCCGTTCAGAACGACTTCGATTGCTTTTTTTGAACCAGTGTATCCAACTATTCCACACATGACGCGAATCCCTTTACAAAGCCACAGAGGACACAGAGAAACTCATAAGAAAGTATAGGAATTTCGGCATAGTTCAAATACGCAAGCGATAGTGTAACACTTTTTGGGATTGTAGATTGAGGTTCGATTACTGTTATCCGAGCCGCGACCTTAGTACGGGCGGTTCGCGAACCGCCCCTACGAACCCTCCGGGTTCTCGCCGATCTGTAATTCACAATTCGTAATTAGTAATTCGTAATTAGTAATTAGTAATTCGTAATTCGTAATTCGCTCAAGATGTCTATGTTACAAAAGCCAAAATTTCGACCGCGTGCAGTATATATCCGTTATCTTATTCAATTCTGTCTCTCTGTCCCTTCGTCCCCGTCAATCCCCAATCGTCAATCGTCAATCCAAAATCATCAGATGTTTCCCCCCGTCTCCCCGTCAACAACGCCTTTGGGTTGCGGCCTGGCCTCGAATGGGTCTGCTATGGAACTACCCGTCAAGCCTGTTTTCTCAAAAAGGATGGGTTGCCGTCGATGATCACGCGCATTCTGCTATTCGGTCGTTTCCACTTTTTCGGAAAGACCATGTTATCGAATCGCTAGAAACGGACCATACTCTGTGTCGGGATTTGCTCC
>JAZDLP010000104.1:0-2887 GCA_043801885.1 Planctomycetota bacterium | reverse complement strand
GGTAACCATATGATTTTGGATGCGAAAATTCCTTCCGGAACTATCGAACAGAAATGGGATAATCACAAGTTTGAACTGAAACTTGTCGCTCCGACAAATAAAAGCAAATACACCGTCATCGTCGTAGGCACGGGATTGGCCGGTGCTTCCGCCGCTGCCAGTCTGGGCGAACTGGGTTATAATGTTATTAGTTTCTGCTTTCAGGATTCGCCGCGGCGCGCGCATAGTATCGCTGCGCAGGGCGGCATCAATGCGTCCAAAAATTACCAGAACGACGGCGATAGCGTACGGCGGTTATTTCACGACACGATCAAAGGCGGCGACTATCGTTCGCGCGAAGCCAACGTGTACCGTCTCGCGCAACTTAGTGGCAACATTATTGACCAGTGCGTAGCGCAAGGTGTGCCGTTTGCTCGCGAATACGGCGGATTGCTGGCGAATCGCTCTTTTGGCGGCGCGCAAGTATCGCGCACGTTCTACGCTCGCGGCCAGACGGGACAGCAGTTGCTGCTGGGCGCCTACAGTGCCATGCTGCGTCAGGTCGCGGCGGGAAGAGTAAAAATATTTTCGCGCCATGAAATGCTCGAATTGATTGTGGTGGATGGCGTAGCGCGCGGGATCGTGACGCGCGACCTGGTGAATGGCCGCATAGAATCGTTCGTCGCCGATGCGGTATGTCTGGCGACCGGCGGTTACGCTAACACTTTCTTTCTTTCGACCAACGCCAAAGGCTGCAATGTTACGGCCATCTGGAATGCGTATAAAAAGGGCGCGTTGCTGGCTAATCCTTGTTACACCCAGATTCATCCGACATGCATTCCGGTGGCGGGAGATTATCAGTCGAAGCTGACGTTGATGAGCGAGTCGTTGCGTAACGACGGTCGGATGTGGACGCCAAAAAAATCCGGCGACTCGCGGCCGCCAAATCAAATTCCCGAAGACGAGCGCGATTACTTTTTGGAACGCAAATATCCCGTTTTCGGCAATCTTGCGCCACGCGATATCGCTTCGCGCGCCAGCAAAGATGCGTGCGACGCCGGGCGAGGCGTCGGCCACGGCGGTCGAGGCGTGTATCTGGATTTTCGTGACGCGATTCAGCGTGACGGTCTCGAAATCATCCGTGAAAATTACGGCAATCTTTTTGATATTTATCACGAGATCACTAATGAAAACGGCTACCAGACGCCGATGCGCATCTTCCCCGCGCCGCATTATACCATGGGCGGGTTGTGGGTGGATTACAACTTGATGAGTAATGTGCCGGGACTGTTCGTGCTCGGCGAAGCCAACTTCTCCGATCACGGCGCCAATCGTCTCGGCGCCAGCGCGCTGATGCAAGGCCTCGCCGACGGATACTTCATCATTCCTTACACGCTCAGTGGCTACCTGGCATCTAATAATCTGCCGAAGATGGATACCAATCATGCGGCGGTCAAACAAGCCGAAGCGGACGCGACGGGACGACTTAAGAAATTACTGTCTATCAAAGGCAAACGCGCGATCAGCAGTTTTCATCGTGAACTGGGACTGGCGATGTGGAATCAGTGCGGGATGAGCCGCAATGAAAATGGTTTGCGCGAGCTGCTGCAAAAGATTCCCGCGTTACGAGCGGAGTTCTGGCAGAATGTCTCTGTGCCCGGCGAGAACGACGAACTAAATCAGTCGCTGGAACGCGCCAGTCGCGTAGCCGATTTTCTGGAGTTTTCCGAACTGTTGGTCATTGATGCGCTGAATCGGCGCGAATCTTGCGGAGCTCATTTCCGCGAAGAATTCCAGACCGAAGACGGCGAGGCGAAACGCGACGACGCCAATTTCTTGTATGTGTCGGCATGGGAGCACAAAGGCGAGAATCAGGCGCCGGCGCTGCATAAAGAGCCGCTTGTGTTCGAAAACGCGCTTCTGGCGACGCGAAATTACAAATATTGAGTCCATTTTGGCTATAGAGAGGCAGCAACGGGAGTCCCCCACTTTTGGGGCATGTCTCGCTGTTGCATTACTCGTAATGGACTCAATAGTTTCTTTGTGCCTTTGTGTCTTTGTGGTTAATTTTGTGGTTAAGAGGCTATATGAATTTTACATTAAAAGTTTGGCGACAGAAGAACGCGCAGGATTATGGCCGTTTCGTAACTTACGAAGCGATGCGCATTTCGCCGGATTGCTCGTTTCTGGAAATGTTAGATATCGTCAATAACGATCTGGAAGAGAAGGGCGAAATGCCCATCGCTTTTGACAGCGACTGCCGCGAAGGCATCTGCGGCGCGTGTGGTATTGTGATCAATGGTTTGCCGCACGGTCCCGGGAAAGGCACAGCGACCTGTCAGCGCTACATGCGCAGTTTCCGGGATGGCGACACCATCACGGTCGAACCGTTTCGAGCCAAAGCATTTCCGGTGCTGCGTGATTTGATCCTGGATCGTTCGGCATTTGATCGAGTGATTCAAGCTGGCGGATATGTCTCTGTCAATACCGGCGGCGCGCCTGATGCCAACACGATGCCGATCAGTGCTGAAAAGGCCGATTTAGCGATGAACGCCGCCACGTGCATCGGTTGCGGCGCCTGCGTAGCTATTTGCAAGAATGCCTCGGCGATGCTGTTTGTCAGCGCCAAGATATCGCATCTGGCGCTGTTGCCACAGGGCGCGGTGGAACGACGACGCCGTGTGTTGGCGATGGTCGAAGCCATGGACAAGGAAGGATTCGGAAACTGCACCAACGAGGGCGAGTGCGAAGCCAAATGCCCAAAGAATATCTCGCTGGCCAACATCGCTCGCATGAATCGCGAGTACCTTATCGCGCAGGCCATGAAATTTGGCGGCTCGTAACCATTCGCTACAGAGGACGCATTCGAGGTCAAGCCGCAACCCAAAGGCGTTGTTGACGGGGAGAC
>JAZDLP010000203.1:0-18441 GCA_043801885.1 Planctomycetota bacterium | reverse complement strand
CCTAGAAAAGCAGTGGCTTGAACTTCGTCCAGCGCTTCGCGATGCCAACCTGAAAGACACTGCGGCGTGCCACTTTGCCATGCTTGCTTACGCCTTTGGCGAAGGCGCGCTTGAAGAAGCACTACGGCAGGCGCGCGCCTGTGGAGTGGCCGAGCGGTTTCGGCTGGCGCGTTTGCTGCTGGCCGAATGCCGCTTCAATGAGGGGCTATCTGAGTTGATCGAAATCTCACGAGGCGCGGATAATTATGCCGAGCGGGCGCTCATGCTTTTGATAAAACATGCGGAAGAGCGGAGCGCGATATCCGGACGCGTCGCGCTCTTGCCGCTGACTTGTGGCTTGGACGAATACTTTGCGAAAGGTCTGAAGCCGGACCAAGCCAAATTAGTTCCGGTGTTACGCACTACATTCAAACATAGCTTGTCACCTTATGATACGACTTCGATGGAATCGGAAGAAATTATCATTCCCCCGGACGCAATTATTCGCGACATGGATAGTTACGAAACGATTTGTATGCCTTCGACCACGGAACTACTCTCCCGCAAGCTTGTCCGCGACTCTTGGAAAACGGCATACCTCGAAACCGACAGCAAAGACTTACTGTTGCTCACCGATGTGAAAGCTCCTTTGTATAGTTCCGCCCGTCAGCTCAAGCTGCATTCGGCTTATTGCGGCCCGCTGCGCTTCCGTCTTTATCGTTTTGAAACTGAAGAGTCCTGGCGCACGGTAAGCGCAAGCGCGCTGGTCGCGGAGAAACCCGTTAGAGAATGGGATGTTACCTTTAAGCCGCTGCGAGAGAATAATCAGGCCGAAAAGCACAATGTAGATGTGGATGTGAAGGATGTGAACCAGGAAGGCTATTACCTGGTCACCTTTGAAGCTCGCTACGCGCCGATGATCGCCGCGGCCAAGTTTTGTGTCAGTCATGTTGCGCTCTATGTCCGCGCGGCATGCAACCAGGCCATCATCGTGGCTGTGGACCGGCGGAACGGTCGCCCGGTCGCCAATGCGCCGATTGCGCTTGCGGTACAAGGGACGCCAAGCGTTTCGAGCTTGCTTGAAGGAAAACCACTCCCGTTTCAACAAGGATTCCGCAACGAATCACTGACCGCTAATGAGACAGAAGCCATGGAAAACGCCCGCCAGTATTTGGCGGGGCAGACCGAAGCCAAATTATATCCAAACATACAACAAGAACTTGATGGTGTGACTGATGCTGATGGCATCGCAATTTTTAAATTAGATATTGGCCGTGAGAACTACTCTTATAAACTCAACGCCACTCGGCTAGGCCCCAGTTTTGCCAAGGCGCAGATGTACATTCCCGTGCGCACTAAAGAGCAGGATGCGCCGCGAGTTGTCGCCTGGGCCACTCAACCAGTGTACCGACCGGGCGACGAAGCCAACCTCAAGGGCATTTACCGACGCTTTAACGGGCTGCGTGTTGCCGCGCATGATCCGCAAGTCAAGTCGGCAGTAGATATCGAACTCAAGAACGCAAAGGGCAGTTTATGCAAGAGTCATTGCCAGCTCTCGTCAGCCGGAACTTTTAATTTCTCTTTTAAGATTCCCTCTGATGCGCAGCTCGGTATTTATAACTTATTCGTTGACGGACAAGATGTCCAGCCCTCGTCATTTCTCTCGGTTGAAGAATTCAGGCTGCCTACCTTTTACGTTGCCGGCTATTTGCAGCATTACTATTATGCGCCCGGTGAAACCTGCGAAGGCAGCGTTGACGTCCGCTACTTTACTGGAAAACCGGCGGCCGGAGCGGAAGTTGAGATCACTTTAGAAACGGGATCGGAAAATGCGCCCACGGTTACAAGCATGACCGATGATAACGGCAATGTTAAATTTCAACTGCCGCTCCCAATCGAAAAAGATGAAAAATATCACCTGATTCGCGCCGTAGTTATGGATGCATCCGGACAAAGTTTCTCCACAACGATGTCGTTCCGCTGCATGAGCGCGCCGTTTCAAGTAACGTGCGACGCCACCCCAAATCCGGCTATCGTTGGGTCTTCTGTGCGGCTTACGGCAATAGTAAAAAACTGGGCTGACCTTCCAATCAAAGACGCTACGGTTGTGGCGCAGGGGCTTGATACCGCAGTCCAGACGGATGAGAAAGGTCTGGCCATATTCGATTTAAAAGCTGCCGAGAAAGGCGCAGATCAGAAATTCAATATTACCGTCGCGTTTAATCAAAAAGCTGTTCATTGCGTCGCTTATCTGCGCCTGCAAGCGGCAAAACCAAACGCGCCATCAATCGTAACGTCCGTAAATCAACCAGTTCACAGAGATTTCATTTCCGTGCATGCTCATGCCACACAAGTAGGTGAAGATCTCAAGGTTGAACTCGAAGTGGATCGCGCCGATGGGGAAGACGCTTTTGTGCTGGTGTCGGTTGAGCACCTGCAACTCCTCACGCATCGCGCTTTACGCCTGAAACCGGGAAAACATGAACTCGCCTTCAAAACAGATTTGAGCTGGACCCCTCACGTCTATGTACACGCTTCTCTTTTTACTGGAACCGATTGTATCAAAAGTGAAAGCTCGGCATATATCAAACCTGTCCATCGTTTCCTGACGCTGGAAGTGGTCACAGATAAGGAAGAGTACGCGCCGGGTGAACGTTGCCTCGCGTCTATTCGGGCAACGGATTTTGAGGGGCGTCCGGTTCCCAATGTGGAACTTTCGTTGGGAGTTGTCAATGAGGCGATCTATGCGCTGCGTGAGGATCCTACGCCCGATCTCCAGCAATATTACCATCTTTTTTACCTGCCTCATGAGGTCCAGGACACTTACGATTATCCCGCTCCTTACGCGTGCTCATCGTTATTCTGGAAAGGGCCGCGTTATGCTTGGGGCTACTTGCATCCTCTTACTTGGAATGGCAGCGGACACAGTAGTTTCGGCTCCCGTTCTGGTGGCGGACGGAGACTGATGGTTAAGCGGCACGGTGGAGCACGCGCCGACAGCGAGGTTCGGTTGCGTGAGAATTTCAAGAATACCGCGCATTGGGTCGCGGAACTTATTACCGACGCCACAGGCATCGCGCGCACTGAGTTTCAATTTCCAGACGATATCACCAACTGGCGCTTTATAGCTCGTGGCGTCACCGCCGATACGCTCATCGGCGAAGTGCGTCGCAACCATCGCACATTCCTGCCCATGCAGATTGAATTGGCGCTTCCTCGCGCTCTCCGTTCTGGCGATCACGTGCAGGCTAAAGTTGTGCTGCATAATAATGGCAATCGCGAACGTGCGATTCAGGTCTCTCGTTCCATAGATCAAGCTGAACCGATGCGCTCTAAAATTAGCGTCGCCGCCCGCAAAGACACGAGTGTTGACTTGGATATCCAGACATCATCGCCGGGAACTTTGAAAATTGAGGCGAAGGCTGAGGCGCTCGACGGCGGAGCGGAGGATGCGATTGCGCGGACGCTGGCCGTCTGGCCACACGGGTATCCGGTCGCGCGACGGTTTGTGGGGACATTGAGCGAAGCGGCCACTATTCCTCTCGATTTGGGCGGGCAGGCGCAGAGCGGTTCGCTGCAAGTCGAGTTGAATATCGAACCGGGTTTTGCCGGAAGCGTTGAATCCGCTTTGGATCAACTGATCGGCTACCCTTACGGCTGCGTTGAACAGACGATGAGCCGGTTCATGCCGGCAGTCGTTGCTTCTCGCGCTCTTAAGGCGGCCAACTTGAATGCGCGCCGAGCGGGCGAACTTCCAAAAATTGTTCAGCAAGGACTGACGCGCCTGGTCAATTTTCAGCATGCGGATGGCGGCTGGGGTTGGTGGGAGAAGGATGCCACCAACGTCTTCATGACGGCGTATGTGCTTGAAGGACTGAGTCTCTGCCGCAACGCCGGCCACACGGTGCCGCAGACGGTTCTCGAACGAGCCGAGCGATGCCTTTTTGATCGCGTGCTTGAGGGGAAAAATGAAAGCCGTACGGTTTATTCTATCGGCGCCGCTGATATTCGATGCTATGCCGCGCGCGCCTTGGCGCTTTATTATGCGGCGAATGCGGAAAGCTTCCGTGTCCAGTTGGAACGGCTGGGCGCGCTGCTGGACGTGGCGTTAGCAGATTCCAAACTTCAGTCCCGCGATTTTGCTTTGGCTGCGGACACGCTGCGGATAATTGGACGACGGCAACAGGCGGATGTTCTTCTGGAGAAAGCTCGCGCTGAGCTTGGCGGACTGACCAAGGATCGCAACAGCATTCTGGCGGCAAGCAGCATTCTTGAGGTTGGCGCGGCGCTTTCGCCCGGCCGCGCGGAATGGGTCAAATTAGGCCATGAATTGGTCTTAAAACGGCAAGGAGCTGGTTGGAGCGATACGCTGACAACTGCCGCCGCGGTTCGCGGTTTATCCGCATTGATCAGCCCTGGACGTGGCGCTATGCAAACTGATGTTTGTGTGGACGGGCAAGTTATCCAGACTGTGAATCTGGCGGAGAACGAACGCGCCGCGTTGGTTAAATTCGGTCCGGAGTTGCTCCAAGCCAAAGCCATTTCGTTGCGTCCCAAGCAGAGCAATGCGAATTTTTATTGGTCCGCGCGCGTCAGCGGTTTCTTGTTGGAGCCGCCCACATCGCCGGAAAATCCCGCGGCCACCTTGGTTTGCCGGTTGTTCGTGCCCGGCCAAGACGCTCATGAAATTCAACCCGATGAAAAAGGGCAAGTCGTCGTTACCCGTGGCCGCACAATTCGAGTTCGCCTAGAATGTCAGCTCACCACCCCGTTGAGCTATCTGCGCATCTCGTTTCCGCGGCCGTGCGGCGTGGAGCTGGTTCAACCGCCAAAGCTAAAAGACGGATTGGTAGCCATGGAAGATCACGATAATGGATTTCACTTCTTCGCGGATAGTTGGACTGCTGGCAGGCACGTTATCGAGTTCGGAGTGCGCGCCGAGTGTGCGGGCGTAGTGTTTGCTCCGCCGCCCGAACTGGAGCCCATGTACGAATCATCCGTGCCCACACGGATTGACGCGCCCAAACAGTGGCGAATTGTGCCATCTCGATACGAATGAGAACTTTCGGCACTGGTTCAAATATGCCAGATGCAGGGTAACACTTTTCTAACGAAGTGCGATTCACAGCAGAGGCGCAGAGGCGCAGAGTACGCAGAGTTTTTTTATAGTTATTGAGTCCAGTTTATCTACAATTAAGTGCGTTATAAGTAGCACTGGACTCAATAATAATTTTGACGAAGATCGAGGCGTGAAGATGGCGATTATAAGCGCGCGTCTTGGTTTGGAAGAAACCTTGCGCGTGGTTGGTTTGTCGCATCATACTGCGCCGGTGGCTCTGCGCGAGCGGCTGGCTTTTCGTCCCGCCGACCAGCCAAAGGCGCTACAACTGCTACGTTCGCGCGGGTTCCGTGAGGCAGTTGTGATTTCGACCTGCAATCGCGTCGAGGTTTATGCGGTCGCTGAAGAGAACTGCGCTAATGCCGGCGCGCAAATTCGCGCGTTTCTGGCTGAGTATCATTGCCTGCCTGAATCTCAGTTCGTTGACCGACTATATGAACAACAAGGTAGCGCGGCGGCGCAGCATTTGTTTGAAGTCACAGCTTCACTGGATTCGCAGATTTTGGGTGAATCTGAGATTCTCGGCCAAGTTAAGGATGCGTATCGTGTAGCCAGCGAATCTGGCGCTTGTGGCCCGGCGCTGCGCGCGCTGCTGGAACGGGCGTTCTTTCTGGCCAAGCAGGCGCGCTCCGAAGGCGGTATTGGGCGCTCGCCATCGTCAGTTAGTTCCGCGGCCGTGGCGTTGGCCAGGAAAGTGTTCGAATTGAAGAATCGCAAAATCCTGATGATTGGCACTGGCGAGATGGCTGCGGGCATCGTGCGTGCGTTGCGCGTTGCGGGCGTCACAGAGATTTTGGTGGTTAGCCGCACAGAGGATCGCGCGCGCGAGTTTGCGCGATGCGAAGGCGGCACACCATGCAAAATTCAGGATTTGATCCAGCATCTGGCCAGCGTGGATGTGGCGTTAGTCTCCGCCGCCTCGCCAAAGTATATCATCGGTCCGGCACACATCCGGGCCGCATCTGAGCGGCGCTCTGGCCGCAATTTATGTTTAATTGATATTTCCGTGCCGCGTAACGTGGACCCGGCGGTGCATGCGCTCGACGGCGTATTTCTCTACGATATTGACAATCTGGAAGAAGTGGCGCGCGACGGGCGACGAGAGCGTGAAGCTGTCGCCGCTAAATGGCGCCCCAGACTGGCGGAAGAAGCTCGTAAGTTGCTGTGTTCATTGCGGGAGCACGGAAACGGCGCCGCGCCGCGCCAGTTAATTGCGTATATGGAAGGCTTGCGCCAGGAAGCGCTGGCGCAGGTCAAGAGCGCGGAGTTAGACTCGCGCGCATTGAATGAATTGCATCGCGCGTTGGAACGTATGCAAGGACAGTTGCTGCATGGTCCGCTGGAGACTTTGAAACAAGCGGCGCGAGAGGGCGATGGTGTTGAAGCGACCGCTTGGATTACACGACTGTTCAAACTGGATGAAAGTGTCACGCGGGAATGATTCTTGCATTGTTATTGAGCATAATTCAAATGTGAAACCCTTCAGTTCATCGCGTTTTTAGACGATATATTTAAGTTGTCTATTGCAGTTTTGACGTTCCAGGAAGACTGCTTTATGAAAATTTTTGACGCGACCGATGTTACGTCCGGCATCGAACAAGAAACCAACGATCAATCGTTCGCAAGCGCAACGTGCGCGCGATCCGAATTGCTGGCCGCCGTGCATGCGACTTTGGAAAAAGAGATTGCGTTGCGTTGCCCGCAGTCGTTACAGCTTTACAATCGCGCGCTGGCGGTGTTTCCCGGCGGCGTTACTCACGATAATCGCCACGTAGCTGGCCCGAGTCTCTTTATGCGCAAGGCTGAAGGCGCGTGCAAAACGGACCAAGACGGGCGGCGCTACGTTGACTACTGGGTCGGCCATGGTTCGTTGATCCTCGGACACTGCCACCGCGAAGTTATTGAAGCCATCCATTTGGCGGCTCAGGACATGACTCATCCCGGCGCCTGTCACGAACGCGAAGTGCTCTGGGGCGAACAGGTGCGAGCGATGGTGCCCAGCGCCGAACGTGTTCGTTTCACCGCGTCCGGCAGTGAAGCCACCGCGCTGGCCGTGCGCTTGGCGCGCGCCATGACCGGCAAAAATATGATTCTTAAATTTGAAGGCCACTTTCATGGCTGGTTGGATCACGCCGTCGAAGGCGTTGATCTTCCGTTCGAGTCGCCATGGAGCGCCGGAGTGCCGGACGCAATTTGTAAGCAGACCGTTGTTCTTCCCGCGCGCGACCTCGAACTGGTCGAAGAGGCACTTCTGCAACGCCACGACATCGCCGGCATTATTCTCGAACCGACCGGCGCTTCGGGCGGCACGATTCCTATTCGGCCGGACTTCCTGCGCGGTCTGCGCGAATTAACTACGCGCTACGGCGTAGCGTTAATTTTTGACGAAGTAATCACCGGTTTTCGTCTCGCGCCCGGCGGCGCTCAACAAAAATTCAACATCCTGCCGGACATCACCTGCTTGGCGAAGATTCTGGCCGGCGGTATGCCCGGCGGAGCGGTTTGCGGATCGCGCGAAGCTTTCGCCGCTATGGAATTTTCCGGTGACGCGAAAAAAGATCGCCTCCACCGCGTCGCGCAGTACGGCACGTTTAATGCCGCGCCGGTCTCCGCCGCTGCGGGCGTGACCACACTGCGACTGGTTCAGGATGGAACGGCCTGTCAAAAAGCCGAGCGCGCCGCAATTCAACTACGCAATGATCTGAACACTCTTTTTCGCCGCGAAGGTCTGCCGTGGGCGGCTTATGGCATCAGCTCCGTCTTCCACATTCTGACCAGCGATCCGGCCACCGGCTCAACTCTGCGCGATGGCAAATTGGACGCCGCCGATATCGCGCCGACTATTCTCAAGCAAAAAGGTCCGCTGGACAATTTGTTGCGGCGCGCCCTGCTGCTGGAAGGCGTAGATTTGCCACCTGGTCGACAAGCTTGGGTCAGCGTCGCGCATCGCAACGAAGAGATTGCCGAGACCGTAGACGCCTTTGCGCAAGCTATTCAGCGCCTGCGGACATTGCGCTGTCTGTGAAGATTAAACGTAACCGTGTAGCGAAGCTACGCCTCAAACCGACAAGTGAGACCATTTTTCATTCGTCCCTAACGGGAATCTCGAGTGCACACGTGCGCGGCTATGTTTGCGTGTAGCCTGTCGGGAGAGTTCGAATATAATCTGTAATGAATAGGAGCGCGCATGAAATCAATAGACTTGGCCGGAGCAGATGAAAAGCATCAGTTTTATGTGTTACCTCATCCGCGCAGTATCCGCTTGCGTGGCGCGCCGTTCCGACTTTCGCCTTCAAATTTTCTGTACGTTTCCGCAAACGCTTCGTCCGCCATGCGACGCAAGTGTTTTGTGTTTTGCCAACAGATGCTCGAAGCTGGTTTCCGCGCTACGCTGACGACTACGTTGGGTTTAGGCCCGACGCAAGCGCTGTTTACGCCTGCAGGATCATTTCAAAAGCCTCCCAACCTAGATCGTCCGCTGCATGGCGAAGTGAGCAAGCCATCCGGCTATCGCTTATCAATCACTTCGGAAGGCGCGCTACTGCACGGCGCCGATGAACAGGGGCTGCAGTATGCTGGCGTTACATTGTGTCAACTGCTGCAAGACTCGCAAAATATTCCCGGTATGGAGATCGAGGATTATCCGCTGTTGCCCTGGCGCGTATTGCACTTGGACTTCAAGGGCTGGCCGCCCATTCCCAGCTATTTAAAGCAAGTGATCTCCACTCTGGGCGCGATGAAGATCAACGGACTGGTGTTGGAGTACGAGTCGTTCTTTAATTTTCCATCTCAGCCAGGTTTGGCCTCGCCCGGCGCGCTGACGGCCGAACAGATGACGGAGATTGAACTGTACGCGCAGGATTTGGGCGTGACATTGATACCACTAATACCTTGTCTGGGCAATGTGGGTTATGTGCTGCGACATTCGGCATATAAGGATCTGCGCGAACATCCACAGTTTCTACAGCAGTACTGCCCGGTCAATCCGGCAACGCTAAATCTCGTCACCGCGATGATGGAAGACTTGCTGGCCATTCACCCCGGTAAATACTTTCATATTGGCGGCGATGAAGCGCGACTGCTGGGCGCTAATCCTGTCAGCAACCAACGCGCTCAGCAGCTTGGCGGCCGTGCTGTGTTATATCTGGAGTATATCGGCAAGGTTTGCCGTTACTTGCTTTCGCGTAATCGGTATCCGCTGATTTGGGATGACATGCTTCGAAATATGACGGATGAACAAATCCAGTGGTTGCCGCCGGAGGCTACGTTGACCTTCTGGCAGTACGAAGGTTACGGTGGTCGCGCCACCAAGAACATCCTCACTACCTTGGACCGTTATCACAAGCTGGGGCGCAGCGTCTGGGGCGCAGCCACGCGAACGCCTTCGGTTCGCTACGAATCTTTTGATAACATTGACGCCTGGTCGGAAGCCGCGGAATTGGGCTATCTGAACGGTTTGATCACCACCGCCTGGACGCGCGATTACACTCTGGGTCCACTCTTTCCACCGCCAGAGACCGCCTGGCCTGGCGCATTTTACTCCGCCGAACGGATGTGGTCCGGTCACAAATGCCTGTCGCGCGAGTCATTTCCGAAGAGCTTCATTATCCGCATGTTCGGCGTAAAAGACGCCACACTACAGAGCCATTTGTGGGCTGGCTTCGACCTGTTGCTGCGTGAATATCCGCGCCACGCTCGGGATTTCTTCGCGCAAGATTTTAAACACGTACTCAGCAATCGCGACACTCTAAGTTTTCTGGAGATTTGGGCGGCGCTGGGCGCATTCAAAGAATATGTTCAACAGTTTGACGAAGCGACCTCCAGCAATTACGCCAATTTGCAGGCCGGACAAGGCGATCCGCTCCAGTCCGGTCGCCTGCGCTGGCGAATTGCGGATGTCAAAAGCAAAGCGCCGGCGCTGGCGCGCGCCTTTATTCAGCGCGCCGCGCGCATCACTCCGGCCGCGGTGACGCAGGAGTACCTCGACAGTATGGTCGCCTTCAATCTCAAACGCTTGGACAATATGGAAAGCTTGCTCAGTAGTTATCCTCTGCCCGACCCCGAATGGCAGCAACCCGTACAGTTACAATAAGAGAACATAAGGGAATTTGGTAACCGTTCACCATAGAGCCACAGAGGACACAGAGGTACGCAGAGATGAATAGAAACTTAAAAATCAAAATTCTCTGTGTCCTCTGTACGGTTACGAAATTTCTATACTTAAATCGTCAATCAGAACTGGTACGCCCGGCGCGAGTCGAACGCGCAACCCCCGGCTTCGGAGGCCGGTACTCTATCCAATTGAGCTACGGGCGCAATAATACTCATACTCTACACGTCCCCAGCCATTGCCGCAAGCCCTTACATGCACCCTACTGATGCTATAAACTCACAAAAAACTGGTTTTTCAGCCGCGCACAGTATAATAAAAAGCTGAGCGGATAAAAAGTTGGACTGGTCCAACTAAGGAACTAACAACCACCGATATACTGATCGCCTTTTTATATGAAGGAGCAAGTGCCATGTGTGAATATAGGACACAGTCCTGCGCAAGTAACGCGGACAATCTTGTCTGCAATACTATATGTGAACACAGGACGCGGGTGAGAAAGAACGCAACGCTGGCGTTCGCGCTGGCTTTTTGTTTTGTTACGGCGGCTCAGGCAGCGACGATCTGGCGAGTTACACCGACGGGAAGCGATACTGGTAGTGGCGCCGACTGGACGACGAACGCATCATCACTGCAGCACACGCTGACAGCACAGACAGCGGTGCCAGGCGATGAAATCTGGGTTAAGACGGGTACGTACAAGCCGACGGCCAGCACTGATCGGACAATTTGTTTTTATCTGAAAGCCGGCGTCGGCATCTACGGCGGCTTCACGGGCACGGAGACGGCGCGTGAGCAGCGCAATTGGACGGCTAACGTTACGACGCTGAGCGGCGACATTGGCGATGCTGGCAATGAGGACAACAGCTTCCATGTTGTCGTTGCCAATGGCGATATGGCGAACGCCGTTATGGACGGGTTTACGGTCTCCGGCGGAAATGCCAACGGAGGCTCTGATTATAACAACAACAGTGGTGGCGCGTATTTTAACCAAGTCATTCACCTTGCCGTGACGAACTGCGCCTTCAGCGGCAACTCCGCAAGCCGCGGCGGCGGTGGGATGTACAACAATGACTCTTCGCCCACCATAACGAACTGCATCTTTAGCGGCAACTCCGCCGCCGTCACCTCCTCCTCTAGCGGCGGTGGCGGGATGTACAATAACAGCTCTTCGCCCATCGTAACGAACTGCATCTTCAGTGACAACTCCGCCACTGCCACCGCCGGCGGCTACGGTGGCGGAATGTACAACTACTCCGCGCCTTCGTCCCCCATAACGAAGCCCATCGTAACAAACTGTACTTTCAGCAATAACTCCGCCTTCTCCGGTGGCGGCGGAATGTACAACAATAATTCTTCGCCCACCGTAACGAACTGCATCTTCAACGGCAACTCCGCGAAATACGGCGGCGGAATGCGTAGCTCACCTGCCTCCTCGCCTACTGTGACGAACTGCACTTTCAGCAACAACTCCGCCTCCGCCGCCTCCTCCGGTGGTGGCGGGATGTACAACACATCTTCCTCGCTTGTCGTAACGAATTGCATTATGTGGGGTGATATAAAAGGAGAAATAGTTAATGCTTCCTCCGCAACGCCCACAGTGTCGTATTCCTGTATCGAAGGCGGCTACGCGGGGACGGGCAACATTAGCACAAACCCGAGCTTTGTTGACGCGGCGACTGGAGATTTCCATTTGCAAATCGCGTCGCCCTGTATTGATAAGGGGAACAATGCGGCTGTCCCCGAAAGCGTGATCACCGACTTGGATGGGAATCGGCGATTCAATGACGCTACTGGAAGCGACTCTGCGCGAGTTGACATGGGCGCGTACGAGCGCGCGTGGCGGCCATGGGCCGTACCGGATGCCGCCAGCACTTTGGAGGATGTTGCGGTTACAATCGCTGTGTTGACTAACGATGTTACTATTAACGGGAGCGTGTTGACGATTAAAGGAGCCACATCAGGCGCGAACGGCACAGTTACCCACACGAGCAATCAAGTTGTTTATACGCCCAACGCGAACTTCAATGGCAGCGATTCATTTACGTACACGATCAGTACTGGTGTTGATTTGCCTGATACCGGAACCGTAAACGTAATCGTCACGCCCGTCAACGATGCGCCGGTCGCCAGCGATGGTACTTTATCTGTTATCGAAGATACGATTGCAAATGGCTCGTTCGTCGCCAGCGACGTGGACAGCGATTCGTTAACATTCAGTCTTGTGACGGACGGCGCGAAAGGCCATGTCATCATTACCGATGCAGCAACTGGCGCGTACACTTACACGCCGAATCTCAACGCGAATGGCGACGATTCGTTCACCTTCAAGGTCAACGACGGCTTGCTGGATTCCAACATCGCGGCGGTGACCGTAACGATTAATCCCGTCAACGATGCGCCGATCTCTAGCGATGGCGCTTTGACTGTTATCGAAGACACGCCCGCAGTCGGCGCGCTCGTTGCCAGCGACGTGGACGACGATCCGTTGACCTTCAGTCTTGTGACGGACGGCGCGAATGGCCATGTCGTCATTACCAATGCGGCAACTGGCGCGTACACCTACACGCCGAATCTCAACGTGAATGGCGGCGACTCGTTCACCTTCAAGGTCAATGACAAACTGTTGGATTCCAACATAGCGACGGTGATTGTGACGATCAAGCCCGTCAACGACGCGCCGACATTTGCCAAAGGGTCTGATCAGACGATTCTGGAAGACTGTGAAGTAACGACGGTTGACGGCTGGGCGACATTATTTGACCCTGGCCAATTGAACGAAATTCAGACGGTCTTGCGGTACATCGTGAGCAATGACAACAACGCGCTGTTCTCGACGCAACCGGCGATCAGCACCGACGGGACACTTACTTACACGCTCGCGCCAAATGCTTGGGGTGTGGCTATTGCGACCGTGTGCGTTCAAGATAATGGCGGCACAACCGATGGCGGTGTGGATACCAGCGATTCGCAGACGTTCACGATCACCATCACGCCAGTGAACGATGCGCCGACACTTAATTCCATCGCCAGTCCAATCATGATTCTCCGAAACGCCAGCGCGCAGACGATCAATCTTTCCGGTATTTCCGCAGGATTAAACGATCCGCCCAAAACGCTAATGATTACGGCGACATCGAGTAATACATCGCTTATTCCAAATCCGACAGTCAACTACACCAATCCCGGCGCGACCGGTTCGTTGACATACACGCCAGTGACGGGTGCCGTGGGCGCCGCCACCATCACTGTCTCCGTGACCGATAACGGCGGAACGATCAATGGTGGAATCAATACTATCTCACGCGCATTCGACGTGATCGTGGACGTTCCGTTGATGATCACCAGTCCTTTGTTGGCTTCCGCTATTAAAGGTAGTCCGTTCAGTTATCAGATTGCGACCTTGGGCGGCAGGCCGATTATGTTCAAGGCCGGCGGCCTGCCTTCCGGATTAGCTCTTTCTGGAGACACTATCAGCGGCACACCAACCGTAAGCGGTGTCAGGTTCGTGACGTTAAAAGTCACCAACAGCACCGGAGTTGACACGAAGACACTGAAACTAACGATCACTGGCCATGGCGACGTAACCGACAGCCCGCCCACGATCACTTCGGCGCCCACGGCCAATCCCAATCCGACTCAAGCCGGGCAGACGATATCCTTTACAGTCGGAGCGTATGATCCGGACACCGAGATGTTGCTCTACAGTTGGGACTTCGGAGACGGTGACTCTGGCATTGGCGCCAGCGTCTGGCACACATATACGGCTGCTGGTCTCTACACCGTCAAAGTGGTAGTCAGCGATGGTGGCGCAAGCGATAGTCGTAACGTCATCGTAGCGGTCAACGATAGTGACGGCACGGGCACAGATCCAAAACAATTCGCGGTTTTGAAAGCCTCGATCAAGTTCTGCTTTAATAAGAAAAATTCAGACTCGCTGGTGATCTCTGGCACACTGCCAGTCGAAAAAGGATTTAATCCAGATGGTAAAACGATCACACTCTTGCTGGGAGACTACCAAGACACTTTGACGCTGAACAATAAGGGCAAGAGCGTTGACGGCAATGCGAGCATTAAACTATCAGGCAAGATTAGCCAAGACAGGGAATACACCGCCAGTCCGGTAAAATTCCTATACTCGGTCAAAAAAGCCGCGCTCTTCGACGCTCTGCAAAACTACGGCTTCACTAATGACAACGTCAGCAAGTCCGCCAACTTGATTGATATTCCAGTGATCGTAATCCTTGGCAATGATAGTTACTTGGACATATTGACGGTGCTGTACACGGCCAAGAAGGACAAGATCGGCTCAGGCAAAAAGTAAAAGTGTTCGCCACAGAGGACACAGAGAAAAAAGGGCATGGTTCAAAAGCAATAGTTTTTGGGTAACATATACATCTTTCAAAGATGGCTAAAGCCACTTTTTCCGACACTGTAGTAGCGAAGTCGGGAATTCCCCCCCCTTAAAAAGGGGGGGCAAGGGGGTGTGTTCCAGTTGCCCACTCTCACCCCCCTGTCCCCCTTTTCAAGGGGGGGGGGAAAACAGATAGTGACCGATTTCCGTGCTACAGTGTCCTTTTTCCCGACAGACTGGCGAATGATATCCGAGCCGCGATCATTCGTAGGGGCGGTTCGCGAACCGCCCCTACTTACGCGCACGGTAATTGCGATGAATTGCTTATTTTGAAAAAGTGTTACCCTGATTTGAACCATGCCTGTTTTTTCTTTTCCCTTTTCCCTTATTATTAGTTGTGCTACACTGGTTAATTATTGATAATAAAGACCAGTACCAGGAGGGTTGGCGCTATGGCTATGTTGACGATGAATAATCTGACTTTGGAGGAACGTTTTGCCGCGTTGGATGACGACAAAGCGCGATTCGTGACGAAGGTGTATGGCGGGCTGACAATCTCGCTGATCGTCGCCACCATCGCCTGTGTGTTCGGTCTCCAATGGTTTGGAGCGATGTCCGCCGAGCAAGCTTATAGCAGTTGGCGGATGTTATGGTGGGTTGAACTGGGGCTGATCGTGCTCTCGATGTTCCTGCGATTGAGCGGTCCGTTTGGTTGGCTCTTCCTGATGGCCTTTGTCTCGATCACCGGACTGACGCTGGCGCCGGTTCTGATCATCTACCAGCAGATTTCGGGGAACGGAACGATTGCCATGGCCTTAGGTCTGACCGCGACCACATTCCTGTCGCTTTCAGCGTATGTTCGTTATTCGGGCAAAGACTTTAGTTACTTGGGTGGCTTCCTGTGGATGGCGACGATCGGTTTGATCATCACTGGATTGCTACTGTGGATTTGGCCAAGCCAAAATGTGAGTTATTGGCAAGCCTGCATCGGCGCGTTGATCTTCTGCGGTTGGATTTTATTCGATACGTCGGCCGTCACCCGGCAGTATTATCAAGAGAACAATGTCGTCGGCGCAGTGCTGAAACTGTATTTGGACATTCTGTTGCTCTTCATGTATCTCTTGCAGATTCTGAGTGGCCGTCGAGAATAAGTCTGGCCATGCAGCTCGACGAAAAATCCAGGTTGCTGCTTAATCTTTTGCAAGACGAAATTCCACTCGTCGCTCGCCCGTATAAAATTTTGGGCGACAAAATCGGACTAAGCGAAGACGAGATCGTGGCTCGCATCGGCGAGCTGAAAACATCGCAACTACTGCGTCAGATTTCCGCCATCTTCAACACTCACAATCTCGGTTACCAATCCAGTCTGGTCGCCTGTAAAGCGCCGCCTGATAAAATTGACCAGGTTGCGGCCACGCTCAATTTGCACCCCGGCATTTCACATAATTACGCTCGCAATCATGAATTCAATCTCTGGTTCACAATCGCCGTGCCGGAACAGGCCTGCTTGCAAACGCATTTGGATGTGTTGCTGAAAGAAAGCGGCGCATGCTCGTTGCGTCCGATGCCCACATTGCGGCTATTCAAGATTGGCATGAAGCTGGATATGACGGAAGGGCGGGCGCAAAAGCCGAGTTCGGACGAAGAGACGCCGTCGTATGCAAATGCTCCAAGCATTGCGGAGAAATTTCCACTGACGGAAAAAGACCGCCTGTTCGTGCTCGCGCTGCAAGACGATATGGAAACGCGCCCGGACCCGTTCGCGCCCATCGCTCGACGCTTGAACGTGACATTGTCCGAGTTATTCGACTGGTGCCGACAGGCGATCACCTGCGGACGACTACGCCGCATTGCGGGGATTGTGCGGCATCGCCAGGCTGGCTTTAGCGCCAACGGCATGGGTGTCTGGCAAACGCCGCCGGAACGTATCGAGGAAGTCGGACAACTCTTCGCTCGCCAGTCCGTTATCACGCATTGCTATCAGCGCCCGACTTATCCGGACTGGCCGTACAATTTATTCACTATGATTCATGGCAAGACGGTGGACGAATGTGATGAAATTTTTGCGAGGCTGTTGCAACTCAGCGGCATTAGCGCCTACGCCGCGTTGTACTCGCACAAAGAATACAAAAAAATCCGACTAAAGTATTTTACTGGCGAGATCGAAGCTTGGGAAAAAGCGTGCGAGCGGACGTCGTAACGCAGGCGTCTCGCCTGCTCGCTCGCAGGCAAGGATGCCTGCGCCACTTTTGAGGCAAGGATGCCTGCGCTACTTTTAATGGTTGGATTGCAGGCGAGACGCCTGCGTTACTTGTCGCAAAATTTAATGTAGCTGATTTTGAGATTTGGGTTGCCCTTTACGCCGCCGGGCGGACTGGGCAGATCAACTTTCTGCATTAGTGTCGCGCCATCCGCGCCGTTAGCGCTGGGCGGAGGCGGAGCGACAGGCCCTTTCTCCGCGAACAGAAAACGATGCTCTTCGGGCTTCTCTTTGCCGTTTATCGGCACGGCGAGAGTCAACTCCAGCTTCTCGATTTTGCGAGCGCCTTTGTTGGTAACCATGATAATGCCATTGATGCGATCATCAGATTTGAGCACTAGGGATGTTGCCAGTTCCTTTTCGTAGCCGGCGATATCGGGCAGAGCAGTCTTGCGGTCCGTGTCCGTGATTTCGTCGGTAATATCCTGACCGGCTGCGTTCTCAATCCGAATGCGATTGGGCGATTTTTTATTCGTGTTATCCATGACCGCCAACCCGATTTCTTTCTTGTTTTCATTCGATTTGGCAATTTTTTGAGATGTCGGCGGTTGGTCAGACACATTGATTGGTACTTCGATAGCCACGAAGCCGTTCGCGGTAAAGACCAGTTTTTCGGCTTTGTTTGTGCGCATATCGAAGCGGAACGGCACTCCGTCGCGTTCCCAGTAAAAGTAAATATTCTTGCCGCTCTTTTGGTCGTCTCCAGCCTCTCCGGCTCTGCTGAAACTACAAACGCCAAGTATTACCAATGCGGATAAGATAAGGGAATTTTTGATTGTGGATTTTTGATTGTGGATTGAAAGTTGAAAATTCAACACGATGCCCTCCAAGATACTCCGATAAACATCATTCTTCCTTTATCTTTTATTATCGGATAAATCGAGCGCTTTCTTGATGAAATTTTAGCCATTCAGTCTATTTTCGCCACAGTCGCCACAGAATTATACCATTAATTTTGACACTGTAGCATTAGTACAGCATTTTTTTTGAGACATTGATGTTCGATTATTGTTATCCAAGCCGCGACCGTTAGTAGGGGCGGTTTGCGAACCGCCCCTACAACTAACGCGTGCGGCTCGGATAGTTACTTTGCAAAGAATCCATTTTCCGGTGGTGTTGCTTCGCTCAACCACCGTCTAATAGTTTGTGGCTTCAGCCACAGGACAACGATATCAAACCCAACGCGCCCTGAAGGGGCGCGGGAACTCCAGTCCCAGACTACCCATCCACCGCCCCTTCAGGGCGGGTAAAAAACAACAATCTTTTCCTGTGGCTGAAGCCACAGGCTACTTCCCTTTGCCGCTTCGCGGCAAATATACTGCGTGCGATTGCTGGCAAGACGCTTGCGTTACACGATAAAATAAATTGTAACCGTTCGGTCTATTCTCGCCACAGAGGCACAGCGAATTCTCCTGTTGGTTCCAACAATCCCGGTTCCAGAGCTTTATGAAACTCGATGGCCGCTCATACTGATCTATTCCGTTATCTTATTCAATTCTGTCTCTGTGTTCTGCTATGGAACTACCCGTCAAGCCTGTTTTCTCAAAAAGGATGGGTTGCCGTCGATGATCACGCGCATTCTGCTATTCGGTCGTTTCCACTTTTTCGGAAAGACCATG
>JAZDLP010000149.1:0-15167 GCA_043801885.1 Planctomycetota bacterium | reverse complement strand
TTGGAGTCCGTAAAGAATAATCTGTTAGTTTCTTTGTGCCTTTGTGTCTTTGTGGTTAATTTCGTTCAATGCAATAATACCAAAGTTTCACCACGAAGGCACAAAGACACAAAGATAAACAGATTTGAAAAGTAGTTATTGAGTCCAATTTGTCTAAAGTTAAGTGCGTTATAAGCAGCAAATCTACATTAGAAACACTGGGACTCAATAGTGGATGCCGCGTTTAAGGTTCGTAAAAGCATTTGGCCTGAGTTATTTGGAGTCCGTAAAGAATAATCTGTTAGTTTCTTTGTGCCTTTGTGTCTTTGTGGTTAATTTCGTTCAATGCAATAATACCAAAGTTTCACCACAATTCTCACATCGTCTCGATCAATCGCATGAATCGGCTGCAGGTCTGCGACAGCGATTCCACCGGCCGATCGCCGCAAGAGAAGACAAACCAGCCGGCGAAAGAAGCGCAGCGCAAGATGGAGATCATCTCTTTGATCTCGGCGTTGCCTTGCGCCAGCGTCGTGTTTTCGCCCGCGAACGTGGCGTCTTCGATATCCAGTTGATCCACAAACCGCCGCAACTTCTGTTTGTAGCTCTTCAGGAATGGCCTTTCACCGAGCTTGGCAAAGTGCGCCGCGTTGAAGACAAACTGAGGCGTTAATGAATCGCTGGCCATCTCCAGCAACAATTGGCTGGCCGCACTGCTGGTCATATTCGCGCTGTAAAAAGAAACTTCCAGATTCTTGCTCTGAGCTAATCGCGCGTTGAGTTTAGCGCGATGAGAAAGAGGCAGAAGCACTCGATGAATGCCCGCAGACTTCGCCGCGTCCAAGATAGCCTCGTCATTATCGGTTACGGCCAGAACGCGCAAGCTGATCGGTGTAATACCAGCCGCCGCGAATTCCTCGCGAATGCTGGCCAAGCGTTTGTCCTTGAATAGATATGCTGGTCGGCCTTGTACCCAATCCAGCTCGACGGCGCCGATTCCGGACGCTTTCAGATTCTCGATCATCTCCGGAACATAACGACCGGCCAGGCGCGAACTAGCCGCCAGATGAAACGACTCCTGCGTCAGCCGATGGCGGCGCAGAGCCGCGCGCTGCCGGACGCAGTCGGAGCAGTTCGGGTTATCGCATAAAGCCCAGTCCGGATGTCGTCGTCCGTACTCCACCATGATGTCAATCAACTCACGACTCTTGATCAGCCGCGCTACGGAGTTTCCGATACGTCCCATCTTCATCTTGCCGGAAGCCATTAAAATCGAATCGCAGGAGATAAAGTCGCGATGCGGGCCGGGAAAATATGGCCAGGATTTGGTCACGGAGCCTTCAGGCGTCTCGAACGTCCTTTCAGACGTCTGCTCCAGATAAGGCAATCTGAGAATTTCTTCAACAGTGTGCAATGTTGTGTTGCGGTCCTGATCCACGCCTAGCAATAGGATCCAGCCTCCCAGCTCCGTCAATCGCGTATATGGCGTATTTTTCTCGTGAGCCAGTTCCGCCTTCCAGTGATCCTGGCAGAGCGCTTTGGCGTCTTTTCCGATAGCCGCCACTGAGGCCAGCGGATGAATGCTGCGGATCGCGTCTGGATGTTTTTCGACGATCTTGGTGAGAATACCGAGGTCGCCAAAAGTCGGGACGACCAGTGTGCCTTCTTTCCCGACCACGTTCAACATGGCACGCACGACCGTCTCCGGTCCGCCTTCGACCTGACCGAGGCTGGCCAGCGAACTATGCAGTAATATCAAGTCGCCGTGCTTCAGCCCAAGGCCCCGCAGCCCATTCTCAATGTCCGATTGACTCAACGTAGCCAACATATTTAGCTCCTTATTGTAGGGGCGCGGTATGACTAATCAGTTCGGCGATCAGACGACAGGGCAATTGAGCTACGCCTTTAAGCCGCATCGGCAGCGCTGTCAACTTTACATATGGCGTCGTCAACAAATGTAGATTGATCGGCCAGCAGACCGCGGAGATTTTGGCGTTAAACAGCTCGTAAAAAACACCGGTCAGCTCCGGGCGACTTTCATAGATATCGGAGACCACCAGATGCACACCCTGATCAATGATCCAACGCCCGGCGTCCAGAGACAACCACACGGTATGTTCTTTGATGGCATCGAAGCGGCGGTGTCCCAGCGCGTTGATGATAATGGCGCCACAGTCGGCGATAGGCGGACAGGCGGCCGCTAATTCGCGCGCTCCAACTTCACCAGACCGGCTCTCACGATCCAGATGAATGACCGCGGCTTTGACGTTGACCAGTTTGTCCAAGGGATAATTGTCAGAGTCAGCGCCGTCATCGGTTTCTTTGATATGTCCTGGAAAATCAAAATAAGTTCCGACCATGGAACTATGACTAATCTTATACATAACCCCGGTGTATGCTCCGTTGCTGAATTTCAGCGCGCGTTCGATGACTTCCACGGTTACAAGCTCCTGATAGCGCGGCGTTTCTTGCACTGGAAGCGTGAGATCAATAAGCGGCATGATTTCTCCTGGAACAAAATGAAATTGTGGATTTTAGATTTTTGATTGTGGATTGAAGGAAAACAAGTCGCCTTTGGCGACCAACTTTGAAATTCCTATGATTAAAGAGATGAAAAAGTTAGTATCTCCAGTGATTCTTTAAATATCATGTTATACTCTGCGCGAGTGAAAAACCAGCTTTTTTATAACCGTTGATGCCTGCGGGAAAATCCAACGTGCGTATCGGAATTGACGGACTGCATCTATTCGGCGACTACGCCGGTGTCAAAGGCTCACTGGCCAATCTGGTCAGTGCTCTGCGTAAACACTTTTCACAAGACGAAGTGATTCTGTTTGTGCCGCGTAATTTTAAAAACCTACCGACTGCGTTCGGTGATACGGGCCTGATCATTCGGCGCGCTTGGTTTCCCGGCCACTGGCGCGCTATCCGCACACTCTGGCGCAACTTCAGATTGCAAAGCAAATGTTACAACGCCGGTTGTCAGGTTTTTCATGGGCCGACCTACGCATTGCCCAGCCAGATGTCCATGCCGGCGGTGGTGACGATACACGAGTTTATCGCCTTTACGCATCCATTGTTCTGTACGCCTGGCAGCGCGCGCGTGCAGAAGCACGTTATCCCGCGCAGCGTTCAGATCGCTCGTCGTATTATTGTGCCCAGCCTGGCAACTAAAGAAGAACTGCTGCGGACTATAAAACAGGCGTCGGCGGATAAAATTGACATCATTCCCTGGGGCGTCGCCGAAAACTTCAAGCCGCTGCCGCAGGCGGAACGCGCGCATTGGCGCCAGACGCTGGGCTTGCCGGAACAATACGTGCTATTCGTGGGGAACCTTGAGCCGAAAAAAAATATCCCTAATCTGATCCGCGCCTTCTTTGCCGCAAAAATTCATCTCAAGCTGCCGCATAAGTTAATTCTGGCCGGGCAGCCGGGCTGGGGTTTGAATGGTTTGAAAAAACTCATCCGGGAGCTTAACGCTCAAGAATATGTCTACTTCACCGGCTACATTCCGCAGTCATCCCTGCCCGCGCTTTACAGTCTGGCGGATCTGTTTATTCTGCCTTCGCTGGTGGAAGGGTTCGGCATGCCAACACTCGAAGCCATGGCCTGCGGTTGTCCGGTAGTCATCAGCTCCGACTCCGCGCTGCAAGAAGTCTGCGGCAGCGTGGCGCGAGTAGTTCATTACGATGCTGAAAAAACGCTGTATCCATTGCGCGAAACGATTGAGGATTTGCTGATCAAAAATCCCGCGCAGCGCGACGGAATGATCCAGCGTGGACTGGAACGAGCTCAATTGTTCACTTGGGAGAAAACCGCGCGCCTGACCCATCAAAGCTATCTGCGCGCGCTAGAGTAATTGAGTTGAGAGAGCCCCATTATTCATAAAGGGTACCAGCGCGCTACGCCGAATATGTGGTCTCGAACACCGTCGTCCCCGCTTTGCGCTTCATGCCGTGATCCTTATTCGCGCTGAGATGTTGCAAAATCTTAAAGATCGTCTCTATTTCGTCCGAAACGCCGATGCCTGTGGCGACCTGAGCGACTGTGTGTTCCTGTCCTTTACGGTCTTTGATGTACTTGACGATTTTCTTCTGGAGGCAGATCACTGCCGTCGCGGCTTTCTTGCCGGCTTCCACGCCCGGCTGGTGATAGGCATTGACGTTAATGAGCGTCGCGTAGAAACCAACGGCGCGTTCGTACAGCGCGATCAGCGCGCCAATGGTTCGAGGACTCGTGTCGGGCACGGTGATAGTAATGCTCTCGCGCCCGTTCTCATACAACGCCTGGCGTGTGCCCAGGTAGAATCCACTGAGATAATCGCCGCTGGTGATACCAGGTTCGACTTGCAGTGATCGAACGGCTCGATCTTTCAGCGTCTCGATAAAGGTGACGAAGAAATTATTTATTCCGTCGCGTAACTGCTGTACGTAAGCGTGCTGATCGGTCGAACCTTTATTGCCATAGACTGCGAGACCTTGGTGGACAACGCTGCCGCTCATATCCTTTTCTTTGCCAAGCGATTCCATCACCAACTGTTGCAGATAACGGCTGAACAGTTCGAGACGATCTTTGTAGGGCAGTATAATCATGTCCTTCGCGCCTCGTCCGCCGCTGGCGTAGTGCCACATCAAAGCCAGTAGCACTGCGGGATTTTTCAGAGGATTTTTAATGCGCGTGATCTCATCCATTTCGCGCGCGGCGTTGAGCATCCCTTGAATATCCAGGCCTTGCAGCGCAGCGGGCAGCAATCCGACGACGGAGAACTCCGACGTCCGCCCGCCTACCCAGTCCCACATCGGAAAGCGTGCCAGCCACTGGTCGGCAACAGCGACTTTGTCCAGTTCGCTGCCGTCCTGAGTAACCGCCACGGCGTGAGCTTCGAATTTGAGTTTGGCCTTCTCGAAAGCATGTCTGGCTTCGAGCATGCCGTTGCGTGTCTCTTTGGTTCCGCCGGATTTTGAGATAACGATGACCAACGTTTCTTTCAGACCGGCGCCGATATCAGCGAGCGTCGCATCCATGCCGTCAGGGTCGGTGTTGTCGAAGAAATAGGGGCGCAGCGGATCGTTGGCGGAGCCGAGCGCTCTGGCCACAAATTGCGGCCCAAGAGCTGATCCGCCGATTCCGATCACCAGGAGTCGAGTAAAGCGCTGCGCCTTGGGCGGCTTGATTTTTCCGACATGAACAGCGCGCGCAAATTTTTTGATCGTCGCCAAACAGCGATCTATTTCTTTTTTGATCTCTGGCGTAGGCGCCAGCGCCGAATGGCGCAGCCAATAATGCCCGACCATGCGTTTTTCATCCAAGTTGGCGATAGCGCCGGATTCCAGTTTGTCCATCTCGACGAAAGCATTGCGGATGGCGGCGTCTTTTTGAGTGAAGAATTCGTCGCCAAAATTCATCCGGCTGATGTCGATGCTGATTCCCAGCGACTCGCAGGCGAGCCAATACTTTTGCAACCGCTCCCATAATGATCGTTCGGGCATGTTTCCTCCTTTGCGGTAAATCACTCGCCAAATTCTTTCACCAGATCGGCTGGCAGCCTGGCGCGATCAGCGCCATTTAAATTCAATAATTGAGAATATGCCTTGGCGGCCTGTTGGCGGTAGAAGACTGCGGAGGCCGCGTCGAACTTGGCCAATGCGAGCCAACTGCGGCACAATAGAGCACGGTTGGCCGGTTCATCAGGCTGCAATGCGCACAACTCGTGGCCCGCTCGCCGCACTGAAATCAGCGTCATCCAGGCTCGCGCAGATTGCTGGCCATTGAGCGCCTCGATATATGCCAGCTTGACGATGTTGAAATCGCGCAACGCTTGCTTGTTCTCCGGATTGACGTTGGCGCGGAGATTCAAGACGGCCATCGCTTCGGCATCCTTCTTCTGGTATGCCAAGGCATGGGCTTTCAGCCACAAATGGTCGGAATTCAAAGACTCTTGCGCTGGATTGCTCTCTTTTGCCGATGCTATTTCCGCGTGCGCTTTTTTGGCTTGCTTGGTCAGATATTCGGCAGCCCAATGTTGTTGCGGCGCCAAACAACGCGCGATCTGTATATGTTGTTTGCTCGAATCTTGTCGTTCCTGCGCCAGTTGCGTATGTTCTCGAGCCGCGACTGCCAGATCGAGCTTCTGGAGGAACTCCGCCCGTTCATCGAACGTCAAGTCCTTCAGATTGATAAAGTCCTCCGACGGCATAAAATAAGCGTTGCGGAACAATCGCGCCGTGGCATATAGTGCGCGCGGCGCCGCAAACTCCAACAGCATATTATCGTCAGTGTGCAACGTGGCTGAGGCGGCTTGACGACGCAGAACATTGTCCTGAGCAATGAACGATGCTAGAAATTCGTACTCATCCGGCCAATGCGCTGCAATCAGCCACTCGTGAACACGCGGTTCTTTGAATCGCGCGCGCAGAGCGGTCAATGACATGCGAATGGGCTGATCGCCGCCGATGAGCAAGTAGTCGCCGCCGTTTATCCACCAAAGCTGGAGATGCGTAAAAACTTCACCAAACGTCCGCACTACGCTCAGAAAATGCGTCTCTTCGAGCGAATAATTATGCAGCCACTGACACATCAGGCCGCCAGGCTTCAGACGGTTACGAGCCAATTGGAATGCTTCCTTGGTGAATAGATTGCCCACGCCAGCCATCCACGGATTAGATGGCTCGCTGGCGATGACATCGTATCGGCGGCTGGTCAGCAATAAATGATTGCGGCCGTCGTTGATCAGCAACTCGACTTTGGGCGTGGCCAGCCATGTCGGGGGCGCAGGATGAGTATAAGTCAAATGGTTGAATGGCGCGAAGAACGACGAACCTTCGACCACTTCAGGAGACATCTCCACCACATCCACACGATTCACGCTATCCAGCGCCAGCGCTGAACCGACGCTGACACCCGAACCCAACCCGATCACCAGCGTTTCCTCCGGAGTCGTGGCGCACAGCAGCTCGGGCAGCAGCGTCAGGCCGATCTGAGTGCCCATGTCGCCCTTGCTGGAAGCGTCTGGTTTTCCGCCTACGCTTAGCGAAATGTTGTCAGCCACCTTGGCGACGGCGACAGTCGCGGAAGCGCCCTCGCGGTAGTAAAGCATCTCTTGCACCAAGTGATGGCGAAAGGCATCCAGTATCCGAAACTCGCGCGCCGCCTTTAGCGACTCGGGGTTCCGCAGCAAGTATAAACCACAGCTCATGATGCGCGCGTCCCAAGCCGGCGACAGAATGAACAGCAGCAGTAGCGCCAATAAGCTCAACATGGCCATCGGCGCCTTGAAAGATGATAAGTGTTCACCGCAGAGACGCAGAGGACGCAGAGGATATAAAAGTATTTGCTGAAGAATTTCGCGAGCAATGCGATTATTTGTGTTCGTTGCGCTACTCTCCGTCTCCTCGTCCCCCCGTCTCCCCGTCAACAACACTTTTGGGTTGCGGCTTGGTTGCGATAGGTCTTCGAGGTGAACAGTTCTATTTTTTTGACGATTGGACGCCAGAGTTAGCAGTAGCGCACCGAGCGCGGCATACAGCAGCGCCATTAGTCCCAATGTTGCTTGAATCTGTAGTAGCGGCAGCAATAATAATCCGCCCAGCAAACTGCCCAGAATCGCGCCGACAGTGTTGATCGCGTAGATAGCGCCGACTGTGCGGCCGGCCGAAACGTTGGCGCGAGAAGCAACTTGCAACGTCAGCGGCATAGTCGCGCCCATCAAAAATGTCGGCATGATAATCAGCAGCGCGATGCCAAAAGCCTGCATCGTCAACAACACGTTCCAATTGTTGCTAACCCCGCTGCCCCAGGCCAATAGCAAGTAGAACAGCAGCGGACCGTAACCCAACAGCGTCGCTAACGCCATGCACAACAAGCCGATTACTAATAACACTTTGCCCAGCAGCGCCACTGGCGCGGGCGCGTGTGGCGCGATGCGCGCGCCCCAGATTCCGCCCAGCCCCAGGCCCAGAATAAAAATGGCGACGATCAGGCTGAATGCGTAGGTAGAACTGCCGGTGCCGAGACTGATGGCGCGAGTCCAGCCGATCTGCGTAACCATAGCGGCAAAGCCGGTGATGCCGAACGCGAGGACGGCGGTCTTCAGTTGTACCGCAGACGTCTCGCCTGCCTGCTCTAACAAAGGCAACGTCTCATGGACGAGAGGCGGGCGAGACGCTTGCGGCACGGTTGTTGTAGTAATAGGCTCCGCGAAAATTTTCGAATCGTCTAATATCGCGGGTAACGCGGTGATTTGAGTCGGCGCACGTCGGCCAAAAATAATGGCCAGCGCGCCCAATGTCAGATTGCAGGCCACAGCGATCCAGTTGGTGTTGAGCTTGCCAAATTCAGGCAGCAGCAAAAAGCCGGTCGCGGCGGCGCCCACCACCGCGCCGAAAGTATTGATGGCGTAAAGTGTGCCGACAGCTCGGCTCATAAATTTATTGGAATGCGCCAGGAATTGCGACAGTATCGGCAACGTCGCGCCCATAAAAATCGTAGGGACAAGCAGCAGACCAAATGAAATAACGAACCGCGCAACCGCCACTCCAGAGCTGCCGGTCTCGCCATATAAAGAGCGATACAACGGCGTCAGCGGGCCGTGATCGCTGAGCAACCACGGCAAGGCCGCGCAATAAAATCCGATGAGCGACTCCAAAATACCATAGGCCAGTAAAGGACGCTTCAGAAGATGGCACAGCCGCCCCGCCACGTAACTGCCGATGGCCAGTCCAGCCATGAACGCCGTCAGCGCTACCGTAATACTCTGTGTTGTATTGCCGAAAATCAGTCCGAGTTGACGGCACCACAACACTTCGTAAATCAAGCCGCACGCGCCGGAAAAAAAGAACAGAATCCAGACCAGCAGATGCTGCGAATCTATGGGGACGCGGGAACTTGAGACTTCCGCGGATATAACCGGCTCGCCGACGAGCCGGACGTCCGTAGAAACGGATGAAGTTTTCATCGCAGCCATTCTATCGAGCGAGGGGGAAAAAACGACATAGTTTAATTGTAACCGTCTAACGGGACATGTTTTTCGGCGACAAACTTTGAAATTACGATACAACAAGAACATAAGGAAGTGGTTAGTAGGGGCGGCTCGCTCACGCTACGATATTTTCGGCTGTAATACTGGAGGCGACGTATGACTGATCTGGTGCGCATGAGTTTTTCCATTGAGAAACCACTATATGACAAGCTGGAAAAACTTATCAAAGAGAGTCGCTACATAAATCGCTCAGAGTTTATTCGCGACATGATTCGTGAGCAACTCGTTGTCAAGCAATGGAAAACCGATGAAGAAGCGCTAGGCACTGTTACGCTCGTCTATGATCATCACCTTCGTCATTTAGGGGAAAAGCTCACGAGCGTTCAACATCACCACCACGAGCAGATTTTAGCGACGACTCACGTTCATCTCGACCACGATCTCTGCGCCGAAATCATCATCATTCGAGGCAGTGTCAGCTCAATCCAACACATTGCCGATGAGCTTCGCCAGCAAAAAGGCATTCTCCACGCCGCATTGTCCATGAGCACCACTGGCAAAAATATGGCGTAGGAACGCGGCTCGGATAAACCTCTGCAGCAATAAAGATGTCACCCTGACTTGCAACATTACTATTCAATTCTCTGTGTACTCTGTGGCTCTGTGGTAAACGGTTACAAAAAATGCAGCCAGTAGCTTATTTGCCAATCCTAGGCGCGCGTATTGCGTCCGTTACGTATGATGAATCGGTCGCGATTATTTTGCGAGCGGCGCGGGAAGAGAACTCGCGCGGTTATGTTTGCGCAGCCAATGTCCATACTGTCTCGATGGCGCGACGCGATCTACGCTATCGTCACGCGTTGAACGGCGCTTTGCTCGCCGTGCCAGATGGCGCGCCACTGGTTTGGGCGCATTGGTTGCTAGGCGGACGCAAACTTAAAGATCGTGTTTACGGACCAACTTTGATGCTCCGACTGTGCGAGGCCGCGGCGTCAGCGGGTCTCTCCATTTATCTCTACGGCGGCGCTCCAAGCGTCGCTGAAAATCTGGGACGAAATTTGACCGCGCGTTATGCGAAACTGAAAGTCGCGGGAACGTATTCGCCTCCGTTTGGCGAGCGGTCGGACGATAGCCCCGAGTTGTTGCGTGAAATCGAGGCGATCAATGACAGCGGCGCTCGGTTGGTGTTCGTCGCGTTGGGAGCGCCAAAGCAGGAAAACTTCATGGCCAAGCACGCATCTCGAATTAAGGCAGTGCAAGTGGGCGTAGGCGCGGCTTTTGATTTTCACACCGGTCGAGTCGCTCAAGCGCCGCGCTGGTTGCAAACGCTCGGTCTGGAGTGGGTTTTTCGTTTGGGTTGCGAACCGCGTCGTTTATGGCGGCGCTATCTGTTATACAATCCCTACTTCGCCGTCCGTTTGATGTTGCAGCGTTTTGGGCTGGACGGTACAAGTCGCCAACTGGCGCGCCAACTGACTCGCGAATTGACGCAGTCGCAGGAGACTGATGGATAGTAATCGCCTGACGAAAATTGCGTCCGCGGCTCGCTGGCTGCTTCTTATTATTTTAGCAGGCCACCTTCAACTGCGACAAGCTTTCGCGCATTACTCGCTTGGCGATCTGCCGACTTTATTCGGCGCGCCGAAGTGTCTGGCGCTACAGCACGCCTATCTGACGGAAGTGGCACTCATTCTACTGCTGCCCGCCGCCGTACTGGTTCTCAGACAAAGGATGTCCAATTTATATGATGGAAGCCCGGGTATAGGTCTCTTTCTGGCGCTGGCTTTTATCTTGTGGGGAGCTGGACACGCAGTCGTTGCTTTGGTCGCGGGGCGCGATACTTATTTGATCTTTCGACAGACGGCGCTGGCCGGATACGCGATCTTCTTTATTTACGCGGTCATCTTCTTTGGCGATCAGGCGCGGCATATCCGACTGGCGGTGCTGACGGTGTTGATCATCTCGCTGGCGAGCGCCGCGATTGATGCCGTCAGCGTAGCGGTCGTTAATCCCAACGATCCGGTTCAGAGCGCTCAGCATCCGGTACTCGCTTTTTTTGCCGCAACGCCTTACGGACAGGAAACATTGCCGATCGCCATTCTAGGATTGGGTTTCGTCGTCGTCTGCGCCGACAATTGGTTTTGGCGTGGATTGGCGCTGCTGGGGCTGGCATTGGCCGGTTGGCGACAAGGCGTGCGGTTTCAATCAGTCGTTCCGATTTCGATGGCTGGCGCTTTGGCGCTTTATCTGCTTTTGGGCATCGCGCTGGCGCTGCGTGGACAAGCACGCACATTGAAGCGCGCGCTGGCGCTGCTCGTCTTCTTTGGTCTGCTGGCCTGGGGTTATCATTATCGGCATAACGACGCCGGCGAACCGAGAGAAGTGAAGGCCTGGTCGTGGGATATTTACAAGAAACTCTTCGACGTCTACGCTCACGCGACTGCGCCGCAGGACCCGAAAGATTATGTATTCTCAACGCGTGCCGCGGTGCAAGTAACCGACCCTGAAATATACAAACTCAATGCGGTATCGAACGCGTGTGAAGACTTAAGCGTCCGTAATAACATTTGGCGCTTTTTAGTCTGGCGACGCATGACGTTGGATTGGTCTTCTGGTCGGACTTTTGTTGGCGCGGGCGTCGGCCGGCCGTGGTTCTACGGCGCGTTGTATCACACTTCGTTTCATTATGGCGAGGATCGTCTCGGTCTTGATCCGCACAACAGTTATTTGAATCTACTCTATCGCTACGGCGTTGTCGGTTTTCTAATTTTTCTCGCGCTGTTGTGGTCGGTCTGGCATTGCGTGTGGAAAGCTTTGCGGACTCGATCAAGCGGCGGGGACTTGTGGCTGGAGTGCATGGTTCTTTATTTTTTTTATACGGCGGTCTTCGTCAGTTTCACAGTCGGACTGGAAGGCCCGTCATACTCAATGCCTTTCTGGATGGCGTTGGGGCTAATTTATGCGCAAGCGCGTCAATTTCTCCATGTGTGATGTTTGGATCGCTAGAGTGCTCGAAAGAGCGCCAGGATTGTTTCGGGCGGCAGAGTCTCGGCGCGAACGTCGGATGGCAGATGGAGCGCGGTTGGTAGCGCGGTTTTCAAGACCGCGCGCAACGTCTTGCGGCGTTGCGAAAAAAGTTTTTGCAGAAAAGCTTGAAAAGGCGAGGCTTCTTCGCGTTGCAAGGCAGTAGCGTCAGCCAGCTCCCACGGTTTGAAATCCAAACGGATGACTGCGGAGTCCACGGCTGGACGTGGCCAGAAGACGGCATTCCCGACACGACGCAGAATTTTTCCTTTCGTGCGCAGCGCCATGAGTATGGACAACGCGCCATAACTCGCCGCGCCGGGTTTCGCCAGCATGCGTTCGGCCACTTCCGATTGAACGGTGGCAATAGCAGACGCGAGTTCCAAGCCCTGTTGACTGATCGCAAAGTTTGCTAAAACCGGCGTGGCGGCATTATAAGGCAGGTTGGAGCAAAGCAGGCAACGCGGCCGGTTTTCGCGCGCGCTAATCTGCAACGCGGCTCCGATCAACAACGGTGAGATGCTGTGTTTGCCGGCCAGCGCGTCGCCTTCCAGCAGCGTCAAACGCTGTTGAGCCAGCGCGTCAGCAAACGTTTGGCGCAGCAATGCCACAAGTCCGCGATCAATCTCCATGGCCAGGACACGTGCCTGAGAGTGCGCGGCCAGCAGCGTGCGAGTCAAACAACCCGTGCCGGGACCAATCTCGATCACCAGCGCGCGTTCGTCTGGAGCCGCTTCGCGTACGACAGCTTCGGCAAAATTAGTGTCAACCATGAAGTTCTGGCCGAAGGCTTTCTTGGGCGCCAACCCATATTCAGCAAGCATTTGGCGGACGTTAGTAAAGGGTGATTGATTCATATTGTTTATTTCGTAGTTGGTAATTCATAATTCGTAATTCGTAATTCATAATTCGTACCTCAAGCCAAACCCAGTGCCAGCGCTTCGCGCAAAGTGCGAGCGCGCAGGATTTTCACGCCATGTATTTGCGCGGGCAGCGCCGTCCGTCCGCGAGCGGGGAGCAGCATCGTCTTAAAGCCCAGTCTGCCCGCTTCGCTGACACGCGCTTCCAAGCGCGGCACGGGACGTATTTCGCCGCCCAATCCGACTTCTCCGGCGGCGATAAGCCCTTCGCGCACCAATCGGCCGGTGGCGATGGACGCCAACGCCAGAGCTAATGGCAGATCGGCTGCCGGTTCTTCCACATTAAACCCGCCGGCGACGCTCGCAAAAACATCCAGCGCGCCGAACGGGACGCTGGCGCGAGTTTCGAGCACCGCCAGCAACTGCGCCAGCCGGTTGGCGTCCAATCCGCTGGCGCGGCGGCGCGGACTGCCGCCGCCAGGCACCGGCACAGTCAGTCCCTGCAGTTCCACGAGCAGAACGCGTGTGCCTTCGCACAACGCGCCCACAGCGGAGCCTGGCCCTTTGTCCGCGGCATTGTCGCGATCCAGCAGCGCCGCCGACGGATCGGGCACCTCAATCAACCCCGCCTGAGTCATTTCAAAGAATCCGACTTCATCGGTCCGTCCGAAACGATTTTTAGTCGCGCGCAGGCAACGCAAATCCAGTCGCGTCTCGCCTTCAAAGTTGAGCACTGTGTCAACGACATGTTCAAGTATGCGAGGACCAGCAAGCGTGCCGTCTTTGGTGACGTGGCCGACAATAAAGATCGTGGTATTCAAACGTCGAGCGGCGTCAACCAGCGCCATCGCGCATTCGCGAACTTGTGGAACCGAGCCGGGCGCTGATGGAATCTCCGCGTTGCGCAGCGTCTGAATTGAATCCACTACTGCTACTTGCGGATGTTCAGTTTCAAGCAGATCGAGAATGGTAGAGAGATCAGTCTCGCTGACTAATTTTAGCTGATCGCTCTGCATGCCGTTCTTGATTGAGGGCGAATTATTCAACCGCAAGCCACGTTCGGCAATTTGGCTAGGCGCTTCCTCGCCGGTGATATACAACCAGCAACACTTGCCATCGTGATTTCCGTTGCCGGCCAGCGCGCCGAGCAGTTGCAGCATCAAAGTGGATTTACCGATGCCAGGCTCGCCGCCGACCAATACGCTGCCGCCGGGAACAATGCCGCCGCCCAGAACGCGATGACATTCGCCGATCGGAACAAGAATGCGCGGCAGGCGTTCGCGAGCGTGTTCATGCAGCGGCTTGGGAATCGCTCCGCTGCCGAGCGAGGCGGTTATGGATTCGCGTTGCGCGCCGCGCCGTCTTGATTTTGTTTTAGTTTGATCCGGCGCTTCGACCAGCGCGTCCCACTCGCGGCAAGCCGGACACTTGCCTTCCCAGCGCGGCGTCTCATAGCCACAAACTTTGCAGAAAAAAGTTATTAATTTACGTTTGGTCATTTTGATTGTTCGCCTTTTTGTTCAAAGTAGAAGATGTTCTGGCCGAGAGGTTTCAGCTCAAACTGGCCGTTGAGACGGTGTCCCGAAAATTGCGCACGCAATTCGCCGCCGACCGATGATTGCTCAAAGCGCGTCAACACGCCTTCATCCACGCGTTTGACTTGGCCACGGTTCCGCGAGATCGAGCCTTGAAAAGTCAGATACGCGCGCCGATGGTTGCTGATCAATCGCAGCAGATTAATTGGTTGCTGGTGGCTGGTGGCTAGTGGCTGGTGACTGGCGCCGGTGGGAAACTCATTGCTTAATGTTGAAAATGTTTTCAGCGCCAGATCGTCATCATCGCCGCCTTCTTCAAGTTGCAGCATGAGATCATAGTGATCGGGTTGCTCCGTCCAGTCCGTGTGATGCAGAATAACATAGCGCATGATTACAGTTTAGAAATAATTGCCAAAAAGTAAAAAATTGGATTTTCAACCGCGCGTAGTATAGCGACGTCTATTGGATGAGATTGTTCGCTCTCCCAGACCTAATTCTCTACCCTTAAACGATATTCTGGGGTGAAGTTTGTCAAACGCTTCACATCACCTGTCAAATTGTCTTTCAGCTTCTCTAAGGCATCAACGATCCGTTCCGCATCGCTTTTGGATATACGTGCAGATCCCTACTGGCTCGCGGCTTCAATTCAACGTAACCGTTCAGTCTATTCTCACCACAGAGCCACAGAGAACACAGAGAAACTCATAAGATTTTTCTTGCGGATGCCATTCTGAAAACGTTAACGTTGAAGTCGCGATCAACAGGCACTCTTTATAATGAACGGATCCCAAC
>JAZDLP010000091.1:0-6277 GCA_043801885.1 Planctomycetota bacterium | reverse complement strand
CCTTTGCCGGCGCCGGTGCCGACGCCGATGCCCGTGCCGTGTCCGCCGCCCCAGCCGCCACCACTGCCCGGACTAGCCGCGCCGCCGACGCCAATCAGATTATCCAAACTGCAGCCACCCATGCCGCCACCGCCTTCGGGTTCGTCATTACCTTTGATACTATAAAAGAAATGAGAATCCGGGTTGCCGAATGCGCTTTGAGTGTCCGGCCGGTCGGGGTTAATGGTTTCAAAGTGATCGCCCAACTCAGCCAGCGCCATAATCTCCGGCGGCACCACGATGTCGCTGGGATCACTGCACGTCGGATCCGTAGGCGGCGTATCGTGCTTGGATTCCAGAACGGCGCGATTGTCGTTCTTGGGCTTCTCCAGTTCCATCGGCTTAATCTGCGCCGGCGGCTGGAGTTCGGTGATCACCACTATCGCGTCTTCCGCTGTCGGCAGCGCGAGACTCATCGAGATCAATCCGGCCAGCAGAATAACCAGCACGTGCAACGCAATCGAAACGCCCCACCACGGCGCGCCGCCCAACACTTGCAATCTGTCTGAAAAAGACTCGGACTTTTCGGAGAGTAGTAGTTCAGACTCTTGGGTGGATGCTGATTTCTCCGCCAAAACGACTGCTAAACGCTGGCCGGTCTTATGTTTGAGCGCAGGGCTCATAATACCCAGGTTGTAGGTGCCGTTAAGCAGGCGCTGCACCGAAGCTAATCGGCGAATGCTTTCGCGACATTGCACGCAGTCTCGCACATGCTGCTCGATGACAGTACACTCTTCATTACTGAGCGTCCGATCAATATACGCGCTCAGACGGACACTGATTTCCTGACACTCCTGTGTAGCAATCATAATTTTTCTCCTATGATCGAAGACTGCGACCCTGTTTTCAGATCGGCCGAAGACGGTGGCCGCCCTGTTTCCATATCTTCTCGTTTAAGTTTCTCGTAAAGCTGCATAGTGGCGTTATACAAAAGCCGTCCGATGGTGCCGGCTGGCAGATTCAGACGCTGAGCAATCTCCTTGTATGATAGATGTTGCCAATAGCGCAGCACGACGACCTTGCGCAGTTCTATCGGCAGGGATTCAAGAGCTTGGGTGACGGTCTCGCAGATTTCAACAGCGCTCAAACCCCCGGTGGTAAATTCGTCTTGGCCAAGCTGCTGTCTGCGGCGTTCGTTCTTGCTGTCGTCGCGACGGTCGTCACGCAGGCGGTTTAGCGCGTTACCACGGTTGATGGCGCGTAACCAGGCGCCCACCGAGCGGACCTGTGTCAGGCGTGTGCCACTGCGGAAGACTTCGCAGAAAGTCTCTTGGACAACATCTTCGGCGTCTTCAATGTTTCCAAGAATTGCGACAGCCTGCTCGACCAGTTTAGTACGATACTGGTCAATCAGGTTCCAGTACTCCTGCGGGATTTCTTCCTTCGTATCCACTTTGGCGTTCCTCAGACAGTCTTGAACAGCAACCGTTATGGCCATGAGTCACGCGTCTTTCTATAATGGTGTCCCCGCGAAAACAAGAATTCTTCGAAAAAATATTTTTTTCGCAAGTATTCACCGCAGTCGCTATGACGCGGCGCGTCACTCGAAAACAATGAAAATACCGCACACGTTGCCGTATTTTCGGAGTGACGTAGGGGCACGGCATGTCGTGTCCCTCGCGGCCAAGACGCAACCAAAAGGCTACAAATGCGAGATTTAGTCCCGTTAGGGACGAATGAAAAATAGTCTCACTTGTCGGTTTGAGGCGTAGCTTCGCTACACGGTTACCTGATCTCTATGATGCGAACGTACTCCTCTCTGTATTGCGACATGTCTGCAGTATCCGGGCATAACGCGTTGTCCCGCGACTGCGACTTCGGACGAGACTTTCTCCTTGAGTTCCAAGACCGAATCCTGTACGGCAGAGACTACTTCGATAATCGTCATCAGGAGTTTCTTAACGGTCTCGGCCTGCCAAGGAAAGTTCTGTCTAAGATATATTCAGACAACGCTCTAAAACTCGCGCCCACTCGCCAAATTCACTGACGGTGTTTCCTACACTGTGGATTCATCCAACAATCGTAATCAAAGCGCCTCTTGATAATGCATTGACATGGCAAGAGTTGCATTATTATTGATCTTGGCACTTGGTTTGAGATATGGTAAAGACAACGCGTCGAGAAGTGATAAAACAGAAAATGACAGATAATCATGCGGGGTAGGAGTAGTGTGAGTATATGCGTAATTACGCTCAACGGCTGAGCTGGCTGCTTCTAATTGCGTCAGGATTCGGGTTCGCCGTCGCTGGCGAATGGTCTTTGCGCGACTATCAATATCGGCGGCCGATTATCATTAAAGATTCGCCAGGCTCAACGGTCTGCCTAGTCCGCTTTGCTCATCGTGGCGCGTTGTGTTCAGACGGGCGGGATATTCGCGTGGTGGATCGCGACGGCAAGCCAATCACTCATGAGTTGCTTCGGTTAGGGCCCGGCGATCAAGCCGACATTCTCTTTGAATGCTCGGGCGCGCAGGCCGGCGCGACGTACACGGTTTACTTCGGCAATAGCAAAGCGCCCACGGTCAAACCCTGGATCGCGCCGGCCGGTGTCGTTATGGAAGTCCGCAAACGAGCCAACGGCGGCTGCGATACCTGGACTGCTTACAAGAAGATGTTTGACGCCTCGAAAGAACTGGAAGGCCGTGTGCTGCGTTCGAAGATATTCGACGGCTACAATCCGATCGGACCGAATGAAGACTACGTCAGCTATTATCGCGCGCACTTTATTGCGCCCGCGGCCGGTTCGTACACATTCGCCACGAACTCGGACGATGCGTCGTTTCTGTTAGTGAACGGCACGATGGTGGCCGAATACCCCGGCAAACATGGCGGCTGGGAGGGTCGCTTTGGCAATCACAATGGCAAGATTACGCTGACCGCCGGCACACACAAACTCGAGTACTATCATGTTCAGTACAACGGCGAGTGCGGAATGATCGCCGGTTGGCAACCGCCGGGCAATTCAAACTTACGATTGATGGCCGAACAGAATTTTGCGCCGATCAGTCGCGCACGCGCCGGCGCGATTGAAAGTTTGAGCGGCAAGCCGACGCTGGATTTTGCCTGGTCGCAGCTCGATCATCTGGTTGTCGAAAAATGCTATCTAGTGCGCTACAGCTTCGATTGCGACACCAGCTACGTTGGTAAAATCGCCTGGGACTTCGGCGACGGCACGATAGTCTCGACGCAGAAGGGTAAAGAACGCGCCACCGTTCGGCACGGATTTCTCAAGCCCGGCGCATACACTATCACCTTAAGCGTCGGCGCGAAAGATTCGTCCTTCGCGCCAGTCAAACAGACAGTCGTAGTCGAGCCGGTATGGTTGCAGCGTGAAGAGTTCGACGACAATCGCTGGAAAGAGTATCGCGAGAGCATACTGACGCGCCTGGAAACGAACACTATTACTCCGGTGGAACTGCTGCCACTACTCACTTACGCCAAAGCGCTGAACGACAAACAGTTGCTGGAGCGATGCGCGACACAGATTTGGAAGCTGTCGCGTAATTTGCCGCCCTCCGATCATGCGCAAGTGTTTCTGATGCTGGGCTTGCAGATTCAGCGTCTGTTGAAGGACTATAATCAGGCGACCAGCGCTTTCCAAGAGGCGATTCGAGGCCAAGGCGACAAGAAAACCCAGTCGCGAGCCAAACTGCATTATGCCGGCATGTTGATCCATTACTTCGACAAAGACCAGGAAGGCTTGGACTTGCTGCAGAACATCGAAAATAGCGATCTGTCGCCCGATGAATACGCTCTGAAACAAATTTACGTGGCGGACTCTTACGCGGGGTTAGGGCAGCGCGACGAAGCCATACGGCGCTATGAAGCGCTGCGCAAAGTTGTGCCGCTGACTGATCGCCAGTATGCGCTGGGCCGGCGCGGTCGCCTGCTGAATATCCGACACTACATTCGGACCGGCGACTACGAATCCGCGTTGCAGGAGCTACAGAATATCGAATGGGAGACGCCGCAGGAACGCATGGCGGACGATACCGGACTGTTGCGAGCGGAATGTTATGTGGCGCAAGGCGAATTGCAGCGCGCCACGGTGCTTATCAATCGGCTGCTGAAAGTAAGCCCGGCCAGCCCAAAAGTGCCTGAAATGCGGCTGCTGTTGATGAAGGCTTACCAGGGATTGCATCGCCAGGATCTAGTGGCAGAGACTTATGCTAAAATGAAAAAGGAGAGTCCTTACGCCGCGGAGACAGCGCTGGGCGCGGCGCTGGTGAATAAATAGTTAGTGGCTGGTGGTTAGTGACTAGTGGCTAGGGCTAGTGGTTGGTGGTTGATATACACTCTTGTCTTTACCCACAAGACAGTGCTCCTAGGGCTGGCGCCCTAGGCTAATGTCTTTCGCCACTCCGTGGCTATATGGGAAAAGAAACCGCTGGAATCAATAAAGCCCCAAAGGGGCGATAGAAAATGTCGCAATCGTACTGGCTAACATACAAAGGAGGATGTCATGGCGATTTCCGCAAAAGTTTTGAGCGTGACGGCGCTGATGGGCGCGTTTTGCGTTAGCGAATTGGCGCTGGCGATGTCCGAGAATGACTACTTCAAGCCGTTGGGCCGGCCGCCGGAGGCGCAACGCAAATTCATCAAAGGCGGTGAAGGATTCCCGCCACTGCCGCTGCCCGCCACACCGCTGCGCCGCAGCGAACGCAAGCGCGAACCGCAGCCCGCGCCGCTGATCGGCAAAGTGATCTGGGGCGCATCGGCTAGTTTCACGAGTGAAGACGGCAATACTATGCAGATACATGACTGGAACTTGGCGCCGGCCGATTGTCAACAACTACTAAAGAAGTCCGCCAATCTACTGCAACTCAATTATACACACGTGGATTTGAATCTGGACACATTCAGCGGCAACCCGGCAGAGATTCCCGTGCTATTCTTCTCTGGCGGCCGCACTTTGAAACTGACGGATAATCAAATCGAGCTGCTGCGCAAGTACGTTCGTTCCGGCGGCATGATCTGGATGGACTCCGTCGCCGGCAGTCCCTTCTTCTATAACGGGTGCATCGAGGCGCTTAAAAAAGCGTTCCCCGAGGAGAGTTTGCGACGCATTCCGCTGGATCACCCCATCTTCCATATAGTAACCGACGTGGAAAAAGCGAAGCTGCCTGAAGCTGCCAAATGCAATGAGCCACTACTGGAAGGCATTTACTCCGGTTGCCGTCTGGGCGTGGTCGTCAGTCGCTATGGACTGGGTTGCGGCTGGGACAACTTCACTCCGGATATCAGCATCAAACAAGCGCTATACTACAATGTTCATGACGCCACCGCGCTGGGGCTGAACATGCTGGCTTATGCCGTTGGCTACGCCGATGTCGGCAAAGCGCACGCGCAACCGGAACTGTTCGGCACGGACGATATGAAAACGACCACCAACTCATTCGTTTTCGCGCAGGTCAAGCACAACGGCGTCTGGAACACCGATCCGGGCGGGCCGGGCAATCTGCTGCGCACACTAGCTCAGGATACGCATGTCAAAGTTACCTTCCGCCGCAAGACCGTGGACTTGGCGTCGGATGATCTAAAGGATGCGCAGTTTCTATATCTGTCCGGTTGCCATGACCTGACGCTGGCTCCCGCGGCGGTGGACGCGCTGCGCGGTTTTTTGAGTCGCGGCGGCACACTGCTGATTGACAACTGCCAAGGTTTGAAGACATTTGATATCGCCGTGCGGCGCGAATTGAAGAAAGTATTACCGCAGTCCGAACTGAAACTCATTGCACCGACGCATGAAATCTTCAGCGCATACAATAAGATCAGCAAGGTGGCGTACACGCCCGCCGTGCAGCGTTTAAATCCGAAACTGAATACGCCGCAACTGGAAGGACTGAGCATGGACGGCGGCGATTTGCGAGTAATCTACAGTCAATATGGATTGGGTAGCGGCTGGCAAGGCGATGAACATCCGCAGGGCAGAGACTACGCCGCGAGTGATGCTCTGCGGCTGGGCGTGAACATTGTAACGTATGCAATGACGCATTAAGGCGGCGTCGAAAAATTAGTTAATCGTTTAGTCTATTTTTACCACAGAGGCACAGAGAACACAGAGAAATCATAGATGGTCGCTCCTATGATCTGTATCTGTTAATTAGTTTCTGTTTCGTAATCGATCAAAACGCGAATATCTCCATGCCGATGATTACACTTAATCGCAGTAAAGTGATTCAAAACACGGCAAAACGAGTTAAAATATGGCAAATTTGACAATTGCCGTAGTGCAGGCA
>JAZDLP010000066.1:0-4226 GCA_043801885.1 Planctomycetota bacterium | reverse complement strand
ATCTAGGCGTAACACATTTTGATTCGCTGAAGAACAAGGAACACAACGTGCGCAATCTGCTAAAACGACTTGAAAACTTGGGTTATACAGCCACACTTACGCCCAAAGCCCTTGCCTCGTGAGTTATTTTCGGAGCAGATTTTTCCGAAGAGCCATAAAAAAAAATAAAAAATTATGCAAGAAAATAGATATTCATCCGTTATTGATTAAAGAAAGTAGTGCGCGTAGTATGTTTAATTTGGAGTGCGGACGTAAGTTAAAGGAGGACTCAGATCATGGCGCGCAGACCCTCAGAAGAAGAAGCACGAGAAGAGGAAGTTCTGGAAGAAGAGGAACAGGCAGAAGGGCAACAGCCATTTCTTTACTCCGTCAGCGGCATGACGCCGTGGTGGATTGTATCTGTTCTATTGCATGTTTTGGTCATTGCGTTTGCCGGATTGATTTCCATGTCAATGAAATTGCCGTCAGGTGATGACGCGCTCGTGATAATTACTGAGTTGCAGCAGCGACCGGAGATCACTACGGCGGCTGAAAAACCAAAGAATGAATCCAAGTTTGCTTTGGGCGCCAAACACGATACGCCTCCTACGGACCCGCTGTCCGATGAACCCAGTGACATCGTGGTTCCGCCGGATATTCTGGCGAAGGCGGAGCTGGGCGATCACTGGGAAACGATCAATCCAGACCGTCCGGACACGCAATCCGCATTCGGCAATCCCGATGCTCATATGTTTCACAGTGTCAAAGGCTGCGATGAGCCGGCTGGTGGTGGTGGAATGGGCGGCAGTAGTCTTGATGACCTAATCGGCATCGGTGGCGCGGCCAGCCCAGGCACTGGCGGTGGCTGGGGCGGCGGGCACGGCACGGGTATTGGCGTGGATACTGGTTCAGGCCGCGGCAGCTTTGGTCAGCGCAATGGCGGTGGTCGCAGATTGATGGTTAAGCGCCATGGCGGATCTCGCGCAGGAGAGAATGCCGTGGAAGAGGCGCTGCGCTGGTTGGCTTACCACCAGGAAAAAGACGGACACTGGGATTCGGTAAAATACGGTGGCAAGAAAGTGGATACAGCTAATACCGCATTTGCCTTGCTGGCTTTTCTCGGCGCCGGTCACACTGAAAAAGTCGGCGATTACAAAGATCACGTCAAACGCGCAGTCGCTTGGCTGAAAAGCAAGCAGTCGCCCAATGGCGCGCTCTTCGACACTACCGATGAAGGCGGCCATCGCGGCGGCGGTTATCCGGTAGCGATCGCGACCTTGGGCTTGGCCGAAGCGGCCGGTATGGCGAACATCGCCGATACTCGCGCTGCGGCGCAGAAAGCTATAAATTACTGCAGTGATGTTCACCAGGAAGGCGGGGGATCTGACAGGGGAGCTTGGCGTTACACCGAAAAATCACCGGGCGACATCTCGGTAACCGGATGGTTTGTCATGGCTCTTAAGTCTGCCAAGGTAGCCGGACTGCAGGTTAATCCCGCATCTTTCGAGGGCGCGCTCAAGTTCGTAAGCAAGGTTGAGATCAAAAGCGCCGAAGGCGGCGCTTATGGTCCGGCGTCTCGCTATTGCTACAAGGGTGGCGACTCGCCTAATCCCCGCCGCGGCGCTATCGGCAATTTGATTCGTCAGTTCTTGGGCGAAAGGAAAGAAAATTTGCAGAGTAGCGTAGAGTTGTTCATCAAAGACGGTGGTGTGCCCTCTTGGGGCGCCAACGGCGAGACTGTGGATCTCTATTACTGGTACTACGGTACGCTCTGTGTCTTCCAGCAAGGTGGCGATTTATGGAAACGCTGGAATGATGGTATGAAGAAAGCATTGATAGAAAATCAGTGCAAGCAGGGCGATGACAAAGGTAGCTGGAATCCAGTCGGTGACTATGCAGGAGAGTGGGGTCGAGTAGGCCAGACCGCGTTGGGCGCGCTGTGTCTGGAAGTTTATTATCGCTATTTGCAGTTGCAGCCGGACAAGCGTTAATATATTATTAATTCGTTCTCTGTGTCCTCTGTGGCTAATTTATCGAGTGTGAAGTTTGACGAAGATAGGTTTTTGCCGGGTGGTCCGGCATAGGAATAGGTAAAGGAGAAAGCAATGCGTAAAAACTGTGCTCTTCTAGTTGCGGTGGCGCTGGGCGCCATGGTTTACAGTACAAGCGTTCATGCCACTGACGCCGTCCAAGGCGCCGGTTTCCTTGATATGGCCAAGGACGCTGGTTTTATGGAATATATCATTCTGTTGGTCTCGGTTGCCGGCTTTGCGCTGGCCTTGCAAGCGATTGTAACGATGCGTACGCATCTTCTGCGGCCGCCAGAACTGGCTAATGAACTGATCAATTTGGTCCAGGAAGGTAATTTGGATGGCGCGATTGAATCGGCTCAGGGCGATAGCTCGTTCTTGGGCGTGGTCGCCTTCGCGACACTCTCTAATGCTCAATATGGCAAGGAATCCATGGAAAGTGCCATGACCGATGCTGGCGAAATCGAAACCACTAAGCTGATGAATCGTATCGGTATGTTGAATTTGATCGCCGCTATTGCCCCGATGCTTGGACTGACCGGTACAACAATTGGTATGATCTTGACTTTCGCCGTGATCGCTGTCAAGGCGGATGCCGTAACTGCAGCCGATATGGCTAAGGGTATCGCCGTGGCGCTGGTATGCACTTTTACCGGCTTGATGGTTGCTATTCCTCTGTTAGTTATTGCTTACTTTCTCAAGTCGCGTGTTACGCAGGTCGTCATGGAAATTTCTAATGACTGCGGCGAACTGATCCGCATTATCACTTCAGGTGGTGAGACAAGCAGCAGTGGTGGCGAAGCGGCTCAATAAAGAGAATCAGAACAAACGCCTCTCTTCCGCAATGATGGGAGAGGGGCGTTTTCTTCACTTTTGTACTAATCGTTAAAATCTTTACGTGTCGTAGTTGGATTGCAGGTAAGACGCCTGCGCTACGTTATAAATGAGGAGTTAAATATGGCACTCAGAAAGGCAGCCATAGTTCCCGTTGAAGTGGACATGGTGCCGTTGATTGACATCGTTTCGTTGTTGTTGATGTTCTTGGTAATGGTTGGCGACATGGCTCGCGCGGCGACGAATGTCAAGATGACGCTTCCACGCGCGGATATGGCTGTAGCAGACGACAAGCTCGCCACTACTGAAGGGCGTATTGTTGTACAGATAAAAATGGGAAAAGATGGGCGATATTGCGCCAGAGTCGAGAACAATGATTTCGAACTGGTCGGCGGTGGCGCCAACAAAGCGCTGATTACGTTTCTGGAAGAACAAATTACTCGCCGCAAAGCCAAGGACGCCTTTACATTGGGGCCGAATGGTGAAGTTCCATTTCCTGTCAAGTTGCGTATTCCGGCCGAAGCGCCAATGGCTGAAGTCGAGCGTGTGATAATGACTATGGCGCAGGCCAAACTGGTGAACGTGCAGTATGCGGCTCTCGGTAAAAACGACAAATAGTTTTATTTGTAGCGCAGGCATCTCGCCTGCAATCCAATGATTTTGATGTCTAATAGTTCGGTCGAAGTGAAGTTGCTAAGGAGCATTTATAGTCATGGCTAAGAAAATGGGTAGTAGCGCGCATCACGAAGAAGGGTCTGGGACCAGCACTGATGATCGTCCTTGGGTGTTTTTTATGGTGGATTGTTTTTTTCTAATCACCGAATTCTTTATTCTAACGTTTAAGTTTAAGATTGAAGAATCGGTTCTTCCGCAGAAGTTGCCTCCAGGTGGCACTGTAAAACCCCAAGTCACGCAAGAAGCCAAGGAATCGCTGCGCGTACACGTGACTATCGGCGCAGGCGGTAGCGCGGCGACTTATGATATTATGAACAACAAGGTCTCGCTACAGGAACTTAGCAACAGACTAGCTACTTTGGCCTCCAGTGGTCCAAATCGGTACATAGTAAGAGTCTCGTATGACCAAGACGTTCACTGGGAGTCGGTGTTAGCGGTTTTTAACGCTTGTAACAGGGTTAAAATTCAAGAATGTGGTCTTGTGCCGCTCCGAGGTCTTGACGTGCGTGGCGGACCTGAGCGTGTCTGATAACGAAAGTGTTGCCCTGCATTTTGCATATTTGGGCATGGTTCAAATTTGGCCTAAAATGGGTAACAAAGACAACAGTATCTCTGCTGGCCAATAAAGGCAAAAATATTCTAGCAGAAATTACGGAAGACGAATCAAGCCGCTCGTTTGAAACGACGGAACCCCAACAGTTCGAGCCA
>JAZDLP010000050.1:0-8513 GCA_043801885.1 Planctomycetota bacterium | reverse complement strand
CGTCTGACGATAAAAGATTTAGTCATAGTCATCCTCCCTCCAAAAGAAGTGTTCACCAAATACTTCTTCGGCAAGGGAGGATTTTTTCTTTACATAAACTTTAAATTCCTTAATTAAAATTCCTTAACTATGTGCCATTCTGGGGTGTCCCCGGAATTCCGGCCAGAATGAGCCAGACTGGCGGGATGGTTTACGAAGACAAATTCGCCTACGACGCGGTGGGCAATCGCGTGACTCGCATCAAGACCGTGCGGACGCCGGAGTCTCGCGGGTGGCCCAGCCCAGAGCGAAGCGGTTGGGCTGGGCGCCGAAGGCGCAAGAAGCCTATCACTTGACTTCCGACTTCATGGGAAAACATCTATTGAGTCCAGTATAACTAATGCAACTTGCGACGCAGGCGCCCTCGCCTGCGCCGCGCACAGGATGTCTCTCTTTAGCTATGCTGGACTCAATAATTTTCAAGGTGGCCATGATAACGGAATCCCCACTGGTTTTCCTCGCAGCCAAAAACGCGCCGAACTCCACGGCTAGGCGCAAACATCATTAACCAAACCTGCGCGTACCGGGTTATTGTGCATATATTCAACTTTCTCATGCAGTTTTCTTCCCGAAAATATGTTGAATCCATAGTAGCGTGGTTGCCAGATCGGATCACTAGAATCGATTTTTGACCAATACGACAGAAAATGACGGACGTATACAGTCGCGATTTGTTTGGAACTGAGTTCTTTCCATTTGTCCATACATTGGCTGATCTGGTGTTCTTCAGGAAACCAAGGCATGTACATGATTAGGCATGATGACAAAGCCAACGCAGATTCCATTTTGACGGGTCAACTGACTGCCGAGTGTGCCAATGACAATGCGTTTGCACACATCTGGATTGAGCAGATGTCTCCGTTTGTAACAAGAAAAAGTGACGTAATGAGCATATGCGCCTTCACCATGGATCCTTCGATTAGGCATGCTTACGGAACATAAATCCGCGTCTCGTATTATTCAACGTTTTTTTCAGGGCTTCTTGTGCCTTCGGCACCCAGCCCAACCGCTTCGCTCTGGGCTGGGCCACCCGCCAAGCAATTATTCGAACCGCTCCCTAACGGTCGCGGCTCGGATAACAATAAACGGTTACGAAACGAAAGAGGTTTGCGAGTTTGACGGAAGCAAAGGCGTTGGCGAAGCAATACTGGAGGAGTTATAATAAAAAATGGCCGTACATATTTTTTTGACAGAGCAATAGGAGGAACAAGAATGACATTGCCGAATTGGAAATGCCAAATGAAAACCAACATGTTTAAAATTGAGAATGCGGAAATAATTGTGACCGTTGATCCCGCATGCGGCGCATTCGACGTCAGGCAGAAGCGCAGCGGCACGGCGTGGATCATGGACCGCACGGACATGCGCGACCTTGTCGTCTGCCGCCAGGACGAACGTGAGTTGGTTGTCTCGCTGGCCAACGCGCGGTCGCAAACCGGCGGCGTGATATCGAGTAACGAAGCGCGTCTTGAATACAAAAACTTCCGTGGGCTAGATTCGCCGCTGGCTGTAGTGGTGAATCTGAGCTTGGCCGGGCCGGAACTGACGATTGAGCTGTCTGTCTCGGACGCCGATCCGCGTTATCGTTTCGATTCGCTCTATTATCCGCGCTCGTTTTTGCTGCCGAATCGCAAAGATGCCTGCTGGTTGTTTCCGGTCGAAGGCGGAGCATTGATTTCGGCTGATCATCGCGTAACGAAAGATGAGCGATTAGGCTGGAAGCCAACGTTAAAATGTTACGGCGCTTTGCAGAGCAGTTCCGGATTTCTCTGTCTGTGGGATACGCCTTGGGATGTGTATTTAGGCGCGGTGAATACGCCGACGACAGGGCCGAAACTGCTGCCGCGACTGCTGGCCAGTCTGGGCCGTTTCGGCTATACGCGGCGGCTACGGTTTGTTTTCCGTGAGGCGACGGATCATGTTGATTTGATTCGCTCGATTTACCGGCCGTGGGCCGCACGGCGCGGCTATCTGCGGACATTGCAGGAGAAGACCGCTGATAATCCAAACATTAAAGATCTCGCCGGCGGCATTATTTTTCATCAGCTTATTTGCCATGTGGATCGCCGAATTCTGCAGCGCACTTTAGTCACCTTTGAGCACGCTGCTCAGGTGGTGAAGCGGCTGGTGAAAGAGACAGGCATGCGCAAAGGCTGTTACCATCTCGACGGCTGGTGTCGGCAGGGCTACGATGCTTTGCATCCGGACGTTTTTCCGCCGCTGGCGGATGCTGGTGGGCAACAGGGATTGATGAAACTGTCTCGCGCTGTCAAACGTCTGGGGTTGCACTTCGGGCTCCACGACAACTATTTACTTTTCTTCCCGGATGCGGAACGTTTTCGCGAGCGACATTGTGTCTGGGGCGCCGACTTGACGCCTGTTCGGGATGACTTCCGTCCAGGCGGGATGAACTTCGTTGCTTCACCGCCCGCAGCGCGCGAATTTATAATCGCTAATTATCTAACCGGACAGCAGGTTCTACGCCGGAGATGGCTGCCGGCTGGAAAAACTTACGGTTTGGACTTTTGCTATTTGGATCAATATCTGCTTTCGGGCGGCTCGGTCGAAGAAGATTTCAACCCCGCGCACCGCCTTACGCGCGAGCAGTTCGCGCTGGGCATGCTTGAGAACATCCGTATCATGCGGGAAGATGTCGGCTGCATCGCCAGCAGCGAGCATATGTACGATTTTGGCGTGTCGTCTTATGACGTCAACGGCGCCAGAAAAGGCGTTGTGCCGATGACGCTCCAGCCGGGACACGTGCCTGCGCCGCTCTGGAATCTGGCCTTCCATGAATGTATGGTCGTCACTGGTATTCCAACTACGCCGCAGGAACTGGCGATGGGCGGATTGATCGGCGCGCTGCTGCACTATCGTAGCGACGATTCCAACTACCATGACACGGGGGCCAAAGAGGATGCGAGTATTCGGCAGATGCGAGCCGCCGCTCCGTTGCGGAAACTTCATGAGGAAGTGATGTACCGACAATGTACGGGTTCGCGTATTTTGACTGCGGACGGAACTCGGCAGGAGACGGATTACGAAGGCATTACAGTAGCGGCGGACCTTGCGCGCGGCACACTGGATATTTCAGGCTCAAAAAAGGCCGACGGTCATTTTGATTTCAGCCAAACCGAACTGTAAAAATGACTCCGTCAATCGTCAATCGTCAATCGTCAATCGTCAATCGTCAATCGGAAATTATCATGTCTTTCGGCGAATTGTCGTTGATCAAACAGTTTCGCGCGAACGCGCCTGCGCATCCGTGGATCACGGTGGGTCCCGGACAAGATTGCGCTATCTTGCGCTGGGAACAGGATCGCGACGTGGCGTTCAAGATTGACCAGATTATCGAAGGCACACACTTCGAGATTTCAGGCCCGAACGCAGTGCCGCCATCGCGTATCGGCTGGAAAGCCATGGCCAAAGCTTGTTCCGATATCGCGGCCACGGGTTTCTGGCCAGTGGCGGCGACCGTGGCGATCAACTTGCGCAAAGGCAGTAGCGAGCAACTCGCCGTCGAAATCTACCAAGGTCTCATCGATTGCTGCGCGCGCTATCAGTTCGGCTTGGCGGGCGGCGACGTCAGTGTCTCGGAGAATGGCTTGGCCATCGTCGTGTCGCTGCTAGGCGAAGGGCCAAAGAATGGCGCCTGGCTGCGTCGCGGCGCGCAAGTCGGCGATGCGCTGCTGGTCACTGGCGCGCTGGGCGGTTCGCGCGCGAGCAAGCACTTGCGCTTTATGCCGCGGCTGGATGAGGCTCGGTTGATCCGCAAGCTGGTTCCCGATGGCATACACGCTTGCATTGACATCACCGATGGCCTTGCGCGCGACCTGCGCCACATTTGCGAAGAAAGTCGCTGCGGCGCTTTAGTTTACGAAGACCAGATTCCGATCAGTGACGACACTCTGCAGTTCGTTAACGGACCGCGTGGTCGTAATGCGCTCGATCAAGCTCTCGCCGATGGTGAAGATTTTGAATTATTACTGGCCGTGGATCCGAAAGCAGTTCAGAAACTGCTGGACTGGCCGCATGCTACTAAAATCACGCGCATCGGCGAGATTCAAAGCGCCGACAACGGATGCGCGCTGGTCAAGAGTAATGGCCAGCGTCATCCATTGCCCGACGTGGGATACGAACATAGAACATAAGGTAATTTTGTAATTGTTCATCATAGAGCCACAGAGGACACAGAGACGAACAGAAACTTAAAAATTAGGTAACCGTTCACCACAGAGCCACAGAGGACACAGAGACGAAATTGAATAAGATAACAAAATAGATCGCAGACTCAGTCATCGGATCAAGAGACAGGATGGCTAAAATTCGCTTATTATGAAGAGTGCCTGCGGATCAACTTCACGTCCAAGTTCTCAAGAATGGCACCCGAAAGAGAATACACGGTTACCAAAAATCAAAATCCTCTGTGTCCTCTGTGGCTAAACGGTTACCAAAAATCAAAATCCTCTGTGTCCTCTGTGGCTAAAAATAGACTGAACGGTTGCGAATTTTTTATACTTCATGACAGATACGCTTGCATTCGAAACAACCTCGCCGGATCATACTGAAGAGCTGGCTGCGCGACTGGGCGCGGTTGTGTCAGCAGGGATGCTGATCACATTGACCGGCGAACTAGGCGCGGGCAAGACCGTCTTCACTCGCGGTTTGGCTCGAGGATTGAACATCTCCGGCGCGGTCGTTACCAGTCCCAGCTACGTGCTTCAACATATCTACCACGGCGGACGGTTGCCATTGGAGCATCTGGACGCTTATCGCTTGACTGGCGGGATAATCGAGTTTGAAACCAGCGGATTGGCCGAGGCGATCTTCAACACGCAGGCCGTGATCGCGCTAGAGTGGCCCGAACGGCTCGGCGCTTTTCGTTGGCCGGCAGATTACCTCGCCGTACAGATCGAACACCTTGTTGACCCTCAACGTCGGCAGATTATGCTGCGGGCCAGCGGGCCGCGAAGCGCTACAGCTTTGCGCGGACTAGCATAAAAATGTTTCATATCATTACATCCATTTTACATTGTTGACGCCTGGCTTCTGAATTAGTTGGTGTACCGCGTTGCGGGAAATTTCGATCAAATCGGTTTTTTTAAATTTCAGATCATAGCGCACGATTTTTTTCTTGTGTTCCAGATCGTATTCCAGATCCATGCTTTTGACTTTAACTCCGACATTCAGCAGTGTTCTACGCAGCTCTTCTTCCGAAGGTCCGTCAAGATTAACATCTACGGAGACCGTAGCATACCAGTCGTTTTTCACCCAGCCCTCCACGTATGGCAGGACAAACAGAGTGATTATCGCGACGCCCAATCCGATCAGCCCCAGCACGATGTAGCCGGCGCCGAAAGACAGTCCGATGACAGTGCATAGCCACAGTGTCGCCGCAGTAGTAACGCCACGGACAACATCGCCGTGCCGGATAATACTGCCCGCGCCCAGAAACCCAATGCCCGTCAGTACGCCGGCGCCCAAGCGCGCTGGATCTGGCCGCCACCTGCCTTCTCCAGTGCCGCCATATATCGCCATCAGATCTTCGGAGAGGATCATCGCCATAGTTGCGGCCACACACACCAAGACCGTGGTCCGTAATCCAGCGGCGCGTCCGTGGCTTTCGCGTTCCAACCCGACTACTATGCCGGCCGCCAACGCCAAGCCAATCCGCAATGCCAAATCGCTATAAGCGAGCATAGAATCTAGCTCCGTTCTCAGCCAACCTGTTTGTATTGGGTTATCCCATTGTGATATAAGAAAGTATATTGAACATTATCATCCCAACAAGGACAGATCAAGAGTTACACGTTTACTATATGGACATAGCTATTATCAATTATGGGATCGGCAATCTGCGCAGCGTGGAGAAGGCGTTTCAGTTTCTAGGCTTTGATGCGCATTTGACCGAGAATCCCCAAGATATTGCCGATGCCGGAAAACTAGTGTTGCCCGGCGTCGGCAACTTCGGTGAATGCGTAACGAATCTGCTCTCGCGCGGATTGGTTGAGCCGCTCTTGAAAGCTGTCAAGGCTGGCAAACCATTGCTCGGAATCTGCGTCGGATTGCAGATGCTCTTTGAAGATAGCGAGGAGGCTCCGACTGTAAAGGGGCTGGGCTTGCTGAAGGGTTCTGTACGCCGCTTCCGTGGCAATGTATTTGAAGGTCCGCAGGCGTTGAAAGTGCCGCAGATCGGCTGGAACGAGCTAAAGTTCCCCGTCAAAATTCACCCGCTGTTCGCCGGCACGATGTCCGACAGTTACGTTTATTTTGTGCACAGCTATGCCGTCTATCCGACGGATGAATCGAACGCGCTGGCCTGGAGCGACTACGGTGGACAATTCTGCGCCGCGGCCGGTCAGGGCCATGTGATCGGCACGCAATTTCACCCGGAAAAAAGCCAGGCAGTAGGTTTGCGGTTGCTCAATAACTTTGGCAAGATGTCGTTCTAAAGGTGGCAACTCGAGGTTACGGAATTTCGTAACCGTGTAGCTCATTCTCTGTGTCCTCCGTGGCTAATTTATGGCGTGCGTTACTCAAAAACTCTCTTACAAAAAGGCCGTGGCGCTGGTGGTCGCTGCGGGCAGTTCTTCGCGCATCGGCGGCAAAGTCCGCAAGCCTTACTTGAAGCTGCGAGGCAAGTCCATCCTGACTTGGGCACTGATCGCGTTGAGCAAAGTGCGCGGGCTGAAGCAGATCGTTCTCGTCACTCGGCCCGAAGATCGCGCCGAGGCGCTCGTCGCAGTTGCGGATGCCAAGCTGCCAAAAAACCTGGCGCTGAATATGGCAGACGGCGGCCTGCGCCGTCAGGACTCCGTTTTTAACGGACTTAAAGCGACCGCGTCCGACGCCGACGTGGTGATGATTCACGATGCCGCTCGGCCTTTTCCGCCACAGCAGCCGATGGAACAAGCTTGTCACGAGGCGTATACCTCCGGCGCGGCGATTCTAGCTGTGCGCGTAAAGGATACAGTGAAGCGTCAGAATGATCATGAATCATCAGTCGAGGATGCGGCGATTTTAGTCGAAGCTACGGTGCCGCGGGTTGGTTTGTGGCTGGCGCAGACGCCGCAGGTGTTCAGGCGCGAACTGATTATGACGCTTTTTGAGCGACTGGCGCGCGAGTCGCCTGATCAGGAAGTAACGGACGATGCTTCCGTATGCGAGTTCTTCAAACAGCCCGTGGCGTTGATTCCGTCTAATTACACAAACTTGAAAGTCACTCGCCCGGAGGATCTGCCGATCGCCGAAGCATACCTGCGGAACAAACTACACTTTTGACCCGTGCGCAGTATATGTAAAACTCTTTTCGAGAGCTACAGTTTCAAACTTTGCGCGAGATAGAATAGCGCGGGCACACTGCCGATGCTAATCAGAGTGCTATAGAAAGTCGCGCGCGCCGCCAGCGACGTATCGCCGCCGAATCGTTCGGTGAACATGCTGCAACTCACCGCAACCGGCATGAAGGCGACGAGATAGCCGAGCATCCAATACATATCAGGGATATTGATGCCTGCGGACTTGGCCAACTGCGCCAGTGCGACTACGACGACGGGAGTAAGCAGCAGGCGCGCGAAGAGCACACCGCCGAGCGCCTGGCTGCGGCGGTGATCGGATAGGTCTAGCCCGCCTAATTGTGAGCCGATGACGATTAACGACAACGCGATAGTCAGGTTGCCAGTCAACGACAGACCTTCAAACAACGCGCGCCCGATATATGCAAAATACGACGCGGTTTCGAGCGGATCGCATTTGGCCAGATCGCCCAGTTCGGGGAGCATCAGCGCCAGCGCGATGCCCGCCACAGTGGCGATCAGACCGGGATTCTTCAGCAAATTCCACAGCGCCGCGCGATCCGGACGGCCGCCGCGCAGCGTCCAGACGCCCAATGACCACAGCGCTATTTGCGCGCCCGCATTGAATAACAGTATTGTGCGCAGGCCTTCGTTATTTTGCGGATACAGCGCTTCGGCGATAGGCAGCGGCAGATATACCCAGTTACAGATCGAGACGAGAAAAATAAAAGTTCGGCGTTGGTCTTTGGCGCAAAAAAAACTCGCCACAGCCAGCCCGACCAATTCGCCTAGAATGAGAATAGCGACGCAGAGAAACGGAGCGTACCAACTTTCGCGCAGCGCGTCAGCGTTGATGGATTTAAGCATCTGGACGAAGACAAGCGCCGGGAAAGTGACGTCAACAACGAAGCGACCGAGCGTAGCGGTGCTCTCGGCGTTTAGTGTCTTGCGGCGCCGCGCAACCCAACCCACTAAAATCACCAAGAACATGGCGGCGATCCGTAATAGCACTACACGCCAACCGGACATGGCCTTCCTTTCAAGCAGCTTAATCGTTCACCACAGCCACAGAGTTACTATGGAACTTGAAAAAAGGCCAGTTACCTCGAAAAGGAATGGGTTACAGAAAGTTCAGTTTGTGATGTTCGAACGTTTCTCAACTCATTTCAGGGAGGGCTG
>JAZDLP010000031.1:0-20833 GCA_043801885.1 Planctomycetota bacterium | reverse complement strand
TTGGAGCGGTCAGGGCAGACTTCTGATGCTCTGGGGTAGGGGGTATTGTACGCTCATTTTGCCATTACAGCCATTTCGGACAACATCATTCGCGAGAAATTATTTTATTCTTGACGGCAATGATAGCATGAATAAGATGGGATCAATTATAGAAACTTTCCGCGATTTTTTCTTTTCCGCAACAGAAACAATTTATCGGACATTTCATTAAACTTTGTCAGTCATTTTGACGATACAATTATAATTATGACTACGCCATCATTATCGAAGTATTTGATTTGTTGCAATCGCTTTTTTGCGTGATGATTACAATTTGAATTGAGGTCGGCATGATTTTTGACCGTTTGTTAGGCATGATCTCGAAAGACCTCGGCATTGATCTGGGCACGGCCAACACGCTGGTATGCGCGCGCGGAGAGGGCATCATTCTTTCCGAACCGTCAGTGGTAGCGGTCCACAAGGGCACCAACAAAGTTTGCATGAATGGCGAAGCGGTTGGCGAGAAAGCCAAGCAGATGCTCGGCCGCACTCCAGGCTCCATCGAAGTCATTCGTCCGATGAAAAACGGCGTGATCTCCGATTTCGAGATCACTGAAGCGCTGCTCAGTTACTTCATCCGTAAAGCTCATAATCGCAGCCGATTCATTCATCCGCGAGTGATTGTGGCGGTGCCGTCAGGGATTACCACTGTCGAAAAACGCGCCGTGATCAACTCGGCCGAACGCGCCGGTGCGCGGGACGTGCGGCTGATTAGAGAGTCCATGGCGGCGGCGATCGGGGTAGGCTTGCCGGTGACCGAGCCACGCGGGTCAATGGTTGTGGACATTGGCGGAGGCACAGCCGAAATTGCCATCATCTCGCTATCCGACATCGTCCAGTGCCACTCGCTGCGCATCGCCGGCGACGAACTGAATCAGGCCATCATCAAACACATGAAGGAAGTTTATAATCTCGAAATTGGCGAAAATACCGCCGAATGGATAAAAATACGAATCGGCAGCGCCTATCCGCTGGAAGAAGAACTCTCCGAAGACGTTGGCGGCCGGGACACGCTGGCTGGCTTGCCTCGTACCGTGACCGTGCGTAGCGAGGAGGTTCGTGAAGCGCTGCATGATCCGCTGGATAAGATCGTCAAAGCCATTCGTTCCACGTTGGAAAAAACGCCGCCCGAACTGGCCGTGGACTTGATTGAAACCGGCATCACTCTGACCGGCGGCGGCGCGTTACTGCGCGGCATGGACCGCATGCTGGCGCGCGAAACCGGCCTGCCCGTGCGCCGCGCCGACGACCCGCTCACCGCTGTGGCTCGCGGCACTAACATCGTTCTCGATCAGATTGATACTCTCTGGCCTATTCTTGAAGACGGTCGCACCGTAGCGTAGCGCAGGCGTCTCGCCTGCAATTCAACTTTCTCAAATACGTCTTCATAGATGATGCACAGCAGAGTCACTGTCATCCTTCCTGGGAATGATAAAAAAAATGTAACCGTTCACCACAGTCGCCCATTCGAGGCCAAGCCGCAACCCAAAGATGTTGTTGACGGGGAGACAAGGGGACGGGGAGACGGGGGGAAACAGCTTTTGCTCAAAAGTCGCCAAAAAATCTTTGCGCCACGCAAAGATTTTGATGGTTAGTAGTAACGCACTTAACTTTAGATAAACTAGACTCAATAACTACTTTTCAAATCTGTTCATCTTTGTTCATCTTTGTGTCTTCGTGTCTCCGTGGTAATTTTTTTGAGGATTGTTCAATATGGCGTTTGCTCTTGAAAAGAAACTGACAGCCGAATTGGTGAAGAAACTGCCGCCGCTGTGTACGGACGGCGCGTGGGGGACTGAATTATCCAAGCTGGGCGGGCAGCCCGGTGAGATGAAAGATTTTTGGAACATTGATCACCCCGACCGCGTCGAACAAGTAGCTCGTTCTTACGTGGCTGCCGGATCACGTATCATTCTGACCAACACATTCAACTCGAACCGCCTTGTGCTGGCAAAACATCATGCCGAAAAACGAGTGTCTGAACTGTCAAAAGCCGGCGCGATGATTTCGAAGAAAGCCGCGGAGGGCCAAGCATATGTCTTCGCGTCTATCGGACCCACCGGCAAACTGGTGATGATGGGTGACATCAGCTCCGAAGAAGCCGAAGATGTTTTCGCCGAACAAGCCGCGGCGCTGGCCTCCGGCGGCGCGGACGCCATTATCGTTGAAACTCTGGCCGATCTGGAAGAAGCTCGCGCGGCGATCAAAGGCTGCCTAAAGGCGTGCCAAATCCCTGTCGGCGTCAGCTTCACTTTCGATTCGGGCAAAGACAAAACGGCGACGATGATGGGCGTGAAGCCCGATCAAGCCTACGAGTTGGCGCTAGACTGCGGCGCGTGTTTCGTCGGCGCTAACTGCGGCGTCGGGATCGAATCCTATATCGCTGTCGCCCGGCGATTCGCTCAATGCGGCCATGAACTGCCAATCTGGATCAAAGGCAACGCCGGCCTGCCGGAGATTGCCGACGACGGCTCGACCGTCTATAAAGGTTCGCCTGAACTGTTCGAGCGCGCCGTCAAACCGTTATTAGATGCGGGCGCGCGTTTCATCGGTGGCTGCTGCGGATCAACTCCAGCTCACATTCGAATGATCGCTCAAACTTTGTAACAGACTACAGAGCCACAGAGGACACAGAGAAAACATAAGGGAATTTTTGATTGTGGATTGAAGGGAAAAAAAGGTTTCTTTTTGTTGTGGTAATTTTGCCTTGAGTGATAAACTTTGACGTCGAAATGAATTGGACGCTGGCGATTACAGGCAAGGGTGGTGTAGGAAAAACCACGCTGGCGGCGCTGGCGGTACGATGGTTGATTGAGCACAATCACGCGCCGGTGCTGGCTGTGGACGCCGATCCAAATACTTGCTTGGACGCGGCGTTGGGCGTCAAGGTCGCCTGTACCGTTGGCGGCGCGCGTGAAGAAACCAAACGCATCGCTCAAGCGGATTCGGCCGGCGGAATGAGTAAACAGGAATTGTTGGATCTGAAAATTCAGGAAGCGCTGGTCGAGTCGGGAAATTTTGATCTGCTCGCCATGGGACGGCCGGAAGGGCCGGGCTGTTACTGCTACGCAAACAATGTCCTGCGGTCGGTACTGGAACGACTGGCGGGACATTATCCGACGGTGGTCATTGACAACGAAGCGGGGCTTGAGAATCTCAGTCGCCGGACAACGCAACGCGCCGACTGGCTGGTGTTTGTGACTGAGCCATCCGTGCGTGGACTGATCACGGCGCGGCGATTGTACGATCTGGCTCTGGAGATGCAGATTAACGCGAGCGCGATGGGTGTGGTGGTCAATCGCCTGCGCGAAAACAGCGCGCTGGATCGAGCGCGAGAAAAATTCGCGAATACACCAGTTGTGATTTTAGGTGGCATTCCGGAAGACGCGGAACTGGCCGCGCAAGATGTTGACGGCGCGGCTATCTTTACATTGCCCGCGGAGAATGCCGCCGCTCGCGCCGCAGCGAAAATTATGGAGAAACTAATTTTGGATTTTAGATTTTAGATTGTTGATTTTTGATTTTTTTTAATCTAAAATCTGCAATCTAAAATCAACAATTCATAGGAACCGCTTATGGCCGATAGACTTCCAGCCGATGTAACCACTGATCCGGCGAGCATTCAGATGCTCGAAAAAGCCGCCGCGGACGGCGTTACACATGCTTACGCGCGCGTGGACGCTCAAGGCAAGAGTTGTCCGTTCGGCGTGGACGGCATCTGCTGTCGTATCTGTTACATGGGTCCGTGCCGCATCACGAAAAAAGCGCCACGCGGCGTCTGCGGCGCGGATGCCGACACCATTGTAGCGCGAAATCTGCTGCGTGAAGTTGCCGCCGGCTGCGCCGCTCACTCCGATCACGGACGTCATCTGGTCCACCTGCTGAAAAAAGCGGCGGAGGGACACGGTGGCGACTACAAAATCAAGGACGAGTCGCGACTGCGCGCGGCTGCGCGAGACTGGGGCGTTAAGGAAGATGGGCTGGAAACCAAAGAAGTTGCCAAGAAATTAGCCGAACTTTTTGAACACGAGTTCATGCGCCAGGAAGGTCCGCTCCAAACGTTGAAACTAGCCCCTCTCCCGCGCCAGGGTATCTGGAATCGTCTCGGTCTGGCGCCGACAGGAATGGACCGCAGCGTTGTCGAGGCGCTCCATCGCACCAACATCGGCGTTGATCATGACTATCGTAATCTGATCGCTTGCGCGCTTCGCGTCGCGCTTGCCGATGGCTGGGGTGGCTCGATGATCGCCACCACCGTCGGCGATATTCTCTTCGGTACGCCCATGCCTATTCGCGGCAGCGTCAATTTAGGTGTGCTGGATGAAAAGAAAGTCAACGTGCTAGTGCATGGGCACGATCCGTCGCTGACGGAGATTCTGGTCGTCGCCTCGCGTGATCCGGAGATCACCGTCGCGGCCAAAGCCGTCGGCGCCGAAAGCGTCAATCTCGCTGGCATCTGCTGTACGGCCAACGAAGTCCTGATGCGTCATGGTGTGCCGATTGCCGGCAATTTTCTACAACAAGAATTGGCTATCGTTACCGGCGCCGTCGAGATGATGATCACCGATGTTCAGTGCTGCATGGCCTCGCTCGCCGATATCGCTAAGTGTTATCATACCCAAATTGTGAGTACCAGTCCGCTAGCCAGGAGTATCGGGGCCAATGCCATCGAGTTTGACGACACGCGCGCGCTGGAGTGCGCCAAGGAGATTCTCAAAAAGGCGATCGTGAACTTCGCGCGCCGCGATCCTAAAAAAGTTGCCATCCCCAGCCAGAAGCGCCCGCTGGTCGCCGGCTTCAGCAACGAAGCGATCTTCACTATTCTGGGCGGCACGTTTCGCAAGAGTTTTCGGCCATTGAACGATGCCATTATCTCCGGTCGCATTCGCGGCATCGCCGGGATCGTCGGCTGCAACAACGCGCGCGGCAAAGCCGACGACTACATCCTGACGCTGACTGGCGAACTGATTAAACGAAACATTATCGTTCTGCAGACCGGCTGCGCGGCCATAGCCTGCGGCAAAGCCGGACTGCTGACGCCCGAAGCGGCGTTGGAAATGGCCGGACCGAGTCTGCGCGAAGTTTGCGAAGCGGTCGGCATCCCGCCAGTGCTGCACATGGGTTCATGCGTGGATAATTCCCGTATTCTAATGGCCGCGACGTACGTGCTGCAAGAAGGCGGTCTTGGCCAGGACTTGTCCGATCTCCCGGCGATCGGCGTGGCGCCTGAATGGATGAGTGAGAAAGCGATCACCATCGGCCACTACTTCGTCGCCTCCGGCGTGGACGTGATTCTCGGACGGCCATTCCACACCGGCGGATCCGAAGCGGTTACCAAATATCTTTGCCAGGACTTATCACAGATCGTCGGCGCGAAATTTCATTACATCAGCGATGTCCAGGCCGCCATCGCCACTATCGTGTCTCATATCGAAAAGAAACGCGACGCGCTGGGCATCAACCAGAAGATCGAACGCAAGCTGTACGACATGAAGGACCGGAGAGCGCTGGAGATATAAGAATTGCGTAAGCGTGTCAATCCGCCGCATATGTCAGATCTGTCAGATCTGTCAGATCTGTCGGATCTGTCGGATCTGTCGGATTGAAGTGATGTCGGAGAAATAGATGTCAAAACTAATTGCCACGGATGCCATTCTCGGCGCTCACGAGACTGTAGCGCGCGCCAGGAAGAAGCTGGCCGAAACGATCGCCGCCAAAGGGCTCGATCACCCCGTCGGGTTTTCGACCACGGCTTACTACCTGCCAGTGATATACTCGTTTACCGGGCGCAAGGTGGAAAAATTGCGCGATCTGCAAAATGTGCTGGCGGATTGCGACAAACTGCTGCCCCAGGCGCCCAGCGAAAAAGTCTGGCTCCCCTATCTTGGCGACGCGCTGGACGCCGGCGCAGCCACGCTGTTTGCCTTTGAGATCATCGAAGCTTGTAAGACCATCATCGGCCCTCATCCTGTGGACGGCATCTGGCTGGGCGCGGCTAACGATGTTATCATGCGCGAACGCGGCATCGAATTCGTGGACGGCACTGCTCCAGGTTTCGCGGCAATCGTCGGCGCGGCGCCGGATTCAAGCACGGCGGTCAAGATCGCTCGCGAATTGCAGGAGAAGAATCTTTACGTCTTCATGGCCGGACAGTCAAACGGCACATCTTTCGCCGAACAACTACATAAAGAGGGCGTACAACTAGGCTGGGAGACGCGGCTGGTGCCTTTCGGACGCGATGTCTCCGCCGCGATTTATGCGCTAGGCTTCGCCAACCGCGCTGCGCTGGCTTTCGGCGGCGTTCATCCGGGCGACTTTAAGAAGAATTTAAAGTACAACAAGAACCGTATCTTCGCCTTCGTGCTGGCGCTGGGTCCGGCGGATCGCGAAAAATACGCCGCGGCGGCCGGCGCGATCAATTACGGCTTCCCCACCATCGCCGACACCGACATCCCGCAAATTCTGCCAACCGGCGTCTGTACTTACGAACACGTCGTCAGTTCCGTGCCGCATGACAAAATCGTCGAGCGCGCTCTGGAAGTGCGCGGCTGTAAAATCAAAATCACAAAAATTCCGATCCCGGTGCCCTACGGCGCCGCGTTCGAAGGCGAACGTATTCGTAAAAACGACGTCCAAGTAGAATTCGGCGGCGGGCGCTCCACCGCATTTGAATTCGTCGCCAGTGTGCCGCTGGACGCCATCGAAGACGGCGTAATCGAAGTGATCGGCTCGGAGATTGATCAAGTTCCCATCGGCACTGCTCTGCCGCTAGCTATCTGGGTTGAGGTCGCGGGCCGCAAGATGCAATCGGACTTCGAGCCGGTTCTGGAACGGCAGATTCATCACCTACTCAATGGCGCCGAAGGACTTTGGCATATGGGCCAGCGCGACATCGTCTGGACGCGCGTCAGTCAAACCGGCTTCGCCAAGGGGCTGCGTCTGAAGCATTACGGCGAGATAATACGCGCTAAGTTTCTGAGCAACTACCCGGCGATTGTGGACAAAGTCAAGGTGACGCTGATCACCGATCAAGCTGAAGTCGAGCGGCGTATTTCTCATGCGCGCAAGATTTATATCGAACGCAACCAGCGTCTCGCGCAGATGACCGACGAAGCCGTCGAGACATTTTACAGTTGTCTGCTATGCCAGTCATTCGCGCCCAACCACGTCTGCATCATCACGCCCGAACGACTGGGACTGTGCGGCGCGTATAACTGGCTGGACGGCAAGGCGGCCTACGAAATTGACGAGACCGGACCGAATCGTCCCGTCGCCAAAAAACATTGTCTTGACCCCGTGCGCGGCATCTGGGAAGGAGTCAACGAATACGTTTACGTCAACTCGCACAAGACGCTTTCGTCATTCACCGCGTACAGTCTCATGGATCGGCCGATGACATCCTGCGGCTGCTTCGAATGTATTCTCGCGTACGTGCCCGAATGCAACGGCGTGATGGCGGTTAATCGCGAGTTCATCGGCGACACACCCGTTGGCATGCCGTTCAGCACATTGGCCGGCACGGTGGGCGGTGGCGCGTCAACGCCGGGCTTCATGGGTGTCGGCAAGGCCTTCCTGGCCAGCCGCAAACTACTCTACGCCGACGGCGGGTTAAAACGCATCGTCTGGATGCCCAAGCAATTGAAGGCGGTGGTTGCCGAAGACTTCAAGCGCCGCGCTGAAGAAGAAGGCATCCAAAATTTTCTCGATATGATCGCCGACGAAGATATCGCTACAGCTCCGGCGGACGTGCTGGCTCACTTGAAAAAAGTAAAACACCCGGCACTGGCCATGCCCGACATGACAACATTGTGGGCGACTGATACCGCAACGACCGTACCGCAGGCGTCTCGCCTGCCTCTCGCCCATGAGCCGCCGCAAAACGGTATGGGCGGTTCGCGAACCGCCCCTACGAATTCGGGGTTGTTGCCGGACATGGGCGGTTCGCGAACCGCCCCTACGAATGAAGACAAGGCAACGCCGCAGCCACCGGCTCAGCCGAAAGCCCCCTCCCCCGCCCCATCCGAGACCATGGCTGCGACTACGCCTACGTCTGCGTCTGTGTCCGTCGCTCTCCCCGCCGACATGAACGCGCTGCTGGCCAAACTCAAGGCCGAGCTGAAAGCTGAACTGACTCGCGAAGTCGCCGGTGAAATCATTGGCACACTGCAGGACAAGTTTCTCGGCGGACGCGTCGTCCCGTCGTCAACAGTCATGAAATCAAGCGTCTCCGACGCGCGCTCGGCAGACGAGGCAGCCGCGCATCTCGCGTCGTCCACCGCGGAAGTCAAACCCGCGTCGCTCATCGCGGAAGCCAAACCCGCGACTCCAGCCACGGAAAAGCCCGCGCGTTACGCGAGTGATAAACTCGCCGTGATTAAAACGTTCGCGCTGCCCAAGCAGCCGTCAGGCGATGCGATCCAAAAAGTGACGCTCGGTTCTGGTCAACGCAAGCCATTAGTTGTCGGCGGCCAGAACGTGATGCCGTTTCATTATTTTGAAGGCGTCGTGCCTCATTCGCCGGTACTGGCGCTGGAAGTTTTCGACACAGTCAGCGAGAAATTCTCGCCCGTGCTCAAACAGTTCTGGGGCGAACTGCTGCTGCAACCAGTTGAGATGGCGAAGAAGTGCGTGAAGGAGTACGGCGCGCAACTGATCTCTGTCCGACTGGAAGGCACTCATCCGGAGAAGGGCGCCAAGAGTCCCGATGCGGCGCTGGCGCTGGTGCAAGACGTGCTCGCCGCCGTTGACGTGCCAGTGATCGTCACCGCGCACAATCATTTCGAAAGCGCCAATGCGGTGTTAAAGAAAGTCGCCGCGGGTTGCGATGGGCAACGTCTGCTGCTCAACTGGTGTGAGGGCGACAATTATCGCATCATTGCTGGTTCCGCGCTGGCCTACGGCCATTGCGTCGTCGCACGCAGTCCGATTGACGTGAATCTGGCCAAACAACTTAATATTCTGCTCGGCAATATGGACTTGCCACGCGACCGCATCGTGATGGATCCGCTCACCGGCGCGCTCGGCTACGGCTTGGAATATACTTTCTCCGTGATAGAACGCATCCGTCTCACCGCGTTGAGCGGCGATTCTGCGCTGGCGTTTCCGATTTTAGTCCACGTCGGTCAGGAAGTATGGAAGATCAAGGAAGCCAACGCGCCGCAAAGCGCCTTCCCCGCGTGGGGCGACGTTCAAAAGCGCTCGGTGCTCTTTGAAATTCAGACTGCCATGCCGCTGATTATGGCCGGCGCGGATATTGTGATTCTATACCATCCCGAATCGCTGGCGACCATCCAGCGGAACGTGGCGAAGCTGGCAAGATATACGAAGTAAAAAGCAAAAGGATAACTGGTCAGTCATCCTTCGTACCGCAGGCGTCTCGCCTGCTCGAGCGTATAGCATGCGGATGTAAACTTCTAACGCATCGGTCTCAAACAGCCGAGACCGATGGCACTCACGGGAAACAATCTCGATTGCGCACTCAGCCAGACCGCGCACCCGGGGGTATTTCGGTAGGGGCACGGCATGCCGTGCCCCTACGGCGGGTCGAGTGATATTTTCGGAGCAGATGAACACGGATAAACACAGATTTTGTTATTAGTCGTAGCCTAAACATCTTTTTTCCTTCAATCCACAATCAAAAATTCTCTTATGTTCCGGATGCCATTCTTAAAAACTCTCTGTGTCCTCTGTGTCCTCTGTGGCTCTGTGGTAAACGGCTACTAAAAAATCACGCTCGGTGGTGAAAATCAGCTTCATGCTCAACGTAACAGATCATCTTCTGGCCGAGTGTGTCCGCATACAGGCGCAGCGCGCTTTCGCGCAATGAATCAGAGGGATCAATTACGTGAATTACGTTGGACCACTTGCTTGCGGCGGGCAGTAGTCGAGCCAGTTTGTTATGCGCCAGATCAAAGTACGCATTGTTCAGAAAGTTGTCCTTCTGATTCGGAAACAGCGCCACGTACAAAGTATCGCTTTCGATGAAGTCGCTAAAGAAATGCGTGCCTAATGAGACATCAGGAATAAGATTATCATGCATGGCGACAATTTCGCAGATGATTGAAACCGACTGGATTTCACGGAAAGTCACTGGCACACCCAGCGCGGGCGTACTGGTGCCCCAGCGACCCGGTCCCAGTAGCAGCGTAACCTTCGGCGCACTACCACGGTTCAGATGCGTCAGTTGTCCGATAACATGCGCAATTGCGTAGCGATCATTCGTGTTTAGTTGCGAGTACGCGGCAGGCGATACATAGATCAGCCGATCCACTGTGCTCAGCCGACTTTGTCCGATGACCGCGCCCTGCGCTCGCAAGACCACGTTTTCCTTTGGAACGGCGCTCAATTCTGGCGGCGGCGACATTGCGGCGCAGCCTTTGATTTGCAGAGGCCGACATTGCAGCAAGTTAATCTTATAGTGGCCGTCTTTCACGAAGTTAAGCGTGAACTCGATATCCACGGGGCAACCGTAAGCGTCTTGCAGTATCTGTAACATCTCGCGCATGTCAGTGGCGAAAGAGGTGTTGGCCAGCAATCCTTCGAAGGTGAGCACCCAGGGGAAAACGCCGGTCATGTTGCGTTCTTCCGTCAAGCGCGCCAGTTTTTCATCCTTTGAAGCGAACATCTCGATAGGCAACCCTGCGCACTTGCCCGCCATATCCACAAATTCGCGCGATTGGATGGAGTTGGTCTCGAGGTCCAGCATGTCCACCCAGCGCTGCGAATAACGTCGCGTTTCATCGAAATTAGTCTCGGGCCGCCGCGTAGGCGCATTCAGCGCCACGATGCGAGTATAATCATCGTCCACGCGCTCGACCGCGCGCGTGCCCAGACCGAAAACCAGCCGCAATAATCCAGCCTTCGGATCAATGTTCTTGTCCCAGACATATGGATTAAAAGAGAAGCCGACGCCGGCGATCTGCGGAAAAAACTGGCTGCCGTACTGGATGCCCGACACTCGTTGCACCAGCAGCGCCATATCGTCGTCATTTTCCAGGATGCCCCGCTCCGCGCGATAAGTCAGCGCCTCTTCGCTCATACTGCTGGCATATATCTGGCGCACGGCGGATATAAAATCGTCCAAACGAATGTGTCGTGGACCTTGATTGGCGCAGAAGACGCTCTCGCATTTGCCGGCGAACGCATTGCCGAAACTGTCTTCCAGCAGGCTGCTGGAGCGGACGATGATCGGCGAGAGTCCGTAATAGTCCAACATGTTGGTGAAACGTTCGCGCATGTAGTCGGGAAATGTGCCCATCAGCATGCGCTGGCGAGCTTCTTCGGCGCCTTCGAGGAACGTCTTCGGATTCTTCTGGTTCTGGCGCAGCCGCCAGCACTGATTGTGGACTAAAAAAGTGTAAAATACTTCAGAGGGGATGAAGAACGAGTCATGCGGTTCGAGCAGGTCGTTCCAGCGCGGATGACTTTTCTTTAGCACTGCGCGAGCCAGTATCATGCCGATGGATTTCCCGCCGATCATCCCTGAACTGAGCATGCGCTTTTTAATTTCGAGCACATCATCGAGAGTCAGGTACTTCTCGGCCAAGGCCAGCGTCCGTTCGTTGCGACTAATGGCCATCTTCAAGCAACGTCGAAATAATTCATCTACTTTGCTCTGGGTGACTTCGTTGCGACGAAACGCAGCCTGCGTCTCTTCGGCCTGCATGAACGTCCGTGTCCAACCACCGAGCCGTTCGGCGGCAAAATTCAAACCGGACCATGGAGCGGAGGTAAGCACTTCGGAGATCACCGTACTCTCCGTCACTGGCAGAAAATTTTCGCCTTCCCAAACGTGCAGCATATGCATGGTGGGCGAGTAGCGGTGTTTAACTTTACGCGGATGAACATACAGCTTGTCTTTCAGGCGATAGACATCCACCAATATCTGCGTGGTATCGGCGATAGGCGACGCGGCGTGGAATGAGTGGTAGTTCTTCAGCAGCGCGCAGTAGGCGACGGTTCGTAATGAAAAGAGATACGTGCAGGTCAGCATGTAGAAATTACCGAGCATACGGTCGCTATACTGATCCAGCGTCAGCTCAGAGAGCGCATCCATGACGTAGTAGGCGTCGCGCCCTACGCTTTCGATAACATTGTGGACTTGCGCGATGAACTTTTCAAAACCTTCTTCAGGATGAATCTGATGCACTTCCGCATGGCTGTTTTCGGGAACCAGCGACTCATGCTTGGCGAAGCGCAAGTAGATCAATCGTTTATTGTGGAGTTTTGCCCAAGTACAATACGGTTTGACAAAAGGCGCATAGTCGCTGATCGAATCTACCTGGAAGACCACATTATCGCCTGGACGCAGACCTTGAAAAACCTGGTCCAGACCGAACAATCCGGTACTAAGTTGAGTATGGTCAGCCGGCATATTATCTCCTTGCCGTCAAATCAAAATACATTCAGATAAAAAAAGCGCCCCACTGGGAGGCGCTAAAGGTCGCTCGTGAGAGCGGAGCCTAACGCGGACAAAAGTCCACTTACTGTGATTTGCGGTACAATCGCCGCTCAGATACACTAAACATTTATACACGGCTCACAAATCTTTGTCAAGGGAGAAAAAATTATGAATAATTCGTCACAGATTGCGCTTTCGGCTCCTTACATTCTTGGTTTGGACGCTGGAGTCGGCTCGATTGGGTGGGCCATGCTCAATGCGGACAGTAAAAGCATTTTGCGTACGGGCGTCCGCGTCTTCGAAGCGGGCGTCGAAGGCGACATTGAATCCGGTCGCGACGAATCGCGGAACCTCAAGCGTCGCCAGATGCGTCTGCAACGACGCAACCTCTGGCGTCGCGCTCGACGTTTAAGAAAAATATTCCGCCTGTTGCAACGAGCAACACTCTTGCCCGCGGGAGAAATTAAGACGCCACAGCAGCGAGACGAATTGCTCAAGAATCTTGATCGTGAGCTTTTGGCTTTGGCTACCCATGCCAACCATGCAAACCTCTTGCCTTATCATCTTCGCGCCCGTGCGCTCGACCACCAACTGGACCCGCGAGAATTCGGACGAGCGCTGTATCACTTGGCGCAGCGCCGCGGGTTCTTGAGCAATCGCAAGGAAGCGGCCAAACCAGACGAGAAACTGGGCAAGGTTAAACAAGGTATCGGTGAAATTTGGGAAGGCATGAAGACGAAGAATGCGCGAACTCTGGGCGAATACTTCGCCGGCCTCGATCCGCAGCAACGGCGCATCCGTCAACGCTGGACAGCGCACACAACTACTGGAGGAATTGGAGACCAAAGGAGATTTGAAGTTCAAAGCTATTGCCAAGCTCATCGGCTTGCCCAAAGGTTGCGCGTTTAATCTGGAACGTGGCGACGAAGAGAAACTGATCGGCAACCGCACGAACGCCAAGTTTTCATCAGTCTTCGACTCGCGCTGGTACCAATTTAGTCCCGCCGAACGCGAAGCGGCGATTGCGGACGTGATCAGCATCCAGAAACGAGAAACTCTCAAGAAACGCGGTGTTGAACATTGGAAATTGAGCGATGAACAGGCTGAAAAACTGGCCGGACTGTCGCTGGAGGAAGGTCACACCAGCCTCTCGCGCAAGGCCATTGAAAATGTTCTCCCACTGCTTGAACAGGGGATGCCCTTTGCCACGGCACGCAAAGAAAAGTATCCCGAGAGCGATAAGGCGGGACAAGTGTATTCTAAACTTCCACAGGTCATGCAAGAATTGCCTGATCTGCGTAATCCCATGGTCGCGCGCACACTCACCGAACTGCGGAAAGTTGTCAACGCCATCGTGCGGCAGTACGGCAGGCCCGACTGCATCCGCGTCGAACTGGCCCGCGACTTGAAACGCCCGCGCAAGCAGCGTGAAGAAATCACCAAAAAGAACCGCGAGAATCAGAAGGCGCGCGCCACCGCCATTACCAAACTGCTGAACGAGGCGGGCATACAGAACCCAAAGGGCAATGACATCGAAAAAGCGCTGTTGTGGGAGGAATGTAAAGGCATCTGCCCGTACACCGCACGCAGCATTAATTTCAAGGCGTTGTTCGGCAGCGAGTCGCAATTCGATATCGAACACATCATTCCCTTCAGCCGCTCGCTCGACAACTCCTTCCTTAATAAAACGCTCTGTTATCACGAAGAAAATCGCAACGTGAAGCGCAATCGCACACCGTTCGAAGCTTACGGCGGCAACTCTGATCGCTGGGAACAAATCATCAATTGCGTCAAACGATTCCAAGGCAACGCCGTCCGCGAAAAACTGCGACGTTTCCGCTTGACAGAGGATGAAGCCAAAGAAATGTTCGAGAACTTCTCCAGCCGTCAGCTCAACGACACGCGTTACGCTTCTCGCCTAGCCATCGAGTACCTCGGACTGCTTTATGGCGGCGCTATTGATAAAGACGGCACACGCCGAGTGCAGGTCGGCGGTGGCCAGATAACCGCTTTCTTGCGCAACGAGTGGAAACTGAATCCCATCTTGAGCGACGGGCCCGGCAAATCTCGCGACGATCACCGCCACCACGCCGTTGACGCCGTTGTCATCGCGCTAACTGACAACCGCACCGTCCATCTACTCAGCCAAGCAGCCGAACGCGCGACGCTCGAACGCCGCCACCGATTCGGACAACTGGCTCCGCCCTGGCCATCGTTCTGCGATGACGTGAAAGCGACGATCGGCAACCTAGTCGTTTCACACCGAGTCAATCGCAAAGTCAGCGGCGCATTGCATGAGGAGACGCTTTACAGCCCACCCCGCGACGAGCACGGCGCCAAAGCCGATAAAGGCGTATATGTTCATGTCCGCAAGCGAATCGAAGCGCTAAGCAAAAGCGAGTTGGAGAACATTGTTGATCCCTGCATCAAGAAAATAATTATGGCCAAACTCGGCGGTGGCGATCCAAAGAAGGTCTTCGCTGATACCACAAACCATCCCGTACTCCAGACCAAAGACGGACGTGTGATTCCGATCCATAAGGCGCGTATCCGTAAAAAACAGCAAACGTTTGCGCTAGGTCAGGAGCCGTCTCGCCGCCACGTTGTCAACGAATCCAATCACCATATCGAGATCGTTGAGGTGAAAAACAAGCGAGGTCAACTGAAATGGGAAGGCACTGTCGTCCCCATGTTCGAAGCCTCACGCCGCCTAAAACTCGGTCAGCCCGTGGTCAAACGCGATCACGGCGACGATAAGAGATTCGTCTTTGCGCTGAGCGGTAGAGATGCTATCGAGGTAACCGTCAATGGTTCTGTTCAACGGCTGATCGTTCGGAGTGTAAATCAGCAAATGGCTTTCGCACGCATGAACGACGCACGCATGAAGAAAGACATCCTTAATGCCAAAGAGTGGATAACCTACTGTATTGAGCCGTTACGTAAAATTAGTTGTCGCAAAGTTGTCATCAGTCCTTTGGGCGAGGTGCTGCCCGCAAATGACTAACCGCGTCATTGATCTGGCCGAGACGCCAGCGCGCTTGAATGTGCGCTACGAGAACCTCGTCATCGTCCGCGAAGGGCAGCCCGAAGTGATGCTGCCACTGGTGGACTTGGCCGTTCCGATTATGTGGTGCAGGCTTCCAGCCTGCCCGAAATAAATGCAGGCAAGATGCCTGCGCTACAAAACGAAGACCTTGCAGGCAGTATACCTGCGCTACAAGACCTCCTCGATCTTCGCGAACAAGTCCACTCTGGCGACCCGCAAAATATCGAAGCGCAAGCGGCGCGCCGCTACTGGCTCGCGCTCTTCGGTGAGAATTTCCGCCGCGACCGCGACGCCGACGATCAGAACCGCCTGCTCAATTACGGCTACGCCATCCTGCGCGCCACAGTCGCGCGCGCCATCTGCGCCGCGGGACTGCATCCCAGCCTCGGACTCCACCACCACAACCGCTACGACACCTTCTGCCTGGCCAGCGATCTGATGGAGCCGTTCCGACCACTGGTGGATAACGTCGTCGTTCAATACATACGCCAGCATGGCTCAAACGCGCCGCTGGACAAGGCCGCCAAAGCCGCGCTGCTGGCCCCCATCACTGCTCGCTACACGGCTGACGGGGAATCGCGCACCCTCTTCGATCTGCTCGCCCGTGTCGCTTCCTCACTGACGGATGTTTATATGGAAGAGGGGAAGGAACTTTATTTACCGGAACTTCTGGCATAGCGCAGGTTATCCGAGCCACGACCGTTGTTATCCGAGCCGCGACCGTAAGGGAGCGGTGAACGGTTACAAAAAACGTAACCGTTCACCACAGAGTAACGCACTTAACTTTAGATAAACTAGACTCAATAACTACTTTTCAAATCTGTTCATCTTTGTGTCTTTGTGCCTTCGTGGTGAACGGTTACCAAAAAACATATGGCCGCAACAAATCTCATTCTCTCGGAGTACCGCGCCATGTGGTTGTTTGCCATGTTCGATCTGCCAGTGGACACCAAGGCGGCGCGACGCGAGTACACACAATTTCGCAAAGCGCTGCTGAAAAAAGGCTTCTCTATGATGCAGTATTCAGTGTATGCCAGATACTGCGTCAGCGAAGAAGCGTCGGAGAGTTTTCGCAATCACGTGCGGGACGTGCTGCCGTCGGACGGTCAAGTGCGGCTGATCGCTATTACGGATCGGCAGTTTGGAAAAATGGATGTGTATTATGGAAAAAACCACGAATCGGCCGAGGATCCGCCAGCTCAACTCCTGCTTTTTTGAAGGGAAAAAACTCAGAACCCCTCGTAAGCGTAAAGACTTACGAGGGGTTCTAGTGTATCTGAGCGGCGATTCCCGTCAAGCCACAGCAATCGCCGAATACGGAATATCATCATTGCAGTGTATCTGAGCGGCGATTCCCGTCAAGCCACAGCACGGATCAGCCGTTGTCCTTTGTTCCGAGAAGTGTATCTGAGCGGCGATTCCCGTCAAGCCACAGCGTTCGTCCTGTTCGTCCAATAAAGCGATAAAGTGTATCTGAGCGGCGATTCCCGTCAAGCCACAGCTCGAGGCTGGCCAACCAGTCTCATCTATCTAGTGTATCTGAGCGGCGATTCCCGTCAAGCCACAGCTGCCAACGTATTGTGGACATGCTTGGGGACAGTGTATCTGAGCGGCGATTCCCGTCAAGCCACAGCTGCGACGACCTCGACTGGTTCGAGTACGAAGTGTATCTGAGCGGCGATTCCCGTCAAGCCACAGCCACAGGCCATGCGGGTTGGCCAGGCGGTTCAGTGTATCTGAGCGGCGATTCCCGTCAAGCCACAGCGTAAGAATTAAGAATTACGAATTAAGAATTACGAATTGCGAATTGTGAATGGTGAATTACGAATTACGAATTGCGAATTGCGAATGGTGAATTACGAATTGTGAATTAAGAATTAAGAATTGTGAATTAAGAATTAAGAATTACGAATTACGAATTGTGAATTACGAATTGTGAATTACGAATTGCGAATGGTGAATTACGAATTACGAATTACGAATTGCGAATTGTGAATGGTGAATTACGAATTGTGAATTAAGAATTACGAATTGTGAATTAAGAATTAAGAATTACGAATTAAGAATTACGAATTACGAATTAAGAATTAAGAATTACGAATTAAGAATTACGAATTAAGAATTACGAATTAAGAATTACGAATTGTGAATTACGAATTCTACTGTCCAAGTTCATTTTCGTTGATTAACCACCAAAGGCGCCAACAAATTACGACTTTTATAGTGGTATGCTTTCGCCAAGTGCGAACTTCGTAGTCCGCCAATCCAGCTTCACTCTTCCCTCGCTCAATACGTGACGCCCGCGTCCAGTATAGATTGGTGGCGTACTATTCAGATCACGAAACGCGCTGTTGGAGGGAATGGCCAGTAAATAGCGCTCGCCTTGCGCTCTCAAATCGCGGCGAAACTGTGTCGAACGCCCCTTCTCATCATCCCGGAAAATATCCTTGGAGATACCTGGCTTTCCGCCAAAGTTCCTGCTTGCGAACTTCGAATCGCGACGACATTCCTTCCCCCTTTCCAAAGTGTTGTTTCCTTTGGAAAAATGTATCGGCAAAAAGACTTGCAATCTCAAGAAACTTTCGGACAGTACAATTATTATGGCACCTGTCGTGTCTGAGATATCTGAAGATATCAACCCTAGCCATCCCGACGTTGAGCTAATACGTCGCGCAGATAATGACCTACTCATAGCGCCGGGCGTGACGCTGTCGGTGGTGATCCCTGCGTATAACGAGAGTCGGCGGATCAAGCAGACTTTCCGCGAAATTCGCGAGTGGCTCGATAAGCATTTTAGCCAGCGCTACGAAGTGATCGTCGTGGATGACGGCAGTCGCGATAACACCGTCGCCCTGGTCGAAGAAGAGGCGGCTCAATGGCCAAATCTGCGGCTGCTGCGGCAGCCGAAGAACTTTGGCAAAGGCGCGGCTGTGCGGCGAGGTTGTCTGGACGCGCGTTACGAATATGTGCTGTTCATGGACGCCGATCATGCCACGCCTATCGAAGAGCTGTGCGCGTTCTTTCCGAAGATCAAAAATGGGTTTGAGATCGTTGCCGGAGTGCGAACTTACCAGGAGACCGAAGATCGTTCGCGACGCATTATGGGCTTGAGCTTGCTGATACTGGCGCATTTGTTTGTTTTCAAGAAAGCGGTAGTGGATAGCCAGTGCGGTTTTAAGTTATTCCGGCGCGAGGTGTGCCAGGAGATTTTTTCGCGCTGTCGCACCAATGGCGGCATGATTGATATTGAAATTTTTTACCTCGCCCACAAACTGGGCCGGCACATTTGGTTTGCGCCGGTATATTGGCACAACAAAGCCGGTTCAACGATCAACGTGCTACGCTGCGTCCTCTTCGATCCTTTCGATCTAATGGCTATTCGCTGGCGCGGACTGCGCGGCGTCTATGGTCAACCGGTCACGTGGCAGCCATGGGAAACCGCGCCAAAAACCGGTGAGTGAGCGCAGTCTGATTGAGTACTTCAATATGCAAAAAAGCCTTGATTCAGATAGAATGGCGCCAATGCGCGCTTCTTTACAGCACACCAAACGTGTCGTGGTCAAAGTCGGGACCGCGCTGCTGACCGGCAATACCACACAGGTGGACCGTCGTTTTTTATTGAAACTCTGCGGCGTCGTCGGCAAACTGTGGGAGCAAGGGCGGGAAGTGGCCATCGTCACCTCGGGCGCCATCGGCGCAGGCTGCGGCGTGCTGGGTTACGCCAAGCGTCCGGAGTCGCTGCCAGAACGGCAAGCCTGCGCTGCGGTCGGGCAGGTCGAGCTGATGAAACTTTATTCCCAGATGTTCCAGCGCATCGAATCGCCACGTCCGGTCGGCCAGCTATTGCTGACGCGCGGCGAATTTTCCATCCGTAGTCGGTACCTGAACGCGCGCCATACACTGTTAACGTTATTCAAACGCGGAGTTGTGCCGGTGATCAACGAGAACGATACGGTCAGCGTCGAAGAAATCCGATTTGGAGATAACGATACGCTCTCCGCGCTGGTTTCGGGCGCGGCTGAAGCCGACGCGCTGATTATTCTCACCGATGTTCAGGGTCTGATGGACTCCGACCCGGGAATCAATCCGCGCGCGCGGATTATCTCGATGGTATCCGCCATTACGCCGGAGATCGAGAAAATGGCCAAACCCACCGGCTCGTTTCTCGGCGCCGGTGGCATGGTCAGCAAATTACAAGCGGCAAAAATTACCATGGCCTCCGGCATCCCCATGGTCTTGGCCGGCGGCCACGATCCGTCCGTGCTGTTGGATATCCTCGCCGACGCCGAGATCGGCACATACTTCGCTCCGCGGCCGCGCATTAGCGCGCGCAAACACTGGCTCGCATTCAGTCGTCAGCCCAAAGGTTCGATCAGCGTGGATGAAGGCGCCATGAAGGCGCTGGTGCAACAGCACAAAAGTCTGCTGCCATCCGGCATCGTCGGCGCGCAGGGCAATTATGAGTCTGGCGAAATTGTGTCGTTACTATGCCATGATTTTGAATTTGCGCGCGGATTGACCAACTTCTCCGCGCAGGAAATCGCTCGCATTCGCGGCAAAAAGACGGCGCAAGTCGTCAAGGAACTTGGTCAAATGCTCTTTGAAGAAGTCATTCATCGCGATAACCTGGTGATCTTATGATGAATCATGATTCTGCAGTCAGTCAACCTCGTCCGCGAGTGACAATCTTCAGCGACGGCGGCAGCAGTCCCAATCCAGGTTCAGGCGCGTGGGCCGCCATTCTGCGTTATAAAGATCACGAAAAAGAAATCTCCGGTGGCGAGCGCAATACGACCAACAACCGCATGGAACTCACTGCCGTCATCCGCGCATTAGAGTTATTAAAGACGCCTTCCGATGTAACGGTGGTAACGGACAGCGAGTATCTCGCAAATGCTTTCCGTCAAAAATGGATTGATAAGTGGAAACGCAACGGCTGGCGAACATTCAAAAAAGAGCCGGTCAAGAATCAGGACTTGTGGATAATACTGGACCACTTGATCGCGCAACATCGCGTCAACTGGGAATGGTGCCGCGGCCACTCCGGCCACCCTGAAAACGAACGCTGCGACGCATTAGTGGCTCAAACGCGCGCGAACTTGTTTGGCGCGTAATCTTGACAATGCCTTGTTTTTCATTAACAATGCAAATCGTAACTGTTCACTATAAAGCCACAGAGAACACAGAGAAAAATTGAATAAAAAATGTGGCTCATCCGGAACGAGCGTACTTCACAAAGTGCGGAGGTCGGTAAAGTGGAGTTGAAAAAGCGTGGATATGCATGTCTATTCTGTGGATGTTTAAAGCCTTCAGAAAAGGAGAATCAAGCATGTCCACTTCATTGCTTT
>JAZDLP010000028.1:0-4049 GCA_043801885.1 Planctomycetota bacterium | reverse complement strand
ACAGGCCATTAGAAACCCGGCGAACAACGCGCCGGCATCGCCGAGAAAAATACTGGCCGGTGAACGGTTGTATTTTAGAAACCCCGCCGCAGCGCCGGCTAGCGCGCCCAGCGCGAACATCAGATTCCATTGTCGTGAATCCATCGCGACCAGGCCCAGCATCGCCGCGGCGATGGCTATCGTGCCAGCACACAGGCCGTCCATATTATCCAGTAGATTAAAACTATTGGTGATCAGAACAATCCAGCAGACGGTCGTTATCTGCATTAGTAGATTGTCGCCGATGAATGCCGTAATGCGCACGCCGCCAATGACGACGCCCGTGGCAATGAAGAACTCGATGATTAGTTTAGTCCACGGCGAAAGTCGGTATTTATCGTCAAGCAGACCAAGCGTCAGGATCCCGCCGGCGCCGACGGCGACGGAAAGGAGTATCTCGCCGCGCAGGTCGCCGAACACACTGGGGAACGGTGCGATGTTGTAGCGTTTGAGCAGTAGTATGATGCTGAAAGTCAGCGCTGTAGCCGCAGCCAAGACAATGCCGCCGCCGTAGGCAATCTCGCCGTCATGAATTTTCCGTTTGTCAGGCTTGTCAACAAAACCTATCGCCAGCGCCACAGCGCGGATCAGCGGCGTCAGAATCAATGCTAACGCGCCGGCCGCCAGTATAGCGCCCAGAAAAAACAGTTCAGCCACGCGCGAATAATCCTATTCTTTTATTATATCCATAATTTTAATTTTTCCATGCATAAATAAAACGCGACTGCCTAGCATCGTTAATACATTGCACATTTTCATCCGCTATCGCGCATGTAAAACCGCGCTGATTAATTTTTTCGAGAATAGCGGCGGGGTCTCCGTAAAGAGGGTGTACTTCCATTGAAATCGCGCTTACCCGTTGGAGCCAATCTGCGGAATCAAAAAGCGCGAATTCACTTCCTTCAATGTCCAGTTTAATCAAGTCAACATGTTCGATATCATGGCGGCGAAGCAAGTCATCAATCGTAAGTCTTAGAGCATTTGATTTAGTGGATCCGCCTGCTCCAATAAAAGCATTTTCAATGGCATAGTTCGTGTAGTTATTCTTGATCATGTTGTGTCGGATAATTGGCACGTACTGCTCACCACACTCGACACTAAGAATAAATTTTGCCCGAGTAGTCATGAGCGTCGAAAACGCTCCTCGATTGGCTCCTAAATCTATAACAACGCTGGCGTGTTCATAGACTGAGGGAGGATGCCACTTGAAATAACAATCTCTTATATATATTTCTCGCGCAATGCCGAAGGCAAAGGAATCTTCTGCGAGATGTTCGTCGCAAAACTGACAGTCAAAAAAAAAAGTGGATCCTCGATAATGAAACCGTTTTGCAGTTGCGCCTATAGATTTATCTAACGAACGCAAATCGCCAGCCATTAGAATTCTGGGAAAATTCGCAAAAAATCTTGCAAGATAGCCTGAATACAGCAATGGGCCGAGAACACCAAGGGCTTTTCCTGAAAACAAATTGTTGCGAATTTTTTGCAACTTCTTCATGATTATTTCGTACTTTGAATAGGAAACCCAACAGCAACGACGTAAGGGCACGGCACGCCGTGCCTCTGAGGTTGGGTCGAGTGATATTTTCGAAGCAGTCGTTGTGGTACTAGCGTTTGTTCGATTGATCAACCCAAACATTTTTGACCTTGTACATTTTCGGAGTTATGTGAACGTTCGGGCCGCTGGCGGGACTGGGAAGCCGGGCGAGATTCGACAAATAGATGCCTCTGCCGCCCTCGCCTGAGAAGCGCGAGTTGGTGCCGCCACGATCAATATCAAAACCTAGATTAAAGAAGGCAAGTGTATTGTCTTTTGGTAAGATTGAATCCTGTACGTTATAACTTTCACGCCAAGCTTGCGGTATGCCGGTCGTCAGTCTGGCATTAGGATTTCCGGCGAGGGGATTGGTGATGAATGAACCGGTAAATTTAGCGGCATTGATTTTCAGCTTGGTCACCACCGGCGCATCGGTGGATATATTCAACGTGGCACTGCCATCCTTGCCGCTGATCAAACTCTGTCCGCTTATCCGATTCACATAACTGGTGCCAATTCGCACACCCAGCGCGCTAATCCCGTCCAGTCCTGGTGTGGGGTCAATGCCGGTGCGCGGCCCGATGAGAAATTTGGCCGCCCAAATATCGCCTTCTTCGCCTGTGATCGTCTTCTTATCTATACCCTTGACGGAGACTATCTGAAAGATGCCGCCCAATGGTTTCCCGATCTTGCCGAGATTAAAATTCAAGCCGAATTTATTGCCGGCACGTCGCGTCGCAAACTCAAGCATATCGGCACCCACAATGCCCACCATTATATTAGTTGCAAAAGTAATAGGATGCGAGTTGAATACGGAGAGATTAACGCCTAAACGTGTGGGGGTTCGATCTACAAAATTAGCCACGCCAAGCTGTTTGCTCAAGTTGGCCTTGGTTACCGTGCCTTTGATCTGCCCGTTGCGCGCATTTACGTGACACTTCAGACGGCTACCATCCGGAAACACAATCGGGCCGCCACGATTATTCACTACTTGGCCTTTCAAATTAAACTGCCCGGCGAAAGAAGCGCCCCCTAGACGGAAAACAAAAGGATAGCCAACAAGCCAATTAATCTGAATGCCGCTTAGATTTATCAGTCCACTAAACTTGATGCTGTCTTTGCCGACTTTGCTAGTGTCTCCTTTGACACTGCAAGTCAATGTGGTGTAGTTGGTGTTAGTGGTGCCGGTGTCTTCAATGTTAAAAGATATCTCCTGATCCATAGTCATATCTGCGGGATTGCGTTTAGTAGCGATACGTTTCAAGCCGTCAATCGCTCGCGCCATAAAAGTAACACGTCCCACTTCCAGCGGGCGGCCGAAAATGGTGCCATCTTGCGCCAACGACAGGCCGATCACTTCCAGTCCGCCGGCCGAGCCTCGCGGCACGCCATTCATCGCCAGTGTATTTGGCATAACGCTGAAGACTACCGGTATATTGCCACCCAGTGTCTCCAACTTGGAAATATACGCCAATCCCAACACGCCGTTATTAATCTTATCTACAGCGAAACGAAAGATGGTGTGACTGCTGGTAAATAAATTAATGTTGAATATACCGGCTCCCATCTGAGGCAGAGTGCCTGTCGAGTCAGAGACGTAGCTCGTAAAGGACAATGGCGACACTGTGCCCACGGCGATGGAACCCATCATGCCGCCTGAAGCATACAACACAAATGTTGAATTAGCGGCCATCTGCGGCACCAGCCCCACAGGCGCGAAGCGATAGGGGCGCGCACCGCCAGTCGCGGTAACGTAGCGCGTGATGACTGACCCGTAGAACGCATCGCCCAAATCAAAAGTATCCAGAGCTGGAGGCACTCCGGCCGCCAACAAGGCGTTCGTAAAATGGATCGTAGAACTACCCACCGCACGACTGCCGGCGATGATCGTTGGCGCCACAGACTCCCGACTGCTTGTTGCTGTGGCATAACAAAACCCCAAGGCGGCCATTACGAGACCCAACGCAATCGCGCGCACGACGTTCTTATCTTTTGACATAATCTCCTCCGATTCTAAATCCATGACCGCGCTGTAAAAACATTATAAACGTTAGTGGCTATTTAATTCATATAGTTTACTTAAATTCAGCTTTACTGCAAGACCGAAAACGCCTTTGACAATTCCGGCATGGTTCAAAAGCGCAAGTGGAGGGTAACACTTTTGGCGATTGAAAACATGTCCCGTTAGGGACGAATGAACGCTATGTTTTTGGGTAACCAGCTAATGCCATCCTTCATTCGTCCCTCTGGGACTCAGACGTGTAGGTGTACGCTGACCCAGCGTTGAAACGCTGGGCTATTGTCGCTCATTATTGCAAAGTGTTACCCAGATTTGAACCAGTGCGCCATGATAGCGCATCCATCCAGCGGGTGGAAGACCCGTCTCGGTTCGGACTGCAAGAGCCGAGTAGCTATCCTGACGGTGGGAAGCGTCGAAAAGGCGGCCACTGAAGCATCAGGAGAAAGAAGGCTG
>JAZDLP010000005.1:0-9678 GCA_043801885.1 Planctomycetota bacterium | reverse complement strand
GCCCCCCCCACGCCCTACGTGCTCAGCAGCGCCGTTTGCGCGTTAGTCACCGCGGGCGGCGAGAACGCGTTGGTGCTCATCGAGAAAGCGTTGGCCGACAAAGATGCCCAAGTGCGCAGTAGCGCCCTTGGCGCGTTGGGCAGCGTGGGCGGCGATAAGGCGTTGGCCGACAAAGATGCCCAAGTACGCAGTAGCGCCGTTGACGAGTTAGGCAGCGTGAGCAGCGATAAGGCACTGGCGCTCATCGATAAGGCGCTGGCGCGCATCGAGAAAGCGCTTGCCGACAAAGATGTCCAAGTGCGCAGTAGTGCCGTTGGCGAGTTAGGCAGAGTGGGCGGCGATAAGGCGCTGGCGCTCATCGAGAAAGCGCTTGCCGACAAAGATGTCCAAGTGCGCAGTAGCGCCGTTGGCGCGTTAGGCAGCGTGGGCGGCGATAAGGCGCTGGCGCTTATCGAGAAAGCGCTCGTCAATGGGGACAACAACTCGCGCTATGGCGCTGCTTGCGCGCTGGGCAGCATGGGTGGGAAGAAGGTGTTGGCGATCATTGAGAAGGCGCTCGCTAATAAAGACGTCCAAGTATGGAGTAACGCCCTCCGTGCGCTAAGTCGCGTGTGCCACGTGGACGGCGAGAAGACGTTGCCGCTCATCGAGAAGCTGCTCGCCAACCAGGACGCTGAAGTGCGCATGATGGGTGTCGAAATGCTAGGGGGCGTGGGCGGCGAGAAAGCGATGACGCTCATTGAGAGAGCGTTCGCCGACCAAAACGTCCATGTTCGTAGTTTTGCCGTCCGCTCGTTTGGTAGCATGGGCGGTAAGAAAGCACTGGCGTTTATCGAGAAGGCGCTCGCCGATCAAGAAGTCAGTATACGTTATCGTGCCGTCGTCGCGCTAATGAGCATAGGCGGAAAGAAAGTGCTACCACTTATCGAGAAGACGCTCGCCGACCAAAGCGTCGATGTGCGTGTTAACGCCGTCAATGCGCTGATGAGCATGGACGAAGAGAATGCGCTACCGCTTATCGAGAAGGCGCTCGCCGATCAAGACGTCAGTGTGCGTCTTCGCGTCGTCGATGCGCTGGAGTGCATGAGTGGAGAGAAGGCGTTGGCACTTATCGAGAAAGCATTCGCCGATCAGGACGCCAACGTGCGCAGTCGTACCATCTGTGTGATGCATCGCATGGGCGGGGAGAGAGCGATGGCGTTTATCGAGAAAGCGCTCGCCGATCAAAATGCCAGTGTGCGTCATTGCGCCGTCGATATACTGATCAGCATGGACGGAGAGAAGGCGCAACCACTTATCGAGAAGATGTTTGTGGCACTCAATAAGAATCTCGCCAATCAGAACGTCCAAATGCGCGGTAGTACCATCCGTATGTTGGGTCGTATGGGCGGAGAGAAGGTGCGCGACTTGCTTCTCAAACAACTGGTGGCGGAGAAGAACCACAACACGCTTGAGTATGTGTGTAACACGTTGAGAAAGCACTTCGTTGGGGATCCGGTAGTGAAGAATGCTCTGAAGGACTTCAAGTTGCCTGAACCATCAAAGCGTCAGCCATCAAGGCCTCAGCCGTCGGATGATTTCTGAGTCGCACGAAAGGGACGAGGGTGAGTGGCGAAGGGCACTACATTGAGCGTACGGAAACGAAAGCTTCTCACTCCTCACCCCTTCGCCGCCTTACATCTCGCATACGGAAGCGGACGCTATTTTATGAGGTAGCGCTAATGGCAGAAAAAAGGTATGCTGATGATATTGCGAGAGATCGAGTTGGGAGCGTTGGGCGATAATTAATGACTGACGTAGTGGCGGTAGATTTGGGTGGAACGAACATTCGTGCGGCGCGGGTGAATGACGTCGGCAAAATACTCTTTCGCGACAAGATGCCCACTCAGGCCGAGGCCGGCATGGCCGCAGTGGTGACTAATATTGCGCAACTGGTTCAGAAAGTCCGTGGGCCGGCGACGGTTGCCGTGGGTGTTGGTACACCAGGCGTGCCGGATCAGGACACCGGTCAGTTCCGTCTGCCAGCCTGCAACATTCCCGGCAGCGTCGGCTATCCGTTCACTACCGAACTGGCGCGGCAAATCTGTTTGCCGGTGGTCGCCGATAACGACGGCAACCTGGCTGCGCTGGGCGAAACCTGGCTGGGCGCCGGCAAGGACAAACACATCGTCTTAATTTTTACGCTTGGCACCGGCATTGGCGGCGGATGCGTGATTAACGGCAATGTCTATCACGGCCATCATAATCTTGGCACTGAGTTTGGACACGTTTCTATCGCATATAACGGCCGCAAATGCGCTTGCGGCGGCATCGGGTGTCTTGAAGCCTACGCATCCGCGTCGGCGCTGGGCCGTGACGCTCGCGAAGCGTTGCGGACCGATCCCGCAGGCCAGTTAAGCGCGCTGTGGAAAATGTGCAGCGGCGCCAGCGGCCTTGAAAAAGTTGACGCTCGCCTGGTCTGCGACGCCGCGCGCAACGGCGACGCCTTCGCCAGCGCGCTGCTGGATCGCTGCTGCAATTGGCTGGCTTGCGGAATGGGCAGTCTAATCAACGTCTTCAACCCCAGTTGCGTAATTCTCGGTGGCGGCATGGCGCTGGCCGGCGAGTTGATTACTTCGCGTGTCATTAATCACTTGGAGAATAGTTTTCACGTTTACAAACCTATCTGGAAAGATTGCAAGTTGTGTCTGGCCGTGTTGGGCGATGACGCCGGCATTCTCGGCGCCGCGCGAATGGCCTGGCAAAAAATCGAAAGCTAATTGATCGGTGGTGACTCAGGATAGCCCAGCGTTTCAACGCTGGGTCAGCGTACACCTACACGTCTGAGTCCTAGAGGGACGAATGAAGGAGGGCATTAGCTGGTTACCCAAAAACATAGCGTTCATTCGTCCCTAACGGGACTAATCTCGCATTCATCTTTTCCCCAGCGATAAATCGCTGGGCTATTATCGTATGTCCCTAACGGGACATGTTTTCAATCGTCAAAAGTGTTACCCTAACGCTTGCAGATTTGAACCATGCCCAAAAATTCAAAAAATCGCTCATCCCACATCAATCAATTTCAGTCGCTGCCCCAGCACTTCTTGGACGCGTTGCTTCAGACCGGCGTGTTCGAGTTGACTGAGCGTCGAATCGCGCTTAACCAGTTCGAACGCTTGCTCGCGTGAGAGGCTTAAAATATCGTCGTCGCGCAGCAAGTCCGCCACTTTCAATTCCGGCATGCCGGACTGCTGTGTGCCGAAGAACTGTCCCGGTCCGCGCAGCTTGAAGTCAGCCTCGGCGATCTTAAAGCCGTCGCGCATGGCGACGAATGTCTTCAGCCGTTCGTGCGCTTCATCGGTAGACGGCGCGCCGAAGACCAGACAGTACGATTTCCTGGAGCTGCGGCCAATGCGTCCGCGCAACTGATGTAGCGCCGCCAGGCCGAACATTTCGGCGTTTTCGATCATCATGACTGTCGCGGTAGGCAGATCAATGCCGACTTCAATAACCTGCGTGCTGACCAACACATCCAACTTGCCGCTTCGCAGTTTGGTCAGCACCGCGTCTTTATCCCGGCTGGACATGCGCCCGTGCAGTATGTCAATGCGCAACGTCGGCAGATGCGCCTGTAAGCGTTTGCCTTCCTCTTCCACACTCTTTACTTCGTTCCACAGGCGCGTGGAGGAACGCGTTTTAACACTGTTGGCGGTGGCGTCCATTTCGATGGCATCTTCGCCACCAATTCGCGGCATGACCACATAACTGGCGTGGCCTTGTCGCGATTCATTAATGATAAGGCGGTAAACTTTCTCGCGTTCAGTTTCCTTCACCCACTTAGTGATAATCTCACCGCGTCCCGGAGGCGGCTCGCCGATGCGCGAAACATCCAAATCGCCGTACAATGTCAGGGTCAATGTTCGCGGGATGGGCGTGGCGGTCATAACCAGTACGTGTGGCGAGACGCCTTTTCGGCGCAACTCGTGGCGCTGCGAGACTCCGAACTTATGTTGCTCATCTACCACAATCAAGCTCAGTCGCTTGAACTTCACATCTTCTTCCAGCAGCGCGTGTGTGCCGATGGCGATATGAATGTCGTCATTGGCCAGTTTTTGGAGAAAATCGTCGCGAGTCAGCGTAACGCTTTGCATTGAACCCGTGGAAGCGTCATCACTGCAAACGTAAAGCTGCGCCGAGCCGCCGCGCAGCAATCCGATTTTAACGCGCGAATTGGCGAGCATTGCGGAAAACACGCGAGCGTGTTGTTCGGCGAGGACTTCAGTGGGCGCTAACAGCGCGGCCTGCGCGCCGTGAGCGACACAAAGCAGCATGGCCGCGACGGCCACGGCGGTTTTGCCGCTGCCCACATCGCCTTGCAATAAGCGATTCATCGGATACGGAGCGGCCAGGTCGGCGGCAATCTCGCCAAACACATGCGTTTGCGAAGGCGTCAAAGCGAACGGCAATCGCGCCAGAATGCGTTTTTGGATCACCGGCGTCAGCGTCAACTTTTTTGGCACGGATAATTTTTGAATTTGAGCACGCCGCAGCGCCACGCCCAATGAAATAATAAACAGTTCTTCAAATGCCAGTCGTCGTCGCGCTTGTTTGAGTTTTTCAAACGAATCCGGGAAATGGAATTGGCGAATCGCCCTGGCGAGACTCGGTAGTCCGAGTTTTTCGCGCAATGATTCTGGAAGCTGGTCGCGCAACCGTTCCGCCGCGCCGGCTTCGAGCGTCTGGAAGACAATTTTGCGCAAAAAACCTTGCGTACTGCGAATCTCCGGCGCTTCTTCGCCGCTGGGCAAGCGTTGTTTTGGGCGCAGATTATAAATCGGAACGATTCGCCCGAAGCTGGGTCCGACAGGCCGAACGCGCTGTTCTTTGTCGCCGGATTCTTCGTTGCTTTCGCCGAGTACTGCAGGCGTCCCGCCTGCCTTTCGCTGTTCCTTATCACCGGGACATTCGTCGTTTTCGCTGAATATTTCGAATTCAGCATTGGCGAATTCTTTGCGCTTATTGAACTGCGTCACTTTGCCGGAGAAAAATCCCCAGCCGTTTGGGATCAATTTCTCGGCGACCCAGGGGTTCCACCAGCCGGCGCGAATTTCGCCGCTCTCGTCTTGCAGAAATGCTTCGATTTTCTCTTTGTTTTTGAATCGCTGGCCGCGCACATCAAGCACTTGAGCAACGATGTTGGCTTCAACGCCAACTTCCAGTTTGGCGATTGGCGTGATGCTGGCGCGATCCTTGTGCGCGATTGGAAAGTGAAATAACAAATCTTGCAGCGTTTGAAGATTCAGTCGCGCCAGCAGTTTGGCGCGCACCGGCCCGACGCCTTTGACGTATTGCAATGGCCGGGCAAGCAGTTCGTCAGTCGCGCCACCGACAGAGAACGTATCGCGATCAGTAGTCACTAGCAAAATCCCAACAGAACCGACAGTCCGTAGGCCAAGCCAAATCCGATCACGAATGCAAGTAGTCCCGCCCGCCGGTGCTCTGGTTTTAGAGCGTCAGGTAAAAGCTCGAAGCACGCCACGTAGGTCATAGTTCCGGCCGCAAACGCCAGTGCCCACGGTGTGATGGACATGACCGCGCGTAGAAAAAGGAATCCGACAATTGCGGCTACGGATTCCACTAAACCCGAGAAAAGTCCCCAGTAGAAACTGGTACGCACGGTACTTCCGCTACTGGCAATCGGTGCCGAGATCACCAGTCCTTCAGGTATATCCTGCAGAGCGATACTCATCGTCACCAGCCAGCCGAGATCGGAGGAAGTAGCAAATGCCGCAGCGATCGCAAATCCTTCTGGGATGTTATGCAGAGTCATGGCACTTATCAGCAGCGCAGCTTTGTGTCGTCCAGATGAAAGCTCCACACCGGATAGCACCATATGGGCATGTGGCAGAATCCAGTCGAGGACCATGAAGACCGCCAGCCCAGCTAACAGACCCATGAAAGCTACTCGATGCCCAGCCAAGCCGTGCGACTGAGTAAACATTTCGATCACCGCAAACATCATTATGCCCGCGCAGAAGGAGAGAATCAGCGAGTAGAGACGAGCGTTTACGCGATGAAACAGAAACACGACGCTTGCCCCCAGAGTCGTGCCTCCACCTGCCGCTAACGCGGCCAGGAGGACTTGTCCGAAATCCGCGTTCATCTATAGCTCCATTTCTCATTCGCCATGCAACTTAAGTAGTTTGCCATAATTGTCACCATCTATTTCTGAAAGATCGGGAGATATTCGACGATACAATTGCGGCGCAGCCAGCCGTCGCCTGCGCCTTCAAAGTGGCCGAATATCCAATCGCCACTGCGATCAATGATGATGAATTCCGCGCCATCTTTCAGCGGTTGATTAAAGGCCGGTTCGTAGTTTTCGCCAATGCCTTTGCGTGCGATGGTCTCTGTAATCACAACAGCTCGCGACATATAATTCACCTCAATATAGGCTAACGCGGCGTCTATGGACAAGATCAGCGCGACGGTAACGACGGCAGCGCTAATCCAGTAACCTCTGCGAAATCCGCATAACAACGCGATGAACGTCAGAACCGCTCCAACACAAAAGGCGGCCAGCGCGATCTGGAATTTTTCGGAGTAAGCCAACTGGTCGCTCCAGAAGAGCACGAGTTTCCACCACGGTCGCGGCTGCTCGGGAAGGCAACCCGGCGCGCAGTGCAGCGCCTGTTTTAGATTCATCTCGAAATATTGATCGCGTGGCCTGTACAACTTAGCCTTGCGATAAGCGGCAATCGCTTTGCCGTATTCACCGGCGCGCAAACGCGCATTGCCCAGATTGTAGTAAACGGCTCCATTTTGATAATCATTTTCCAACAACGTTTCGAAGAGTTCGGCCGCTTTGCCATAATCTTCAGGAGTTTTTGCATGATCAAAAACCTCCAGTCCGCGCACAAAATTGCGTTCGCGCATGTTTTGCTCTTCGGCATGCGAGACAAGGTAGAGTCCGCTGATGACCGCTACGAACAAAAGAAGATTTTTGATTTTTGATAGCCGTTTAGCCACTTCAATCTGATGGTACTCACGGACAGCAAACAACCGCTGCCCGTGAAATCCGTCGGATCCGACGCATCCGTCGGATTGAAATAACTGAACAGTTATCATATTTTGGCGTCCAATTCGCGGCGCAAATCGAGGAGCGTGCTTTCAGTGTTCGTCAATAAACCGCGGACGTCTTGCGCTGCCGGCAAACCATACTCGGCGGTCTCGATGCTTTCCAACAATCCAACCGCTCTGGCGCGAATCTGTTCAGCGATAGCCGCTTGGGCAAGCGCGACATCAGCTTCGCGCGCCGTCATGCCGGTTGCAGGCAGATTCAACATATCGCCGATCAACTCCACGATTGCAGAGCGCGCGTGCCGGATGGCGTCTGCTGTCTTGCCATCATCAATGGCCGCGTGCGCCGCCTTCAATCGCTGCAACGCATCCCGTTGCGCGTATCGGCGTCGTTGCCAGATCGCATCGTTTGCTCTGTGGCGATGACGTGTCACGCACCACCAGAGTCCGCCGTATATCAACCACGCCGCGCCAGCGCCAACGACATAACGCCATGGATCAACGCGCTGATCCGCCAGTTCCGAGACATTGGTGATATTTTGAAAGGCGCCTTGTTCTGAAACGCGAATCTCGCGCGGACGACCGGCGGGAACAACGCCAACAAGCTCGCTCGCTTTCAATGGCGCGCTCGACGATATGTTCAGTTTGATCTGAGAGACACTACTGTCTGTAAATTGCGCTGTCTCGGGATTGAAGAAAGTTACAGTCAATGCCGGAATGTTCACGCCAGATTTTTTGAGCCTAAGCCCATACGAGAAACATTTTGTATCATTTTTGATATCTCCGGTAGGCGCTTGATCAATGATCTCGAAGCCTTCGACGAGTTGCGCATTTGAGGCAAGGTTCGGAGCTGAGATCAAATCGAGCGAACCGGCGCCTAGCAGTTTCTGAATTTTCAACGTCAAAGTCAGTGGATCGCCTATGCGCAGAGTGGTGGGATTGGCCGAGGCGGAAACAAGATGAGGCCCAATCCCGCCGCAGAAAGTGGGCGGGCGCGGCGCAGGCACTTCAATTACTTCAATTGTTTTCGGTGTCGCCGCCAGCACGAGTCGGCGCGTGGTGTAGCGCCGTCCCGTGAGGCCATCCACAAAATTGCCTTTCAAAGTCGCGGGACCAAATTGATAAGAGCCGGTCTTCTGCGGCGTGAACTCGCGTTTAAGTTCATACACAAAATATTCAATCTTCTCGCCAGTCAGGCCGGCGCGAATCTCGCGGCCCGCCGCCAGATTAAAGAGAGCGTGGCGCGTTTCAAAAAAACCGTGCTCATATGTCAGATTATTGATCGAAAATCCGGAGCCGCCGCGCGAGATTAGCGCGTTGAGCCATGTCTTAAGATCTGCTACATCAAGACCAGCAGGTGGTTGCAGCCAATTTATGTCGAGTGCCGGAGCTTGTTGCAGAGGCGCGAGAGGATCGTGTTGATTGTCTTTGGGCAGTGGCTTGATTAGTATGCGCAACGTTACGTCGAACGGCTGAGTCGGATAGATTTGCGTTTTACTTGTGACCAGCTCCATCACCACGAGATCCTGTTTTTCCTGCGCGATCACGCGCAGAGCGAGCGGATTGCCGGAAATCTGACGTCCGTCAATCGAAGTAGTGGGAGCAGGAACGATTAGTTCACCGGCGCGTTTGGGTGTCAGCTTGAAGGCGAAGACATGCCCGAAGGCGGACTGTTCGCGTATTTGCCCGTTGATAATAATGATAGATGAACTGTTCATGGAACGGTCGCCCTGCGCCACAACCGTGAAGTCCGCGGCGAATGCGGACATATCTGGCGTGGAGACGGACTTGATGTTCTGCAGCGTTACCTGATATTCAACGCTTTCGCCCAGATAAATTTCGGTCTCGCCAAGTTGAACTTTTACTTGCGGTGCTTCCACCGCGCAGCTAAACCGTGTGGCGAAGAAGATCGCCATGAACGCCAATACCCAGCGCCAATTCTGCCGCATCACCAATCTTTCTCCACCGACTGCTGTCCGAGCATCCGTCCTTTAAGTTCGCGGTCGCGATCTCGTTTTATTTTCTCGCGTTCACGCACTTTTCGCAACAGAGCTTCAATTTGTTCCGGCGACAGTTGTTTTTTTTCCTGCGGCTTATTTTCTTCATCCGATTTCTTCTGTTCCTGCTCTTTTTTCTTTTCGTCCTGATTTTGTTCGTTCTTCTGCTGCTCTTTTTTATCCTGATCTTTTTGGTCTTGCTTTGGCGGCGGTTCGTTTTTTGGCTGCGCCTTGGCAATTTCTTCAAGGATTCGCTTCGCTTCCTCGGCTTCAGGCCGCGCGCTCTCGAACTTTTTGCCACGCAACGCATCCGCGGCGCGTTTCATCTTCTCCACCGCCTGCGGCGCCAGTTCAATAGCTTTGCGAAACCCTTCTTTAATTTTTTCAGGATCCGGCTGCGTCGGCGATTGCGGTTTGTCTTGATCATCATTCGCGGGAAGCTTTGGGTCAGGTGAAACTTTTTGAGGTGGAGGAGTCGGGATCGGCGCTGACGGCGGCATTTCCATGACACGTTTCAGTTCGGCTTCAGCTTTCGGCTTCAGCAAGTTGGCGCGCTGAAGAGCGTCTTCTTGCAGTTGAGCCAGCTCGGAAAACTGCTCGTTATTCAGCGTCGGAGTTTGAA
>JAZDLP010000082.1:0-9803 GCA_043801885.1 Planctomycetota bacterium | reverse complement strand
GCAAGACATAGTGCTGGCGGTTTCCAATTCAGGAGAAACCGACGAATTACTGCGGCTATTACCGATGTTCAAACGTATCCGTTGCCGACTGATCGCCATCACTGCGCTGGCGGAATCCTCATTAGGACGAGCCGCGAATCTAGTTCTGGCAATCGGTGAACTGGAAGAGCCTTGTCCGCTACGCATGGCGCCTAGCGCTTCGACCATCGCGCTGCTGGCTATGGGCGACGCGCTGGCGTTGAGTGTGCTAAAAGCTCGCGGTTTCACGCAGGAAGATTACGCGCTGCTTCATCCAGCCGGAACGCTGGGCCGCCGTCTGATGAAAGTTGTGGAGGCCATGCGCAGTGGCGAACGGATGGTGACCGTTCCCGGCACGGCAACTATCGGCGCGGCGCTGGAACTGATGGCCAGGCCGCCGCGCAACGGCGCCGTAATCGTCGTGGACGACGTCGGACGATTAATCGGCATCTTTACACATGGCGATTTTGGACGAATGATTCTCAAGGCGCCGCAGACCATTCGCGAACCAATCGCGGCGTATATGACCAGTCCGTGTCAGGCGATCCATTGTGATGCGCTAGTGGTTGACGCCCAGACGCTAATGCGCGAAAAACATATTAATGCTCTGCCGGTCGTGGACGAAAACATGAAAGTACTCGGACTGCTTGACATTCAGGATCTGGTTTAATGATTGACGACAAAGATTTATTGGCGCTGCCGGGTGGGAAAGGGTTTCCGCCGCCGGAAGTTTATCAAGCGATCAAGCTGGTCGTATTTGATGTGGACGGAGTGCTGACGGACGGACGGATTGTGCTGAATGCCGATGGAATCGAGAGTAAATTCTTCCACGCACGCGACGGATCAGGCATGACCTTTTTGCATCTGGCGGACCTGTTGCTGGCGCTGATTACTGGGCGTAGTTCGCCTGTGGTGGATGCGCGGGCGCGTGAACTGCATATTCCACCATCGCGAGTAAAACAAGGGGCGAAGGTGAAGCTCCCCGTCTTCCGGCAATTATTGTCTGAAACCGGATGCAGTGCGGCGCAGACGGCCTTCGTCGGCGACGACTTGATTGATCTGTCAGTACTGGAGCTAGTCGGGTTAGCTTGTTGTCCTCAGGACGCGCATGCGGATGTGCGTCGAGCCTGCCACGTGATCGCCACGCGTTCCGGCGGACGCGGTGGTGTGCGTCAGATTTGCGAACACCTGTTGAAGCAACGCGTGGATGGTTCGTGGGAAAAAGCCATTGAACGCTACCTGGGCCGGAGCGAGATGGTCGCCGAAGCGGACTGGTCTGCATGAATAAAAAGGAATTTTAGATTTTAGATTGTGGATTGTGGATTGAAGGAAAACAGATTGCCTTTGATGGCAATTTAAAATTTGAGTGACCAACTTTGCAATTCCTATACTTAAAAAAATGCCGCATCAGTTTGGCGTTATTAGCACTGGGGTGCTTGGCGATTTCCGAATCCGCGACGCGCGCGGAAGAAATCGAAAGAGATCCCACTGAGCCGCTGGCGGGCATTGTGACACTGGAGCGATCCGATCAGCCATTAGACACGCAAGCGCCACCGTCGCAGTTCAATATTCCGGACGGCGCGGAAGTCTGGCGGAAGGCATCAGCCCGCGCGCGCGCTTCCTCCACGGAGAACAGTGGCGGCTTGTTTAATGTAATGCAATTGCTTGGTTACGATTTTCGCTATGCCAAAAACTTTCGCTCTGAACGCGACAACAATGAAGAACTGGAGATTGTTATAGAAGCGCAGGAAGCGGTTCGACGTGAAAAGGAAGTTCATCTTAAACAGATGCGGATTACTCACTACATCACCAAATCGCCGTTTGTGCTGCAGAAGAAAAGTAGCAAAGGCAAGGGTGACGCGACAGACAAGCACTCGAAATCGTCGTCGGTAAATAAGTCGCCTGATAATGTCGTTTTGCCTGAAGGGCTGCCTTATGGCGGACGCATTGTGATCACGGCGCCTCAGGCGGTGATTGATCTGGCAACGAACGAGGGTCGCGCTACCAACGTCGTCACCATGACTGTCTATCCCAAGCCAGAACCCGGCAAGCCCGAGACGCCGCTGGCGATAATATCAACAGACCGATTAAACTGGCGAACGTGGCGTGAGCCGTCTATCGGCGCCGACGAGATTGTGCTCTACAATTGCAGCGCCAAGCCAGACGATCCGGATCCGCTGGTGACGGCGCGGTTCATGACACCGCAATCAGACGGCACAACTTCCATCACTGTGATCGAAGGACAAGGCATGATCTACGAATCCGGCGCCTACGACAAACAGAATATTGTTTATGATGACGACTGGCGCACCGCTGGTCGGTCCAAGGTGGAACGCAATCGAGTTATCTTCCGACGCAATGTGCGCCTGGAGACCACGGCAACAACTATGTCCGTACTGCTCCCGTTTCAACCCACAGTTGCCGCGTCGGGCAACATCGAACAAAAGAAAAAACCGAAGCTTCCCTCCGCGCCAGTGCCGCCTTCGCGAACCGTCGTTACTTGCGCCGGGCCGGCGATCTTCGATCTGGCCGCCGTGCCGCGCGTCAAACAGTCCGTCGCATCACCGGATGCGCCAGTCGTGACGGACGCTAATCCCGCTCAAGATCCGGCCACTTTGCGGCCCGTCTTGTTGGGACGGCGCTTTGAATTCCTGAATGATGTTCGCTTGATCAAGACGCCCGTTGACAGCCAGGGACGGGAGATTGCCGGCGAACGCACCGATATGCATTGCAAATGTCTTCGTATTCAGTATCCGTCGGACAGCATGCCTGGCGCGGGAAGTTTTCCTGATTACGCCGAGGCGGTTGGCGGGATTACAATAAGCGGCATGCAGATAATCCCCAGCGCGTCGGGGACAGTTGCGCCTCCGCAGCCTTTCAGTCTCGAATGTCAGAGAATGTTTTACGATAATCTTAACGACAATCTGTTTCTGGTGGGAACCGCGGAGAAACCCGCGCAAGTGAAGAGTTCGAAGGGCGAAGCTTCGGCGCAGCAGTTCAATTATCGTAGTCGCGCCGAAGCCTTTATCATGCCAGCCAGCGGGCCAAAGCGCCTGATTATTTATCCGGCACAGGCAACACCGGCGCTGGCAAATCACGCCGTCACGAAGTTGAACCCCGCTGATCCGCCCGTAGAGGCCATGAGTTTTGGCAATGAGATTACGATTATCACACTGCGCGGGACATTAACTCGCGAGAGAAAGTTACTTCCCGTGCCGCAGGGGCCGCCGCGCATCCGCGAAGTGTTGCTGCTCAAAGATGACGTGAACATCGAGCAGCCTAAAGGCGGATTAAAATTGCGCGGAAACAAAATTCAGTTGATGCGCGACCTGCCACTCGGCGAAGTGGATTTCCTCGACGGTGAAGGCGTGGTCAACGTCACCATGAACGAATTGCAGGCCACGGGCGAAACTTTCAGCGTGGACATGAAGTCCTCAAAGCCCGGCGAATCACAACGGAAACTCATTACCGTAACCGGCAGCCGCAAGAATGAGACCAAGGCTACGCTATTCAAGGGCGGCAGCGCTATTCGAGCGGACAAATTCCTGATCGAAACTCTCGACGGCAAGACAAATAATTTCCGCGCGCTGGGCGGAGCGGTGGCGGTTTTTAATGCGCCTCCGACAGATCAGCCGGCCACGGCGACCATTCCATCGCCGGCCGCGTCAAAATCTGACGCCTTGATCAAAGGCATCTCATTTCAAACTGGCGCAAAATTAATGCTGCAGTGCGATGGCGAATTCAGTCAGGACCAGACCGGTAAAGTTACCATTCGCAAGAATGTTATTTTGCGGCAGCCAGACTTCCAACTGTTGGCTGACGATGTGTTTCTGATCATGGATGATCGGTCGCCGACCGTCGTAACGTCTAAAGCGACCAGCGCAGACGACTTGTTCTCCGGTAACTTGAAGACCATCGAGTGCGTCGGTAATGTTGAGTTGACTACATCGGATCAGGTAGTTCAGTGCGACCGACTCCTGCATAATGTTCAAAACGAGACCTCCGCGCTGGTTGTGGACGATCCGGAGAACGACGTGCGAATTTATCTGGCGGATTCCAGCGGCGGCACACGTTTTATGAGTGTTCAGAAGAATTTGAACTTGGACGGCAAGACTGGCGCTTTCAAACCCGGAGGCATGCTGCTGATGCTGCCCTATCGTGAAAAAGCGCCCGCTTCGCGTCGCAAAGAAGATAGCCCGGTTCAGAAGAAGAAGGTGTCCGCGTCGAAGTCGTAGCGCGGCCAAGCCACAGAGGACACAGAGAAAAACATCGTGTACAAAATAATGGAAAAGATAATCGAGGCAATTATCGAAGTCTATAAATTGTCCTCAATTACAAAGACACCTCTGTGTCTCTGCTCCGAAAATATCACTCGACCCAACCGTAGGGGCACGGCATGCCGTGTCCCTACGCGATTGCGAATTTTCAAAGTTGGTCGCTCAAGTCAAAAATTGCCACAAAAAACGATCTTTTTTCCTTCAATCAAAAATCAAAAATCAAAAATCAAAAATCTCTTTTTTTTGCATTTGCTCGTCGTTTGGAGTTTAACCGCGGTAGTCTGCAACGGTGGTGAACCGCCGTCCCAGTCCGCGCCTCGCGTCAAAGAGGAAGAGCTGGAACGCATCGTTCGAAAACCCACCGCGGGTTTTCCGTGGATTCTCGCTCCGGCGCCGAAACCAGTTTCGAAAGATAATTCGCTCGACAAAACCGGCGAACCCGGCTTGGGTGATTTCTCATCCGGCGATCTGATACTCCGAGCTTTGGGCGATTTTTCGCGTGAGATCAAGCAATCGCCTGGCGCGGGCGGCGTAAACGATAATAAAGAAGTGCTATTGTTAACCAAAGACGTGGAGATTGAGGAAGTTCAGAGCCGGTTTGTATTGCGTGGCCAGAAAATCCGCGTGGTGCGTGATTTGAAAACCGGTCAGACAGAGTTGCTGGATGCTCAGGGCAACGTCGAAATCTCTTCGCCACAACGTTCCGGTCGTGGCGCGACGCTGGTTTATGAAACCAAGCATGGCCCGCGCGGCGAATCGCTGAAAGATCAGTATGTCATCGAAGGCGACCGCGCCACTGGCGGGCGAGCTACGCTGTGGCAGGGCGATGATGTAATCGAGGCTGAAAAATTCATCAGCGATCAGCGTCTCGGAATCTTCCGCGCTCTAGGCCGACCGGTCGCCATCATGACCATGCCGCAGGATCCAAAATCGCCATCGCCCAAGCCAACTACCGGTGGTATGTTGCCAGGATTCAGCATGATGACCGGTGGCGGTAAAATTCGGTTGCAGGCGGACGGTGAAATCTATTACGAGAGTTCCTCCGGTAGAATTCATATTACACGCAACGTGGTGATCTGCCAGGAAGTCCAAAGTCAGACAGCCACGAAAATGTTCGCCGACGAAGTTACTCTCCAACTACTTCTGCCGCCGCCCGGTCAGCCTCAAACCAATACATCCATGTTCGGCGGCGCGCTTAAGAGTCTCGAATGCATCGGTCGCGTAGAAGTAAAGACGGGTGATTACACGCTGCTCTTCGATAAAGGTTTGTACGACATGCAGCGCAACTTATTCATCATGGAAATGAAAAAACCAAAAGATGAAGTCAAAATATACTCCAAAGATACTGCGACCGGAGGCACGGTGCTGATCGTGCCAAAACGTGTAACCGTCAACCTGCTGACCGGCGAACTGAACGCCGGCGGCCCTACTCATCGCGGCAGCTTCGAAGGCGCCCCGCCGACCAACAGGCCGCCACAAAAAAAACTGCCTCTGATTGAGACGGAGTGATCTGTGATCCTGATTATTGACAACTACGACTCGTTTACCTACAACCTGGTTCAGGCGCTGGGCAGTCTGGGCGCCGAGCTGCGGGTAGCTCGTAACGACAAAATAACAATCGCCGATATCGAGCGTCTCAGGCCGGAAAAGATTATTATCTCTCCGGGCCCATGCACACCGGACGAAGCGGGAATTTCGGTAGCCGTCGTTCGCGCTTTTGCGGGCAAGACGCCGATTCTGGGCGTCTGCTTGGGTCATCAGTCAATCGGCGCGGCGTTTGGCGCGACCATCGTTCGAGCCGGACGATTGATGCACGGCAAGACCTCGCAAATTTGTCACGATGGCTTGGGTTTGTATGAGGGATTGAGTAATCCGTTTGAAGCCACGCGCTATCATTCGCTGATCGTTAAAGAAGAAACGCTGCCGCCTTTTCTGAAAGTGGTTGCGCGGACGGAAGACCAGCACGAAGTCATGGGCATCCGCCATATCGAATGGCCGCTGGAAGGTGTACAGTTCCATCCGGAAAGTTTTTTGACTCGCGAAGGGCCGAAGTTGCTGCGTAATTTTCTGAATAGCGCTTTTTTCGCGCAAAAGTAGCTGTTCTTGATTTAAATCATGCCGAAAATCATAATGAGTTTCTCTGTGTCCTCTGTGGCTAAAATAGACTGAACGGATGTTCATGCGTCTGCCTCTTCGTGTCGCTAATGCTATCCGCTCCCGCCAGTTGATCGCGCCCGGACAACGTGTCTTGATTGCGCTGTCAGGCGGACCGGATTCAGTGGCGCTGTTTCATTGTTTGTTGGAGCTGTCGAAGAAACGAGATCTAAAATTTTTGCTTTGCGCCGCGCACTTGAACCACGGCCTGCGCGGGAAGAGCGCTGACGCCGATGAAGAGTTCTGCCGCAAATTGTGCGCGCGCAAAGCTGTTCCGCTGCTGCGCGCGTTCGTACCAGTGCAAAAACTGATGACGACATTACGGCGCTCTAACGAAGAGACGGCGCGCATCGCACGACACGCGTTTCTGGCGGCGGCCGCGGCGCGCGCTTCGGCGACTTGCGTAGCCGTCGCTCACCACGCTGATGATCGAATCGAGACGGTCTTGTACCGGATGTGCCGCGGAACTGGACTGAGCGGCTTGCGCGGTATCGGTTGGAGCGGCCCGCTACGACTGGAAGGCGAACCTGACGTCGAAGCGACGCTGGAGTGGCGCAAGTCGGAGACCGGCGCGCTGCCTGATAGTTCGTTGAAAAAGACTGGTAGCGCAGGCATCTTGCCTGCAGCCGACGGTAACGTCGCCACTATTTTTCAACAAACAGATCAATGCGATCCGGCATGCGCTCATCCGTTGGTTGTGCGCCCGTTGCTGGGCTGCGCTCGCGCGGAAGTATTGGCTTATCTGCGTTCGAAGCGGCAACGTTATTGCACTGACGAGACAAATTTGGACGTTCGTATTCCGCGCAATGCGCTTCGGCACTTGGTATTGCCGCTGCTGGAAAAAAAAGTGCATCCGGGCGCTCGCGCCGCGCTTTGGCGATTGGCTGAAGAAGCGGAAGTTCATGCTGAAAAACGCGCTTGGAATCGTGATTGGCTGGCCGCCTTCGCCAATGTCTCCAGATTAGGCCGACTCGCGCTGCCTGTATCGAGACTGGGCGAGCCACCGAGCGCCGATGAACTGAGCGACGCGCTGGAAATATTGCGCGTCATCTGGGATCTAGGCGACAGCAGTTTTTCATATCGCCATGCGCGCGCTCTGCGCGCTCTGTTTAACGCTGACAGCGGACCAAAACAGATCGATCTGCCGGGCAATTTGCGCGCCGAACGCCGCCAGCGCCATGTGATTGTTCGATTAAAATAAGTTGATTTTAGATTGCTGATTTTGGATTGTGGATTGAACGAACACTGTGAAGAAACAAAACAATCCAAAATCCACAATCAAAAATCAAAAATCATTTTAGCGTTCCTTTGGTCGAAGGCACATCAGTAATCCGATCGTCTCGCTCGACGGCTTGTCGCAAGGCTCGCGCCAGCGCTTTGACTATCGCTTCCAAGATATGATGGCGGTTGCGTCCGGCGCGAATCTCCACGTGAATGGTCGTTCCGCTGGCGTTGGCGAATGCGCTCAGGAAATCTTCGAGCAATTCGACATCGAATGCGCCGACCTTGCCTTTGCCGAGCCGCTGTCGCCCACTCAACGCGAAAAAGGCTCGTCCGGAGAGATCCACGGTCACTTGCGCAAGCGCCTCGTCCAGCGGCGCGCTGGCAAAACCAAATCGCCGAATGCCGGTCTTATCGCCCAATGCTTTTTGCACTGCCTGACCCAGCACGATACCGATGTCTTCCACCGCGTGATGATCGTCTATTTGAACATCGCCTTTGCAACTTACTTCGCAGTCAATGGCGCTGTGTTTGGCTAGTGTGCTGAGTAGATGATCGAAGAAGCCGACGCCCGAATTTACTTTGGATCGTCCGACGCCATCGAGATCAACCGATAATGCAATGTTGGTCTCTTTCGTCTGGCGTTGGATTGTTGCGCAGCGGCGATCTGGACAAACAGCTCGTGACAAAAGGGCGGCGGCATTGCCGCCGTCAGCAGGCGAAACGCCTGCGCTACTCACTTTTTTCAACGAACTGTCGGTCTTGTTTTTAGACATTGAAGTACTCCTTTAAAGTCGCCAGCAACATCTCAATCTCGGCATCCGTGCCGACGGAGATGCGCAAGCCGTCATCCAAAAGCCTGGCCGGGAAGTAGCGGATCAGAATCCCGCGATCCTTGAGAAATTTATAGGCTCCGGCGGCTTGATTGGCATTCGTCGTGCGCGCAAAGACGAAATTTGACTGACTGGAAATCACATCCAAACCCAACGCCGTTAGCTCACGCTGCAATCGCACGCGAGTGTTTTTTACTTTGGCGGTGTTGGCGGCGGTCCAAGCGCCGTCGCGCAGCGAGGCTGCGCCCGCAACAATCGCCAGTCGGTCCAGATTGTAACTGTCTTTGACCTTCCAGAGTTGTTCAACGATGGCCGCGCTGGCGAAGAGCAGTCCCAGTCTCATGCCGGCCAGACTGTGGCTCTTGGAAAAAGTGCGCAACACAATCACGTTATCCAGTTCTTTTGCCAGAGCCAGAAGATGATTTTCAGCAAACTCCGCGTAGGCTTCATCCAAGACCAGCACACCGTCTTTCAGTGTCTTGGCCAGTTGGCGCAGTTGATGAGCTGAATACACTGTGCCGGAGGGCGAATTAGGCGCGGCTAGGAAGACTACTTTCGCGCCGCAGTTAAACAGTTCTTTCGGCAGAGAAAAATCGCGCCCGAAATCGAACGACTGAATACGCGCATTCTGCGCGCGCGCCAGCGTCTCGTACAGCACGTAAGTCGGATATGGATAGGCGATTATCTCGCCTTCACTTACGAACGCGCGGCAGACCATCGCCAGCAATTCGTCTGAACCGTTGCCGTGGATGATCTGTTCGAGCGGAAAGCCGTAAACTTCGGACGCTGCTTGCCGCAGCGTCAGCGCTTTCGGATCGGGGTACAAGCGCAGTCGCTCGCCGTCATGGCCGACCTCCGCGCGAATCGCTTCGCCTACTTTCGGACTGGGCGGATAAGGATTCTCGTTGGTGTTCAGCTTGATGACCTTGGCGCCGACCGGCGGCTGTTCTCCCGGCACGTACGGCGCCATAGCCTCAATATTTGGACGAACTTTTAGCATAAAATCCCTTGCTCATCGTTTATCGTTCATCACTCATATACTGTATCATGTCCCCGGAATCGAACCCAAGATAGGAGCTATATGAATTATACGAGATATAACGACACCGTAGCAACGAAGTCGGGAATTCCCCTCCATCGTTGTCTTCACGCTGAAAGTGTGAAGGGTAATAGCCTGTGGCTTCAGCCACAGGACAACGATGTCAAAACGCCAATGCGCCCTGAAGGGGCGCGGGAACTTTAGTCCCAGACGTAGCGTTCGTCTCTTGAGCATAACCACCCACCGCCCCTTCAGGGCGGG
>JAZDLP010000387.1:0-3265 GCA_043801885.1 Planctomycetota bacterium | reverse complement strand
ATCAATACGGACATCAACTTCAAATCAATGATGCGGGATAAAACTTCCAAGCAGTGTCGCGGTCAAGTGGTCAAGGTCGTGGGCATCCTTGAAAGTTTTAAAAAAGTGATCATTCCAAACACGTCCGGCGTGACTAATCTCTGGAGAGGACAGACGTCTGGCAGTGGGCAGATCATCTCTTTCCGCAGTCTGGAGCCGCTGCCGGATGGGATCAAAGTTGGTGATCCGGTGGAATTAGCCGGCATCTTCATGCAACGTTATGCGTATCTCAATCGTATTCCTGGCGAAAAACTAACGATCTCGCCGTTAATCTTCGCGCGTCGTTTAGAGGCGTACACTGATATAAAACAGACAACGTCTGGCAGCAATGCGATGAGCAACCCGGTAGCGATCATTCTGTTCGTATTCATCGGATTGGCGGCGGCCGCCTGGTGTTACATGCGCGCGAAAGATAAGACTACTCGTTCGAACTATTTTACTCAGCTCAAGGCCGCAAAAGAAGGCCCGCAAGGCTTGTTTCCAAAACCTGCGCTCAAGCCTCGATACGCGCCGATTAAATCGACGGCGAACGGCAACAGGATCGCCAACAATAAAGAAAGTATCAAACCTCAAACTGGCGCTGATCCCAAGAATTAATTCAAGGCAACCATTCAGTGGATTGCTCACGATATAGCTATATGGTTGTTTCATAATCGTTTGCGAAGAATGTTGTTCGTAGTTTTACCGGAGGATAAACGTAATGGGCAAAGTTACTCCAAGCCGAACAAAGAAATCGAAGGCCGAGGTTCTCGAGGAGTTTGAGAAGATTAAAGAACAAGCGGTTGAGGAGAAGATCGAATCGAGCCCTAAAACAGAAGAACTCTTCAAACACGCCGAGTCTGAGATAAAAGAGGTGGTGAAGGGCGTTACCATTGAAAGCATCGTGCAGAAGATGGCCGAGCTTAGCGTGGAAATGCCTAAAACATTTTCAGAGCTTTCCGCCAAGATGGTGGCAGAAGCCACGCTCTTGGCTTCCCTGCGCGAAGCGGCGGCTTTGGAGCGAAAAGAGATCGAGCGAATTCACAAGCTGGACGTGGCCGCCACGGCGCTTGACCAGTTACTCGAATCCCACCAGCAGAAGCAATCCGTGTTCGAAGCGGGAATCGCGGAGACACAGGCGCGCTGGGCCAGTGAACAGGAAAAACGCGAGCGGGAACAAAAAGAGTTTGATGAGAATCTGAAAAAACAGCGCAGTAGAGAAAAGGAAGAGTACGAGTATCAAAAAGCCCTAGAACGCAAGAAGGAACAAGATCAGCACGCCGAAGCGGTGTGGCTTGAACAACGCAAGACTAAAGAGAAGCAGGAGATATTGGAGAAATCCTGGCAGGTTCGGGAGGCAGCCTTGAATGAAAAAGAAGATGAGTTTGCTGTACTCAAGAAAGAAGTGGCGACGTTTCCGGACAGACTGAAGAAAGAGATCGAGAAAGCAGTTGTCGAAGCATTGAAGACGCTTGAAACCAGACACAAACAGGAATTACTGGTAATGCAGAAGGACGCGGAAGCGGAGAATCGCATAGCCGCGTTGAAGATCAAGTCGCTGGAAGAGACGATCACGAGACAATACACTCAAATCGAAGCGATGAGTCAGCACGTCGAGGAGGCCAAGAAACAGGTGCAGGAGATCGCGGTCAAAGCGATCGAGGGCGCCTCGGGCGCCAAAGCGTTGTCTCACGTCAACCAAATCGCGATGGAACAAGCGAAGATCAGAACGCCGCAAACATAAAAAATAGTAACCGTTCACGATATATAATGTAACACGTGTATATGAAGGAAAAAGGTAAAAGGCAAAAATAAGAGGCGCATGTCGGCGGGAGTGTTTTTTCAGTTAGCCGCACAGGCAACTCTTGGCCGCACAACGCACTATACGGTTGCATTTTTTCCTTTTACCTTTTTACTTTTTCCTTCATCGTGAACGGCTACAAAAAATAATGAGCGCGTCAAATCCCATCTCCGTCCTGCATTTGGTTGCGGCGGACAACATGCTCTTCCCCATCCTGCGTGATCAACTCTGTTTTCTGCGTGCGGCGGGTTATGATATTCATACTGCCAGCATTGACGGCCCGCTGGGGCGCCGCATTCATGATGACGATGGCTTTCCTTGGACACCGCTGCCACTGACGCGCGCGCTGTCGCCGTTCTCTGATTGGCGCGCGCTGCGATTCATCGAACGTTTTTGCCGCGAGAAAAAATTTACAATTGTGCATACGCACACGCCGAAAGGCAACGTGATCGGGCAGTGGGCCGCACGGCGCGCCGGGGTGCCAGTGGTGCTGCAAACATTGCACGGCTTCTACTTCCACGAGCGTATGCCGGCTTGGAAGCGCCGTATGTGGATCAGCATCGAACGTTTCTCGGCTCGCCATTCAGATCATATTCTATGCCAGAATCCGGAGGACATGGAGACCGCGGTGCGCGAGCGAATCGTGGCACCGGAGCGCATTACGTTGCTGGGCAACGGCATTGACTTGACTCGGTTCGTCCCAGTCAGCGACTGCGACGAACGCCGACTGCGTATGCGGCGAGAATTAAATATCCCTGCCGATGCGTTGGTGGTAGGCATGGTCGGCCGATTTGTGGTGGAGAAAGGGTTTCCGGAATTTATTGCGGCCGGCGAGATGCTCGCCGCTCAATTGCCGCGACTTCATCTTCTCGCCGTGGGACACCGCCTGGCCAGCGAACGCACGGGAGAGACGTGGTCGCCGCCGACGTCAAACTCTCGGCTGGCCGGCAAGTTCACCATTCGCTCCGACCGCGACGACATGCCTGATTTATATGCTTGTATGGATGTGCATGTACTGCCGTCTCATCGTGAAGGCTTTCCGCGCGCCTTGATGGAAGGCGCCGCTACCGGCTTGCCGCAGGTTTGCACGAATATTCGCGGCTGTCGTCAGACCGTTGAAGCGGGCAAGACGGGATTGTTGGTCGAAGTCGGCAACGTGCCGGCTCTGGCCGCGGCCATCCGGCAATTATTGATCGACGCCGACTTGCGACGACAACTGGGCCAGGCTGCGCGCGCCAAAGCGCTGGTCGAATTCGATCAGCGTAAAGTCTTTGAGAAGGTTGAAAACTGTTATCGCAATTTATTGTAACCGTTCACCACAGAGCCACAGAGTTACTATGGAACTTGAAAAAAGGCCAGTTACCTCGAAAAGGAATGGGTTACAGAAAGTTCAGTTTGTGATGTTCGAACGTTTCTCAACTCATTTCAGGGAGGGCTGGCCGATGG
>JAZDLP010000374.1:0-4000 GCA_043801885.1 Planctomycetota bacterium | reverse complement strand
CGGCAACTTTATCTGTAGCGTAAAAGGTAATCTATACGGTTCACTGGGTGTGATTAGTATTACAGAACGTCGGTTGCATCCGGTTCAGTTCCGCATTGAGATAGAGGAGTATTTCCCGCCGCCGAACAGCTTCGGTCCGATTATAACGTATGATTATAAGTCAAGTAGATTAAAATCTGCCACGGGTGTGTATAAGTTCGGACGATTTATGAAGAATGGCCCGGCAAAAAGTGGTAAATACTACAATGCGGCAGCGGGACCAGATCTATTAGGCACATTTGGAGGCATGTCGGATATAGCGACGGGGACAGGTAGGCCGGGTGGCTTGGAGACGTTGGTCTCTGGTGGTTTTCAGGTGATCAACGCCGACTTGACGTTGAAAGGATCGACAGTCTTTGCGAACCTGAGTGGCCTGCTGGCGCGATCAGGGGGAGACGGTCTGCGACCGGCTTCAAATTCAGACGTGGTCGTCTCGCTGGGTAATTTTTCGGAAGCATTGAACTTTAGCGAGACGCCGACATTTAAGACCACGGGCAAGTCGCCTAATCAAAAGTTTAGCTTCAAGCGATCAAGCGGATTAGGAACGACTGGAGTGGCGGCGATGCAGTGGGTGAATCGCGTAGGGCGGTTCGCTATTAAGACTTTTGGCTTGCCCAACGAACAGGTGGGTTTGAATCCGACACTGCCAGTACAGGCACTAACACTGAAGTTGATGATTACTCCGGAAAGTGGTGTGGTCTTTAGTGGTTCGACACGATTTGAAGTCAGTAAAAAATCAGAAACGCAGTTTGTGCGTACTGAAAAGTAATGTAACGCAGGCTGGAAGCCTGCGCTACATTATCCGAGCCGCGACCGTTAGGGAGCGGTTTATTTGATCGATTGCTAACGCGTGGTTTGGGTAATTGTTTAGTGATGTAAGAGGAGATTTATAATGTACGCAGTTTATAAGAAGTATTCTACTTCAGTCAGCATAACGATGTGGGCAGGTCTTTGCGCTTGCCTTATCTTTAGCGGCTACGCACAGGCGGGAGATAATGGAGTTCCGGTTCCCATTCCGCGTTTCACTACTATTCCCAGTGGCGGCACTGCGCCGGTTACGGTTAATTTTGATCCTTTGACCAGTTATCTGCCGGTGTCTGTCGTACCGAATCAGATTTATCTTTATCAAGCGCGCTGGAATTTCGGAGATGGTACTCCTGATGTATACGTGCCTCCTGCGCCAAGTTCCGATCAGAATTTGGTGCTGGCGCCACAATCACATATTTACACTGGGGAGGGGCTTTTTGTTGTCAGGCTGACTCTCACGATATTTATTGGCGCTGATTATATCGGACCAAACGCATTTACCGAAATGCTCGTGCTAGTTGCGAACATCAACTATCCGCCTGTCGCCGCTATTCAGAACACAGGTTCGGTGACGATGGGCATAGCTCCATTTATGTTAACAGTAACGCCTAGTTTTGCGCAAGACCAGGACGGCTACATCGTCTGGGTGGCGATTGATTGGGGCGATGGCTCGGCGCAGTTGATTCCCAATCCGCCCAGTCTGCCGACTACACCGATCCTGCATCAGTACGCTATACCTGGCATTTATAAAGTGACGATGTCTGTGATTGATAACGGTCGTATTCCGTTTGGCACGATTATTCCGAATACGCCTGCGCCGAACGATCCGCAGGCGGCGCTCGCATATTACATTGGGTTCCAGCAAATTTTAGCGTTGGCTGCCCAGTTTAACCCCATCCTGCAACAAGATTTTATCATGGTGCAGGTGTTTGGTAGTATGACTGCGCTTAAGGGTCAGTTCAAACTGGATTTCGTCAAAACCAACAGTGATGCTCTGACTTTGGAGCTGAAGTCTAATCTGCCAGTGGATAACGTCGTTGGAGCGACAATCTCTATCACACTGGGTTCCGGCGCCAATGCTTTGAAATTGCCCGATTTTAAGACCAATAATCGCGGACAATTCAAGAACCATACGGGATTCCGCTTTTCTTTTAATCGCAAGAATCAACACATTCAGTTGAAGGTGAGTAAAACGCTTTTGACCGGCGCGTTAAACATTGCCAATGCCACGATGGCTAATGGGAATACAGATGTGCCAGTTACGATCACTATCGGAAGTAATACGCTCTCGACAACCGTACGATTTGCTTACCAGTCAGAAGCTGGCGGCAAGGCGATTGGAAAGATAGGACATTCGGTTCACACCGGAAATTAGGTAACCGTGTAGCCACAGAGAACACAGAGACGCGAAGAGAATAGAGACTAAGGGGCTAAAAATAAAATCCTCTGTGTCCTCTGTGGCTCATTTGGTCAATCGTTTTACTCGTGCTGCGACCTGCGACCAGTTCGATCAATGCGACACGGCCGCCGTTGGCTTCGATTATTTCCCAACCGATGACGTCTTCTTTACATTTGTAGTCGGCACCTTTGCACAATACATCCGGTTTTATGGCCTTGAGCAGCTCTATGGGTGTGTCTTCGCCGAATAGCACCACGGCGTCCACGCAACCCATGGCGCTAATGACACGCGCTCGATCATCTTCGGAATTCACGGGTCGTTCCGGCCCCTTCAAACGCTTTACGGACGCGTCGGTGTTGATGCCGACGATCAGAGCATCGCCCAGCAATCGCGCTCTTTCCAGATAGAGAGTGTGTCCCAGATGAAGAATATCAAAACATCCGTTGGTGAAGACTACCTTCTTTCCAGCGCGGCGTAGTTCAGCGGCCATTTGCGCGGCGCAAGTTGGCGACATAATTTTGCGTTCGGATTTGAGAAATTTCTCGCCCAGCGCCTCAAGAATCTCGTGATCCGAAACCGTATGCGTGCCGAACTTGCCGACCTTGACGCCTGCGGCAATGTTGGCTACCCAGACCGCTTCCGCCATCGGCGCTCCGGACGCCAGCGCCAGGCAGGTTACCGCCGCGACTACATCACCAGCGCCAGCTTCATCTTCAACTTTGGGCGCGCGAGCACGGAAGGACAGATGCTCGCCATCAGAGCCAGCCAGCGACAGGCCATATTCAGAACGTGTCACCAACGCATTTTTCACGCGCAGAGCGCCAAGTAATTGTTGCGCCACCGCTTCACTGACGACGTCATCGCTTGAAGGAGTGAGCAACCTCGTGGATGAGTCGCGGGCGTTCAGGAACGTGATCGCCTCGCGCCAATTAGGTTTTATGACTGTCGCGCCACGGTACCGTTCCCAGTTATCGCCTTTGGGATCCACGAGCACAGGCCGACTACCGGCTATCTCGATGGCTGTCGCGCACACGGATTCTGTGAGCACACCTTTGGCATAGTCGCTTATCAGAATCGCGTCAACATCAGCGGCAGCGGCGCGCAAACCTGCGATCATGTCATCCAATCGCGCCTGTGGGTAAGGCGTAAGCCCTTCGCGATCCACGCGCAGGATGTGCTGCCGTCCGCAGATAATACGCGTTTTGACGGACGTCGGACGGAGACTATCACGGAAGACCAGGTGGACGTCAATGCCCAGACTCTGAGCTTCACGGATAAACTCTTCTCCAGCGGAATCGTCGCCCACGATGCAGCCGAGCGTTACTTTGGCGCCGAGCGCCACTAAGCATTTGGCGACATTAGCTGCGCCACCCAGCAGATTCTCTTCACGCTCCGCCTGAACGATCTGTACCGGCGCTTCGGGCGAGATGCGCGATGATTTGCCGTAGATATACCGATCCAGCATAGCGTCGCCGACGACCAGCACTCGCCGGCCTTCCATGGCGTGCAGCAGATTACGAATTGAATCAGCGGTGGGTTCTTGAAAAAGCATCTTTGAGACTCCAATGCGGAAAATCATTAACCGCGAATGCGCACGAATAGACGATTACATTAGAAGCTAAACCGATCTTGGATATTCGCAAGCGAATGGTAATCTATAGTTGGACGAAGAGATGAATATCGAAAATGCAATTTTGCTATGCTATTCTTGTGACGGAGGTTGAGACAAGATGAAAGTGTTTGAAAAGAATGAGC
>JAZDLP010000373.1:0-8715 GCA_043801885.1 Planctomycetota bacterium | reverse complement strand
TCTCTTCAAGTCTGCCATCATAACTTTTCGCGCATCGACGTTATTTTCAAAAGATCGTCTTTGCGACGCTCCTTGTCCCACCGCAATCTTCAACAGCATCGTTTTGTCGTGCAAATCACAGCCCACCATGATAGTATTTCTCATCGGCCAGCCCTCCCTGAAATGAGTTGAGAAACGTTCGAACATCACAAACTGAACTTTCTGTAACCCATTCCTTTTCGAGGTAACTGGCCTTTTTTCAAGTTCCATAGTAACTCTGTGGCTAATTTGTTCCGGCTTAGCCACGCTATGCGCCCCCCGGCTCACCGCTTTCTTCTTCGCGGTAGAAGGCGCTGGTCTCCAACGACAACCACATGCGCATCGCCATCGCCAGGAACGCCACCGCCGCTCCTAAAGCAATGCCACGGAACGCTGGCGTCGAGAATACTTGTAACACCCACAAGCGCACTTCCGGGAAACGAGTCCAAATGTATGAGCCGAACGGAATCTGACCAAGCATCACCAGCAACGCGGCGATCATCATCAGCAATGCTTCCGCCGACTTGACTCGAAACGCGCGGTAAGCGGCGCTGGCGATGTAGAACGCCAGCAGTGAGAACATGGCGGCGCCCAGCGACACGTACAAGCCGTCAAACAAGCATTTGTACAGTCCCTTCACCGTCGAACGATTGACCTGTTCTTGCAACGCTTCTTTCGCGCCTTCCTGTGACTGCGCGATCTCCTGCGCGACGCGGTCCATGGCCAGACGCGCGGCTGGCAAGTCCGACGCATCGAGCGCGTGGCCCGCACGCTCACTATCTTTCGCCGCGGCATACAGCAGCGCGTGCGACTGCATGGCGCCGATAAAAGCGCGGAGCGAATCGCGCGCCGAGAGCAGCGCACGCAAATCTTTCATGTCGTGTTTGTAGGCGAATCGTTCCAAAATCTTGCCGGCGCTCTGCATGACAAATATACCGCCGTCCGCCAGCGCCTTGCGCGCTTTGGCTACGGCTGTCGCGGCCTCTAGCATGGTTTTGCTCTGCGGTAACTGAGCGCACAGTTCAGTCAGAGCTTGCATTTCCGGTAATATCGCGGTCTTGGCGGCGGCATCGCTGGCAATCTTCTGCGCTTCCGCGACGACGATAATCCGCGTCTGCAATTCGGCAATTTCACGCTTAAGCGCATCCTGCTGATCGCGCCGACTCTGCAATTCGACGCTGCCGGTCTTCTGCCAGATCTTGAGCAGACTTTGAATATCGCCATCCAGTCGCGTCTGCAAACTCTGGCACTGACGGTTCAACGCCGCTTCGACATCCGCGGCGGCGGCCGCGACGCTCTTCAAAACAGTGGCGGATTGCGCGCCGGCTTCGCTCGCGGCCGCGGCTTGTTCGCTCAACACGGGCAGGATGATGCGATTAGCGTCTTCAGAAGTTAGGTCAAGATAGTTGAGATCTTGTTCGACGATCCGCGTTCGCCACTGCCGCAAGTCATTTTCCTGCGTTTGAACAAACGCCAGAGCGCGTGTCGCAGCTTCGGCTGCGGGTTGGATATTCGACGCCACCGAACCAATTCCAGTCAACGCGGCGGCGGCATCCAATTCGTTTAAAGCCTGGTTGCCAGCCGCGTCGAAACTTTTTATTATTTGTTGCAGATCGTTAAGCATCCGTTGACGCAAGCCGTCCGGCGCGACGTTAGCACCGGCCAGTTTGGCTGTGATCGCAGGCAATGCTTGCGTCAAGTCGTTGTTCACGCGCTGCCGCCATTCCAGACGTAGCGCTTCGGAACTCCTGGCACGCACGTCCAGCCAGTCGGTCAAGCACCGCTGATTACTCTTTGTGACTGGAATCTCCTCCGCTGCTTGGTCCAAGACGTGAGCGTACTTATTGAGCGCGTAAGCGGACTGGCGCAGCGCACGAGCGGCCAGATACAGGCGTCCGAACATCGGCACGGGCGCCGGCGTGTGGCCACCCTTGTAACGCAGCGCGTAATCCGGCGGGTCGGTGTAAATTTTCTGTTCGGCATCGGCCAGCTTGCGAACGGATGCCGAGAGTTTTTCCAACGCGGGCGATAGTTCGCGGCACACTGCCGCCTGATCAGCGACGATGGTCTGGACATCAAAATCAGTTTGCGCCTTCAGCGTATCGCTGGCCTTCATCAGAATATCAATTAGCGCGTCACGCTGCTTGACCAGCGCGGCCAGTTCCACATCGGCGCCGGAAGTTTTAAGTGGCTGAAGTTCTTTCGGCTGCGCGAGCAGATCGTTAGGCGCGCCGTATTCCGTCGGATTTTCAGGCGCGTCGGTAACCTGCAAGAACGTTGGCGCCGGCGCCGCGCCTTTCAGAAAATCAGCCAGCGCGGCCAGTTGCGCCGCGGCGACACTTGTGGAAACAGCCGGCGGCGCGACAGATTTGCGCGTGTCGGCCAGATAATTCAGCAACGTTGTGTCCCGTAGGCGTTGCTGTTGCTCTTCAGCTTGAGGATTCGGCGCTGGCGACGGCCCACAGTAATTCAGAATGCGCGTTTGGAAATTGCGCTGGATACCCAGTGGGCCGACTGTGTGTTGCAGGTCAAGGTCTTGACTCCACGTCCAAAACGTAACCGTCATCATAGCCAACATGGCCAGGATTAACGTGAGACTGAACGGCCAGCCTTTCCGTTTTTTGACAACGTTCATGCCGAAGACGCGAAAGATATTGATCAGGCCCAGCCCGATAGCGGCCATACCGACAGATTGTAATCCGGTGAGAATCTCTTCATGGTACTCACGGATACGAATGCCTCGCCAGGCGCCATCTGGCCCAAACCCGCTCGGAAAACGATCCGGCAGCAGGAACTCAACGATGAAGTAAATTCCGCCGAGAAAAGTTACCGCGATGATCAGACGTTTGCGCATCAACGACCCCTTATTGACCCGACGGCAACAGCCAATGTGCCCAGTCCGAACGATACGGATTCCAGTCGCCACCACCAGTAATATCCAGTGGATTGGTAGTCGTGATGACGATCCCAATCAGAATAAGCGCCAGTAACAACATTTTGGCGATATCCTGACCGCGCAGCGAGCCGCGTTGTATTGGATCACGCGACAGATACGCTCCGGCCGCGAACACTTCCTCACCGATCACTGTAAAATCACAGGTTGTAATGAAGAATGGAATCTGCGCGTTGTCTGTCGTGCCCGCCACTTGAATCGCGCCTACCTGCTGTCCCGCTTCTGCCAGAATTAACGACTCGGCCGCAAACGAACCAAACAGGAAACAGGCGGCGACTTTTTCACGGTGAGCGATGCCCATGTACCCGGACGCGAACGCGAATTGTTCGCCGGATAAATAACGGATGTCTTCATCGCGATACGCTTCCAAGCGACCTTCACCCTGGTAACACTCCCGCACTGCGTTCTGCGTGATCGCCATGACTTCGACATCACGCTGCGGCACGAACAGTCGCGTTCCGTACCGAGCCGACATGCGAGCAATGTGGCTGAGCACGCCCAAGCAAGCAAAAAATAGCGGCCCAACACTGGCCAATCCAAAACTGAACAGTATTGGCCGACCCATCTCTACGGTGCGGCCGACAGCATCTTCGATGGCGTCAATTCCGGGGATACGTCGGACATACATGTCCACGCCCTGCCGTTTCCAACGCTGGGCCAGAGCGATCATCAGCAACGGCGGACCGATCATCAGTGCTGTTATGATCAGCATGCCCCAGCCGTCGCCCTGCGTGGCGTGCTGAACTCCCGGCAAGCGAGTAGCGGCGAGGATCATCATTGAACGCCCGCCTTATCCGGCGGCGAGTCGCTCTTTTTTTTGTAACCGTCCATACTCTGTGTCCTCTGTGGCAAAATAGTCTGAACGGTTGCCTTTTTTTTGGCTCCGTCGAGTTGGCGATTCAATGAGAATTGTTCGATCCGCTGCATCAATGCTTCGACATTTTCGCGATCAGTCAGCAACAGGCGTAGTTCTTCGGTGCGTCGAAATCCAAAAAACAACATCAATGGCGGCTGGCTTACGGCATAAGTGACGGCGGCCAGCGTCGTCAGCGGCTTGTGCATTTCGAGGAACATCAGAATCGGCGCTTCCAAACCCTTGTTGACCACCCACTCGGCGCACTGATTGAGCAGTGCCTCACGTCGTTTGGACGATAGTTGTCCGTCCCGCCAAAGCGCGGTCTTTTCTTCAGGTTTATCCGCCGATAGCGGAGCAGGGATAGAAGGCGAGACTAATGACAAATTAAAAATCCTCTAAAATCGTAACCGTTCACCGCAGAGGCGCAGAATACGCAGAGGATATAAAGATAATGTTAGGCCGAACATTGTTTCTATAGTCCAGTTCCTTCTATTCTGTACTGTCTCTGCGATCTCTGCGCCTCTGCGGTGAACGATTACCTAAAATCAATTTACACGATTACAAAATAATAGGTCAAGGCGGAATGCTGTCAAGCCGTTCTCATACATAAGGACAGAGGGGTGATAAGCCGCAACTAATGCGTTGTTGACAGGACGAATGCGGCTTGCGCTAATGCGCACGCTGCCAACGCTGCGGTTTCGACGCGCAAAACATATTTCGCGACGCGCGCGCTTTGAATACCCGCCTTTAAAAACGCCGCCTGTTCCTCCGGCGCAAAACCGCCTTCAGGGCCAACAAACAGCAATAGTGGCTGATCGCGCAGAGTTGCGCGCTGATCGGCAAGCGCATCAAGCAACCATTTCTCCGCTGTAGGCTCCATCCTTAATGCCAGCGCACTCGGCGCTTCGTGCGCAAGAACCTGATTTAGTTCCATCTCGACGACAATCTCCGGCAGAGTGTTGCGCCCGCACTGCTTGGCGGCTTCGGCGGCGATACGGCGCAACCGCGCCAAGCCTTCTGATTCCTCGCCTTTGCTCACCACACTGCGCGCATAACGCACGGGAATAATACGATCAACGCCGAGTTCGGAACATTTCTCGACCAACAGCGCGGCGCGTTTGCCTTTTGGCCAGGCGGTAGCGAGCGTCAATCTCGCTATAGTCCTCGCCGATTCTTGAAGCGCTACGATTTTAGCGGTGAATGTTTCGGTGAGGTTCGCGCGCGCGGCGCGTCCGAACGCATCGGCGACCTCGATCTCGACGCCAAACTTCAAGCGCAACACGCGTGCATGATGAGCCTCTGCGGTGGACAACGGCGCTTCATCGCCGACCTTTAAGCCCTGTAGAGATTCGACTCGCAAACAACGTCGTTTAGACATTTCACCCTCTGGCCACTGATGCCGCACGCACCTCGCCTATACCGGCGTCCGTCAGCGTCCGTGCGCATTCGGAGACTGTGCTGCAAGTAGTGATGACATCATCAATCAGAAGCACCTGCGCGTCTTTGCATCGCGCGGCAATTTTAAGGTTGCAGGCGAAAGCGCCCTTGAGATTATTACGACGCTGTTCACGAGTCAGCATGGCCTGCGGCGCCGTGCCGCGAATTTTACGCAACAACCGGCTCTCAACCTTTAAATGCAACTGTCGCCCGACACACTGCGCCAATTCTTCGGTATGGTTGAAGCCACGCTGCAAGGTGGACTGCCGTGTCAGCGGAATGGGCGCCAGAATTGTGTTTTCGTTGGCCAATCGAGTGGTCTGGATGCGTGCGGCAAGTAATTCGCCCATCGGCCGCGCCAGATGCAGTTTGCGACCGAACTTCAACGATAGAATCAAATCGCGCAGCGGACCTTCGGCGTAGAGCGCGACGGAACAGATCGCCTTCACAAACACCGGCGGATGCGCGCGGCAGGATGGGCAATCCGCGACGACGTCCGAACCCAGGCCAACAGCGTCGCCACAACGTCTGCAACGGTTGTTAGCGATCCATCGAATTTTCTCCGCGCACGGCAGACACAACGCCTTGTTGACGACGGGTGGAAGCGGTGTGCCGCAGGAGACGCAGTGCGGCGGAAATAACAAATCCAGTGTCGCATCGGTGGACGCGCTGATCAGACGCCGCATGCGTCCAGCCGATAGATTCGCGCGCGTAAACAGGACAGTGTATGCCGTGGAGTTCATCGTTATAGTATAGCGCGGTTAAGCCGTAGCAGTATATTGTTATCCACCCCACGCATCGATCACTCGCTCCGCAATCTGCATCAAGTCTTCGTTTTCGGCTACTTCAACGAAAACGATTTTTGGCAGGTGTTTAAACCAATTGAGCTGGCGACGAGCAAAATGATGTGTATCAAAACAAATCCGATCACGCGCCTCTGGCAGCGTCAACAGACCGTTCAGATGCGCCAACAGTGTACGGTAGCCCAACGACTGGGACACTTCGCGTGATAGTGGACGAGACATTTCCAGCAACGTGCGACATTCTTCCAGCCAGCCGTCGTTTAACATACAGTCAACACGCGCGTCAATGCGAGAATATAGCGTCTGTCGCGGCAGTGTCAAACACGCCAGCCGCACGTCCAGATCGTGGCGCGGCATGCCCCACTGCGACTGCCACTGGCTGATCGGTTTGCCGGTCAATGTAACCACTTCCAGCGCACGAATAATACGGCGCAAATCGCTCGGCATAATTCGCGCGGCGGCCGGTGGATCCAATGCAGCCAGCCGCTCATGCAATTTTTGAGCGCCGATCATGCGCGCCTCGGCTTCGAGGTTTTCGCGTAGATTCAGATCGCGACCCGGCCCGGCAAAGAGTCCCTCACAGAGCGCTTTTAAGTACAACGCCGTGCCGCCTTCGCCAATCAGATTCACTCCGCGTGCGGCACAGTCGGCAATAAGCGTTTCGCTTTCGCGCAGAAACTCCGCAACCGAAAACGACTCCCACGGTTCGCGAACGTCAATCAAGTGGTGTCGCGTGGCAGCGAGCGTCTCGGGCGGCGGTTTGGCCGTGCCGATGTTCAAACGGCGGTAAATTTTCATACTGTCAATGGATAAAATTTCGGCGTTCAAGCGGCGAGCAAGATACACGCCGACGGCTGATTTGCCGGACGCGGTCGGACCGCATAATACTCGCACCAGCGGCGGAGGATTTTCGTTAAACAAAGTCATTATTCCCTGACGCGGTCAAGCCGCAACCAAAAGCGCGTCACGAAGAAATGAATCCACAGATGAACACAGATAAACACAGATTTTATTATTATACTACGCACGGCTGAATTATCACTCCAGCTTTAACCCCTTCGAGTTCTCGCCGAACTGTAATCCACAATTCGTAATTCGTAATTCGTAATTCGTAATTCTTAATTCTTAATTCGTAATTCTTAATTCGCAATTCGTAATTCGCAATTCGTAATTCGCTCAAGATGCCTGCGCTATATTCAGTGACATGAACCCGTCTCTCTGTGTCCTCTGTGGCAAAAATAGCTTGAACAGTTATAAACTCTAACATGACATCTCCTCTTGCGCCATTCCCGCTACCCATGTCTTTGGAAGAAGCCGACCGACACTTCGGCTGGACCGAGTTGGACGTCGTTTTGGTCAGTGGCGATGCGTACATAGATCACCCTGCCTTTGGCGCGGCGATTGTCGGGCGCTGGCTGCAGCATCTCGGCCTGCGTGTCGGCATTATCGCTCAACCGGATTGGCGCAGCACGGCCGACTTTAATAAACTCGGTCGTCCGAACCTTTTTTTTGGCGTTACCGCTGGCAATATGGATAGCCAGCTTGCTCATCGAACCGTTATGCGCCGACCGCGCAGCGAAGATCACTACTCGCCCAACGGCGAAATTAACCGGCGCCCCGACCTGGCCACGGTCGTCTACAGTCAGCGACTACGCGAAGCATTCAAAGAATCTTCATCTCTTGAAAAAGGAAAAACGAGAGGATGTCCGCTGATCGTCATTGGCGGAGTTGAAGCCAGCCTGCGGCGGAGCAGTTATTTTGATTACTGGTCGGAACAGGTTAAGCGCCCCATTATTCTTGACGCCAAGGCTGATATCCTTGTCTTTGGCCAGGCTGAAATGGCGCTGAAGGCGCTGGTCGAGGCGTTGAGCGCGGGCGCGACGATTGACGGACTGCGCGGCACGAGCGTCGTAGTCCAATCCATCGCGGATATTCCACGCGTGCTGGAAACACCAAGCTGGGACGAAGTAAATGCGCTGACTGATTCCGGACGCGAACGTTTCGCTCTGATGTTCCGCCAGTACTACCTCAACTGCGACCCTGTTTACGGTCGGCCCGTGGCGCAGCGGCACGGCAAACGTTACGTGGTGATCTATCCGCCCAGTCCGACGGCAACCACGCGGGAGCTGGACGAAATCTACAGTCTGCCGTTCACACGCCGCCCGCACTCCAGCTACGGCGTCGTGCGCATTCCCTGCTACGACATGATCAAAGATTCGATCACCACGCACCGCGGCTGCTATGCCGACTGCTCGTTCTGCGCCATCAGTTCGCATCAAGGCGTGGCGGTTGTGAGTCGTTCGGAGGGGAGCATCCTGAAAGAGATTGAGACACTGACGCGCGATTCGGCGTTCCGCGGAACGATCAGCGATCTGGGCGGTCCGACGGCCAACATGTACGGTACACGCTGCAAACTCAACCGTTATCGCTGCCACGGGCGAAATTGTCTGCTGCCGACGATCTGCCCGCAATTGAGCGCTGATCACGGCGCCGTTATGCAACTTATGGAGAAAGCGCGTCTTGTCGCCGGCGTGAAACACGTGTTTATCCAGAGCGGGATTCGCTTTGATCTGGCGTTGAGTTCCGGTGGTCGTGATTACATCGAACGGCTCGTGCAAGAGCATATCTCGGGACGGTTGAAAATCGCG
>JAZDLP010000346.1:0-33891 GCA_043801885.1 Planctomycetota bacterium | reverse complement strand
ATCTGACATATAGGGTGAACGGTTACAAAATTTCTCTGTGGCTAATTTATAAACTATCCACACGCTTGCCAACATCCTTGAACGATACATCAAGTTCGTATATTTCGAGGAACGTCTTCTTAGCCGCATCGAGATCGCCGGATTTCTCCAACGTATCGGCTTTTTCATATGTCAAGTTCTTCCAATGGTCGTTCTTTAATTCCATGCCGGCGAGTGTTTCATTAAAACGTTTGAGAGCCAGATCATACTGTCCCTTGGCCGCGAACCCCATACCCATACGCAAGCCCGATTCCAACCGAAATTTTGGATCGTGGAAAGTGGACTGAAAGCGCATGATCGCCTGGTCATACATCTCGCGAACAGACTTAACCTTGGCCAGTTCAAAATACACGGAACCCAGTTCAAACTTGATACTGCTATCGGTGGAATACTGTTTTTCGCGTTCCAGAAACGACTTCAACCGAAACTCTAATAGAGACAGGCGATCACGGTTGTGCTGCTCGACTACCGCCATATCGCCAGCTTTGACTTTGTGTTCCAGTTTTCGCAGCGCGTTGCGCAACTTCCAGATATCTAGATCGTGCAAGCGGAACAAGTAAGTCGGATTATTCGGATCCTTCTCCCGCGCCTGTTCGTAAGCTTTTTTCGCCTCATTGTAATGGCTGCCTTGTTTGTAGAAGTCGCCGAGCTTGGAATAGAGCTTGGGATCATCGGGACGCTGCGCAATCTGATTCTGAGTATATTCGAGGATCGTTCGCAGATCTTCCTGGGTCTTGATTCCGCTGGATTCGATGTCGAGCACCGCTTGTTCCTGCTTCTGTATATTGGTTTGAGTAGTTCGGGCGGCGCTACCGCGTTCGCCGGCGACGGCTGCATTCTGAATAGTTTCGGTCATGGTTTTAGCCGAAAGATCGCGTATCTTCACGCTGGCCTCGCGGTCGCCCGGCACCAGTTTGAGCAGTCCCAGCCAGATATCCTGCGCATCCTTGATCCGACTATCGGCTTCGTAGACCGTGGCCAATTCACGGAAGGCTTCTACGAGTTGTTTGATATTGCCGCCGGCATTGGCGTTCTTGATATCTTCAAAGGTGGAGATGGCCGATTTACGGTAGCCGCCGCTTATAAGAGCGCGACCCAGCAACATCTGCACATTAATGTTATCCGGATTTATCTTCAGAACATCTTCGGCTTTCTCGATGGCTGCGTCATATTTCCTGGCTAAAAGCAGCCCCTGTACCTGCACAGCCAACCCGGTGCCTTTTGTCTTGGACCAAAAGGAACTGCCTTTCTCTTTGGCCATACGATTTTCAACCGCGCGCAATTTGCGCCGAGCAGTCGCGTTGTCGGGATCCAGCTTGCAGGATTGCAGATAAAGATCTATGGCGTAATCGTAGTTCCGGCGTTCAGCAGCCTCATCCGCCCTCTCCACCAATTTTGAAACGTCCACTGGCGAATCCTCCTTCTAAATGCTATTAACAAATTACAACAATACAAAACTTCGCGGCGCGCGAAGATTTTTTTGACGACGCTTTTGAGCAAGCGATGTATCCACTTGAGCAAAAGCTGTTTCCCCTCGTCTCCCCGGCAACAACGCCTTTTAGTTATCCGCGCTATGATACGACGATATTTTATTTTGCGCCAGTCTTGTATCGCGCTTGATCAAAATATCCCGAATTGCGACTGATGATGAATTGATCAATAGTGGTATTGGCCATTTATGCCGCTTTCCGAAGAATCTTGCGACTCAAATCGTCATACGCATCAAGAGAAGCCACCATTTCTCCTCCTACATTAGTCAAGCGCGCCAAGTCTTTTCTTGGAATCTCTTGTTGATCGGCAAAAACCAGAATCGAATCAAATACCACCTTGTGCCGAAGCAATCGCTCAAGAATAATAGTGGCGAGACGCGCTTTATCGCGATGGGGAACGCCAAAAACAAACAAGGGGTCCCCGGTTTTCCCAGATATTGAGTAATCAATAGGATAATCATCCGCCTGTTCCATTCGCGTATCGATATAATCCCGCGAAATTTTTTCCGATGGGATAATACTTATCATGGTTTCGAAAAGGTCTTCATAGAAAGTGCTGGAAACTCGCGCCCTGTTTAGAAAAACCAGATCGTATATCTTTGTAAGTCCTTGTCCAAATTGAAATACGACTTCCGCGAGTCTATCCATAGAAGTATCGATATAAAATTCGCCTTCGCTCTCAGTAAGGGTGGTTTCTCCAAGTATTTGCTCCAAAAGTCTTCCCCGGACACCCTTGCGGAATGAATCTATTTCGTTTTCGTAACTCAGATGCATGAACGTGTGACCGCCATCTGAAAGCCTGACACCTCCGGTTGACGTTTCCTTGATGTAAATCGGATAACGATCTCCGTCCGGAAACACAAATGGAGTCTCGATTAAGAGAACACCTTGCCTGCGTTCCTTGATCTGAACGTGTGCGCACAGACGCGCACAAAGCAAGTCTTGCGTGGTCTTGAGATCGATACTCATTTAGAACAACTCCTTTTGATCGGGTTGGCTATCAAGTCCTGAAATTTTGAAATCATTCAAAAGACAATGCAATGCTCCGTCGCATGTATGAAATAGTTTCGTCGATTCTGCGTGACACTCTGGTTTTCGCCCTTGTCGAATGGCCTCCTCGGTGGCATGGTGAATGTGACATTCGTACTCGATATCGTCGTGAATATGACTCGATCCGTTGTATCGCGCAAGAGTAAGGGTCTCGCCGCTGGACATCATCCATCGGATGCCACAAGAAAAATCTTCAGAAAATATACTGTTTTTTCTAATGTAAATCTGAAATTTTAATTTCCCTTCTTGCGCGATCACATCGTAATTCATGCGCTCGTATTTTTCTTCAATCCGCCATCGCGCTTGTGGATTCGTTACGCGTTTTGGCTGCTGAATTAGGCTTTGTAATTTATTAGTTGTGATTTCTTCGATGGCCATTATTCCACCTCTACAGTCTTCAAATTCTCAATCTCTCTGTCATCCACGACCTTGACGCGGTAAGCTTCGATTGTCTTTTTTCTTGTCATCAATGATCATTCTTTTACAGTGCCAGCGAGAAATCTTCCGCCGATGGATTGAGATTTGGATTGTAATACGGATCGTTCAGCGCGCCAGCCCAGCGGCGACACATGTAGGCGCTTTCGCACGGATTATTGGCCAGGCCGCGAGTGGCCGATTCGTAGTGCCGCAGTTTGGCGTACGGCGTGTAGACAATCAAAAACCCTTTTTCGCGCAGCCGCAGACAGTAATCCACGTCGTTGTACGCCACAGCCAGCTCGGTCTCATTCAGACCGCCCATCTCGAGAAAAAGCGCGCGGCGAGTCATCAGGCAGGCGCCAGTAACGGCGGAAAAATTGCGGATCATAAACGCGCTGCCGAAGTATCCAGGATCCCAATCCGGAACCATACGATGCGCATGACCGGCAACTTCGCCGATCCCGACGATGACGCCGGCGTGCTGGATGACGCCTTTTTCATAGAGTAGTTTTGCGCCGACCGCGCCGACCTCCGGCCGCTGACTGTGCTCCAGCAATGCGGTCAACCAGTCCGTTTCAAGCGCCTCGATGTCGTTATTCAAAAGCAACAGATGCGCGCCGGCGGCTTCACGCGCCGCGAGATTATTCAGGCGCGAATAATTAAACGGCTCATCCACGCGCAGTACTTTGACGTTAGCCTTCTTTTTCTCGCCTTCAATAAGTTGTTGCGTCTCGGGCGCGCGACTACCATTATCCACGAGAATCAGCTCGTATTTTTTGTAGTTCGTTCGCACGCGAATGAATTGCAAGCAGCGCGCCAGCAGAGCGGGCTGGTCGCGGAACGGAATCAAAATTGAAACGAGCGGCTCGTCTTTGATGGCGCGTTTCACTCGGAACAACGAAGGAATCAATCCTGATTCGATGCTGCTCTCGATGCCGCGTCGCTTGACGGCGTCCCGCAGCGCTCGACGCGCGGCGTCATCGGCGTAAGATTTGGCCGAGTAACGGCGCGCGGTCGAGCCTGGCGTGCGCCGCCAGGAATACAACACACGAGAAATATGCCGAATTCTTTCCGGCGTTGTCTGCTCGGTGAACCTCAGTACCAAATCGTAATCCTGGCTGCCATCGAAGCCCGGTCGGAAGCCGCCCACCTGTCTGACCAGCGCAGCGCGCAGAGTCAGCAAGTGACAAAGATACATATTGCTGAGAAACATGTCCGGCGCCCAGTCGGGTTTAAAGTACGGCGCGCTCCGCAGTCCGTTCAGCTCCAGCATGTCGTGGTCGGAGTAAATCAGATCGGCGTCGGGGCGCTCGGCCAGACACAACGCCACGCGCGCCAAAGCATCGGGAGTGAGCGTATCGTCGTGGTCGAGTGTCGCGACAAAAAGACCGCGTGACATTTCCAGCGCGTCTTGCGTGGCGCGGCTGATGTTGCCGTTCTGCGCGCGGAATTGAACGCGAATACGTGAATCTTCTTCAGCGATTTTTTCCAGCAGCGGTCGTATATGCGGCGCGGACGACTGATCATCAACCAGGCATAACTCCCAATTCTGATAAATTTGATTTTTCACAGACTCGACGGTGGCTCGCAACAGCGCGGCGGGCGTGTTATAGACAGGCGTGAGAATAGAGATCAACGGTCGCTGTTCCGCAGTCAGTTGCGCGATCTTTTCGATCAACTGTTGTCGTTCATGATCCGTTAACGCGTTCTTGCGCAGAAACTCCGCATACTTGTGATCGCTGATCGAACCGTCCTTCAGTCTTCGCCAGACACCACTCGGCCCTTCGCGTGCCAGAACGCCAGCCATATGGCGCGCGCGAGGGAAGCGGCCCAGCAGCGTCATGCCAATAAACTCGCGACACCGCCGCAAGAATTTCCACAGCGGCGTACTGATGACGCCGTTGAGCTGGTCTTGCAGATACCGCGCACGGCGCTCGCTGGCGATCATCTGCCCTTCCAATTCATCGGCGTAATTTTGCCACGTTTCGACTGGCGCGTCTTTTGGCGGGCGATTAAAATTTTGTTTGGGCGAGTTCATTGCTGCTTTATTTAACCACAGATAGACACAGATACACACAGATAATCTTTTTGTAACCGTTCAGTCTATGTTCACCTTATTAATCGCGAATACACGCGAATAGACGCTAATATTTTTTTCTTCTGTGATTCGCGTTCTGGAATCAAAATAAACTGGTCGTCTTTGGCAAACTCTTCTCGCCACTTCGACCGATTGCGTCGAGTATCATTGACCAGATATTGTCTTCACCCAGAAGTTCAGGATAGCCGTCGTTCCACAGCTTTAGTGGCAGTCCCTCGGAGTTGCGGTAAGACTCAAGCAACTGCAAGACCTGTCCGGAAGGCGACGTTTTGAGTCGGAAATACATGGTCAAAAGAAATATCGCGCGCGCCGTTTGAACCATGCCAAAAAAATCAAGACCACTCCGTCAGTTTTTAGGAACAGGTGGCGTGGGTTTTTCTTCGGCTTTCCCTCGCGGTGGTGGCGGTGGCGCGTCGCTCTTCACGACTGGCGGCAGCGACGTTGGGTTGTCGTTTACATTCATATTCGGCGGTGGCGGAGGAGGGTTAATCGTTGTCTCATTAGCTGACGGCGGTGTAGTAGGCGTCTCCTTCTTCTTCAATTCAGTCGCGCTCTTGACCATGTTGTCGTAGGTGTACTTGAAGACTTTGTATAAATCGGTTTTGCCGCTGACACTTAACATTACGCTGTCACCATCAATCTTGCCAAAGCTCAACGTATAGTCCGCGCCATCCTTCAGTCGCAGTCGCACTTGAGCTGTGGGAGTCTCCAACCCCGCATCTTTTCGAGAAATATTATCCGCATAGCTTTGCGCAGTGAGATCTCTGACTGCTGATGTAATGAGATTGACGACACTCTCTTCTGCCGCCAGACCTTCCGGTTCAGTCAACCACCAGATTGGCTTTGGGCAGTCCTTGGGTAGTTCCTGCTTGGCTTCGACGGGACCTTTGCCGGGAATCGTTAGTTGCAAGCGCACGGTCTCATGCCCCTTCTTGATGGCAATGTCTAAGATATCTTCGGAATTGAGGCCAAGAATTTTCAGATCGTAAAAGTAAGTGGGATCGAGGACGCGTTTATCATTTTCAGTGCGTATCCCGATGCTGGTATCCAGCCCCTTGTTAATCTCGTAGATTGGCCCGTCTTTAACAACGCGCGCGAACGCTTTGCCAAAATCCGGACTCTTTCCAATAAATATCTCCGTCTTGCCGGTTTCGCGCTGGAAAACGACGCTGGCGCAGTTCTGGTCATCAAGCGAGAAGCCGTCGGGCGAGCCGCTGCGTGTATCTTCGATGGCGGCGTAAGCGATATCGTTGAACAGAGTATTGATGCGTTCTATTTTGGCCAAACGGTTTTTGTGGCTGGACAGAGTCCACTGTTTGTCCTTCTTTACCAAAGTAACGGCGACACCGCTCTTTTTGATATCAATTGAAGTAACGACATCGGAGTTAAAATCTGAGAGCAGCCGATCGCCGATCTTCTCGGGCGCGCGCACCGTTGGCCGATCTTCCTTGATCAGTATGTTGCCGAGAAAAAGCAACACGCACACAGTCAACAGAACGAAAATCATTTTGGATTTGATCATGGCGTGAAACTCGAGGGGCCAGAGGTTTGCGCAAATTTCCGCTCATATCGTATTTGCGTAGCGCGGCGCAAGCCTATTCGCAGAAGCGCGAAGATGATGACCAGAAATGGCACTCCGATAATCAAAGCTAGTTTGATGGCATTACGCTTTCGATCATTGGCGCTGCCGGGCAGCTTGTCGATAAATCGTTCTTCGTAACGTTTGGTGCGCAGCTTGATCAGGTCGTTGCCCAAACTTACGTTCTCGGCGATATTGATGATTAACGCGGCGTTGGCCTGCATGACTTGACTGAGGGTTTGGTCTTCCAGATACATCTGATGAAATGCTTCGGGAGCCGAACAAACGATCAGTGTGCCGGGCTTTAGTTCGAGCTTGGCCGTCTCAGGCTTGGCTTCTTTGGCGGCAGTGTCCGCTGAACGCCATTCTGGAACCGGTTTGCCTTCATAAGGGAAAGGGAATTGGCCGTCGAGTTGCACGAAGACATTCTTTTTGTCTTCGTAATTCTTGTGCGCCTCGTCATACCTAGCTTCCAAGTCCGGGTTCACGGTTTCCGTAAAAGGCACGGTCCAGCTTTGTTTTGAAGTCGTGGCCAGGATAATTTCTTTTAGACTCAAACGCTGAAACTGGTCGGTATTCAGACGAATTTCGGACGGACTGGGCATCAACAAGCCCGGCATTTTGCGTGTCAACACGGATTCCTGATCAATGTTCGCGGGCAGGATTCTAATAAAGAAAGGATTTTTTGAGTACTTTGGCTTCATCGTGAATGGATCGAGACCAACTATCGCGCGCAGATTGGAGTTATCGCAAACGAAGTCAGGACCAAAAGTCAACCCAATCTCTTTCAGATAATCCTCCAACCCTGTCGGTGTCCGCTCCGCGCGCCAAGCAAACTCATGCGAAACCTTGTATGAGCTGGCAATCAGCAGCAACTTGCCGCCACCGGCGAGATACTTGATCACTTCGTAACGTTGCCGCTCATTCAGTTCTTTTGGACGGATCAGGATCAGCAGCACGGCACTAGCGGGGATGCTGTTGTTTTCAGAGAGATCCACCGCGCGCACGTCGAATTTTTTTGTGTCATCCCAGTGGCCTTGTTGCAGCCATTCGAACCCGCTGCCTTGCTGTTGACGTCCCATCATCTGCATCTGCGGCGCCGAAACGGGCGACTGCACAGCGATGATCGGCTTGGTCGTCTGTGTCAGCTCAATAATCTTGCCGCCGATCGCATATTCCAGTGTCTCCTGCTGCCAGATAAACGGAACACTCAGCTTAGTCTTGGCTTTGTAAGTGAACTCCAATCCAGAGAAAACGCGGGAGACGCTGATCTGATCTTTTTTCGACTCGCTGATTTCGCGTTCGAAACCTTCTTTTTTCAGCCGCTGATACAGTTCCGGAGTATCCGTGGGATCAACCGGTTCGATTTCGATCCGGCCATTCGCGGCAGTCTTGATCTCATTCAGCTTGTCAAGCATATCGCGTTTGTAGTTTTCGAAAGGCGCGCAATCTTTGAGCACATAGTAAGTGATCTTCAGCGGGTCATTATCGTTCAAACGAGCCAAGATACTGCGAAACGGCTGGCTGAGACTGTACTTGCCCTCGCTGGTCAGATCAATGCGCGCGAATTTGCGATCCGCCAGCAGATTTGCCATTACCGTAACGGCAAAAGCGATCACCACTGCAATAAGAACGAGAGTATCTCGAGCTGATTTATTGGTTGCCATAAATGCGATCCGCCGCCTACCTTCTCCGTTCGATCATTAGCACATTCAAAAACAGAAATAGACCGGTAATAGTCAGAGCATATATCACATCGCGCGAATCCACTACGCCCTTCGCAATGCTGTCGAAGTGATAATCTACGCCGAAGCGCTGCACGACGCTGGATAGAGTCGGACTGAAGTCCTTGATCCAGTCCAGCACCGGTTGGTAGCCCATCAGGAAGAAGAAAAAATTCAGTGAAATAGCGATCACAAAAGCAACGATCTGGTCAGCCGTCAAGCTGGACGCAAATGTTCCAATGGACAGATATACCATGCCTAGAACGATGCCACCTAGATACCCGCCGAGGACAGTACCGAGATCAGGATTGCCCAGCATGAGTAATGCGATAGGCAGATGCACGGTCAGACCCAGCATCACGATCAGAAAAACTAGAGCGGCGAGCCATTTGGCAATGACCGGCTGCCAGGTCTTCACAGGCAAAGTCAGCAGGACTTCAAGAGTTTGCAGTTTATGCTCTTCGGCCCACAGTCGCATAGTGATGCCTGGGCAGAACAATAATAAAAAGAAAGGCAACAGGCCAAAGTAACCGCGCATCTCCGCCGTGCCCGCGATGAATATCTGGCTGACGTAAATTCCACAAGTTAGCAACAGGAAGAAGACTATGATGACATACCCGGTGGGCGTGTTAAAATACGCGCCCAGTTCCCGCCTGAAAATAGTTATAATCGCGTTCATATTCGTTCCTATGCCCTTGTCTGATATAAAGATAATAGGTAACCGTATATTATAACATAGCGAGCGTTTGATGCGAGGCCAAAACTTAGGAACGCCACCGCTTCGCATCTCGTCAGCGCAAATGATCTTCTTCACGAGCCTTTTCGCTGTCTAACAAAGATAGCGGTTACTCTCCCGGAATATCTTCCGGTCGTTTCGTCGATTCGATCAGACCGTCCCAGGTGCTACTAGCGGTTGCGTAGAGTTTTTTGGCAATGCGACCAGCTCGCGCCGCGAGGTATCCGGCTTCGCAGGCCTGGCCCATGGCGCGAGCCATAGCCACGGCGTCTTGAGCGTGTGCGACACCAGTGTTCAACAATACACCGTCGGCGCCGAGTTCCATCGCCTGGCACACGTCGCTGGCCGTGCCCACGCCAGCGTCCACGATCACCGGGCATTTCACGGTTTCTAAAATAATGCGGATATTATTTGGGTTCAGAATGCCCTGTCCCGAGCCGATTGGCGAGCCGGCTGGCATCACGCTGGTGGCGCCCGCGTCTTCGAGGCGTTTGGCCATCACTGGGTCATCGCTGGTATAGCAGAGCACTTGGAAGCCTTTTTTGACCAGCGACTTAGTCGCTTCCAGCGTGCCGATGGGATCGGGCAGCAGCGTCTTTTTATCGGCGAGCACTTCGAGCTTGACCCAATCCACGTTAAGACCTTCGCGCGCCAAACATGCCGAACGAACAGCATCTTCGGCGCTGAAGCAGCCGGCAGTGTTTGGCAGAATGAGATAACGCTTGGGATCAATGAAGTCCAGAATGCGTGCCGCATCCTTCTGGCCAATCTCCACTCGTCGCACCGCTACGGTAACGACCTGACACCCGCTGGCTTCCAGCGCCGCACGCATGATCTCCAGTGTTGAATACTTGCCGGTGCCGACGAACAACCGCGACCGCAATGTGTGATTGCCGAGTTTGAAACAGTTGACCTTGTCAAACAATGGACTGATCATAATTTTCGCTTTCTGGTAACCGGTTAGTCTATTTTTTCGTAACCGTTCACCATAGAGCCACAGAGGACACAGAGAAAAACAGTATGAAAGAAATAACATTTTTCTTATAGTATAAATTACGCTGAATGGAAGCGCCGTGCAGACAAGCATGATTATCTACGTTAACTCCAAACCTCAGAAAGTTCCAGAAAACGCGAGTGTAGCGGCGTTACTGGAGATACTGTCGCTGACCGAAAAGCGTGTCGCTATCGAAGTGAATAAAGAATTAGTAACCAAACGGGAATGGACGCGGTTTAAGCTTAAGGCGGGGGACCGCGTAGAGGTTGTCAGTTTTGTCGGTGGCGGATAGTGCTTGGCTGATAAGATGCCTGCGCTACATTCAGCGACATGCACCCGTACAATTCCGAGTCTGCAATTCGACCGCCTGACGAACTGTATAGTAGTTGGTTTTTTAGGTATTCGCGACATGCTGCGTTGGCTGATTTTACTGACGACTCTTGCTTTGTGGCTGACCTGCATGGTGACGATCTACGGCAGGTTCCAACCCAGTCAGGCGCCTGAGGTTCTTTTCGGCGCTCAGGAAACGCTCTTCCAGCTTTTTGACGAACGAACCGAACGACGGCGCGAGTGGCGTTTGTTTGTGGATGTGGAACGTCTGAAAGAGCTGATGCGACTGCCTTCTGATAGCGGAGCTGTTCCGCGCCGATCACATGAACCATGGAATGGGGTAGACGAAAAAAAATTATGCGAGATTGGTCATCTGCAGACGATACTCAAATCGCGTCACGCGACCCGTATCGAACAAACGGTCGAGATGATGTTGAAATTACCCGCCGAACTAAATCATCCGCTGCTACAGATGTTCGAACATGTGCAAATGAAAATCCGCGCGGACATCAGCTTGGATAAAGGGCTGGAGACCTTCAATTCAAGATCGTCCATGGGACTGGGGTTTGAAATCACCGCTTGCGGGTTTCGTGAAGGCGAAAATCTTTCCATTATGCAGCAAATCTGGCAAAACGGCCGTCAACTTTTATCTCGGCGACACCAGATTCCAATGGGACAGCGGACCGCGCCCAGCTTGGAACTGCTGCCGTTTCAGCCGCAGCCGAATATTCGCAAGGGGTTGAGCTGGGATTTGGCGATACTGGATACCAGCGCCAGTCTCAGCGGCGCCGCGCAGGCCAAGACCGTTGCCTTGCAAGTAACCTGCACCGGCAAGGAGCAGATATTCATGGCTGACAAGCTGGTGATGGCCTTCGTGGTTAGTACGGAAGATGGCAGCGTTCGCGCTTGGTACTCCGCCGATGGCGTAGTGCTTAAACAGGTTTATAATCTGTTCGAGCTAGATGTCATAGCGGTGCGGCAGGATGTTAAGATACCGGGCGGTGGACGCTTACATAAATTATGAATTACGAATTACGAATTAGACTGCCTTTGGCGGCAACGTTACTTTTTGTAACCGTTCAGTCCCTTCAAGTAATGAACCGCTAATGAACGCGAATCACAGGAAAAAAATATTAGCGTCTATTCGTGTGCATTCGCGGTTAATAAGATTAAAATAGACTGAACGGTTACTACTTTTTGCGCTTTGAAATTCTATGCCTGAATAAAAAAAAAGGGGGGGGAGATCATAGATACACCGGCATTAACACAGAATACGGATCACAAAAGCGATTCTTCACGTTCCATGATCGAAATCTGTAATATCCGCAAAGTTTTTGGCAGGAAGGTCGCGCTGCATAACATAAGCTTGTCGGTCAAGGCCGGCGAGATTTTCGCCTTTCTGGGACCAAATGGCGCCGGCAAGACCACCACTATCAAAATCATTGCCGGACTGCTGCGCCCTACCTCCGGACACGCTATCATTCACGGGTATAATCTGGCTACTCACGGCCTGAACGCTCGCGCCCTGATGAGTTATGTGCCGGATCAGCCGTATCTCTACGAAAAACTGACTGCGCGTGAATTCCTCCATCTGATCGGAGACTTATACGGCATCTCGTGCGACAAACTGGAAGACCGCATTGCGGAAGTGGCGAAGATATTTGAGTTAGATGAGTTTATTGACACGCTGACGGAAGGCTACAGTCACGGCATGAAACAGCGCACGGTCCTCGCCGCCGCGCTGCTGCACGAGCCGCAACTGCTGGTGATTGATGAGCCGATGGTGGGACTCGATCCTCGCAGCGTTCGCCGTGTTAAAGACCTGCTGATCGAGCTGGCGCGCAACCAGGGCATGACCATCTTTATAAGCACACATACATTATCGCTTGCGGAAGAAGTCGCTGATCGCGTTGGAATTCTAAACAACGGTCAGTTGGTCGCGCTTGGCACTCTGGACGAGATCAAAAAAATGCGCGCCTCGTCCAACGGTTCGCCTGCTCAACAGTTGGAAGACGTCTTTCTCGACCTGACCGCAGATTGATTTTCCGTAACCGTCCGGCGCTATCAGGACAGATTTCACATAATTTCTTATGATCTATCTTTGCCGTTGCCATCCTGATTGAACTCGCTTGCGGATGTCGTTACGATCTTGGCAAGCTGCTCATACACGGCGTAGCGTTTGTTGATCTCGGCCTGCGCGCTTTGTAACAGCAGTTTGGCGCGTTCGGGATTGCTCTTCTCCAGCACACGATACCGAGTCTCATTATAGATATATTTTGACAATTCAATCTTTGGCGCCGATGAGTCCAACTTGAACGGCGGCTCGCTGCTGCCAACCTTGCGCGGATCAAAGCGAAATAGCGGCCAGTGCGCGGATTGCACCGCCAACTTCTGCTGCTCCAATCCCAACGCCAGATCAAAGCCGTGCGCAATACAATGCGCATAACTAATGATCAGCGACGGGCCGGGGTATGATTCGGCTTCCTGGAAGACGCGCACGGTATGCGCATCGTTGGCGCCGAAGGCTACGCGCCCGACGTAAACGTTGCCATAAGTCATGGCGATCAGTCCCAGATCTTTCTTTGGAGTGGCTTTGCCGGCCATGGCAAATTTAGCCGTCGCGCCCAGCGGTGTTGCTTTTGAGGACTGACCGCCGGTGTTAGAGTACACTTCGCTGTCCAGCACCAGTACGTTGATGTCGCGACCCATGGCGAGCACGTGATCCAAGCCGCCGTAGCCGATATCGTAAGCCCAGCCGTCGCCGCCGACGCACCATACGCTCTTCCGAACCAGATAATCGGCCAGCGCTTCCAGTTGCCGCGCGGCAGGCTGCTGAATACTCGTCAACTTCTGTTTCAATGCCGCCACGCGATTACGCTGTGCGGCAATACCAGCCTCGGTGGTCTGATCGCTTTTCAGTAACTCGTCCACTATCGTCTCGCCGACTTGGCCGGAGAGCGCCTTGAGCAACTCGCCAGCTTGCTCGATGTGCTTGTCAATCGCCAAACGGAATCCAAACCCAAACTCGGCGCAATCTTCAAACAGTGAATTACTCCACGCCGGTCCGCGACCATCTTTATTTACAGCGTATGGCGTCGTGGGCAAATTGGCGCCGTAAATTGACGAGCAACCTGTGGCGTTGGCGATCAACGCTCGGTCGCCGAACAGTTGTGTAAGTAATTTGATATAAGGCGTCTCGCCGCAAGCGGAGCAAGCTCCGGAGTACTCGAACAGCGGCTGCATAAACTGCGAGCCTTTGACGTCCGCTTTAAGTTTGGCGCGATCCGCTTCAGGCAGATTGAGGAAGAACTTGTAGTTCTCTCGTTCTTTCTCGCGCAACGGTGGCTGCGACATCATATTGATGGCTTTGCGATTAGAGTCTGACTTGTCCTTTGCCGGGCAAACCATCGTGCAGATGGTGCAGCCGGTGCAATCTTCCGGGGCCACTTGAATAGTGAATTTCGAGCCTTTGAAGTCCGGCGCTTTGTAGTCCGCGGATTTGAACGTCGTCGGCGCGCTTTGTAACGCTTCGGGCGAATACACCTTTGGTCGAATTGCCGCGTGCGGACAGACCAGCGCGCATTTATTGCATTGAATGCACAGACTCGGATCCCAGACAGGAATCTCCAGCGCAATGTTGCGCTTTTCCCACTGAGCCGTGCCGCTGGGCCAGGTGCCATCTACGGGGAAGGCACTGACGGGCAGCAGGTCGCCCTTGTTGGCCATTATGACGGCGCTGACTTTCTTGACCAGATCCGGCGCTTCGGCGGAGACCATCGGCGATCGGCGCGTCAAACTGGTGGCCTTGATTGGCGTTTTGACTTCGTGCAAATTAGCTAACGTATCGTCCACTGCCTTGAAGTTCTGCTGAACAACTTCGTCACCCTTCCGTCCGTAAGTCTTCTTAATAGCCTTCTTGATCTGCTCAATCGCCTCTTCGCGCGGCAGCACGCCAGAGATAGCAAAGAAACAGGTCTGCATGATGGTGTTGATACGGCCGCCCATGCCGGTGTCTTTGGCCACTTTGATCGCATCTATCACGTAACATTTGAGTTTTTTCTCAAGGATGCTTTCCTGAACTTCGCGCGGCAGTTTGTCCCAGATTTCATTCTGATTGTAAGGCGCGTTTATCAAGAACGTTGCGCCAGGCGCGGCGTAGTCTAACACGTCATATTTTTCCAGGAATCCCCACTGGTGACAGGCCACGAAGTTAGCGCTCCGAATCAGATACGATGACCGAATTTGTTTTGGGCCGAAGCGCAGGTGTGAGATGGTGATCGCGCCGGACTTTTTCGAGTCATATACGAAGTAACCTTGCGCGAAGTTGTTGGTCTCTTCGCCGATGATCTTGATCGAATTTTTGTTCGCGCCAACGGTGCCGTCCGCGCCCAGTCCGAAAAAAACCGCTCGCTTGACGCTATCAGGTTCGATATCGAGCTTCTGATCCACCGACAGCGATAATCGCGTAACATCATCCACGATACCCACGGTGAAGCGCTGCTTCGGGTTAGGTTTGGCCAGTTCGTCGTAAACGGCTTTGACCTGCGCCGGTGTGAACTCTTTGGACGACAATCCATAACGACCGCCGATTATTCGCGGCTCCTTCGCAAAGCGCGATAGACCGGCGTCGCGCGCTTCGTACAGAGCCGAGCAGACGTCCAGATACAACGGTTCGCCCAGCGCGCCGGGCTCTTTGGTTCGATCCAACACGGCGATTGTCTTGACCGTAGCAGGCAACACAGCGAGAAAATCTTTGAGCGAGAATGGACGGAAAAGGCGAACTTTCAGCAGGCCGACTTTTTCGCCTTTATTCAACATCCACTCCACTGTCTCGTGAGCCACTTCGCAGCCAGAACCCATCATTATGATCACGCGTTCGGCTTGCGGATGACCAACGTAATCGAACAGGCGATACTGGCGTCCGACGAGCTTGGCGAGGCGATCCATTTCCTGTTGGATCAGCGCCGGAGCGGCATCGTAAAAACCGTTGCAGGCTTCGCGCGCCTGGAAGAACACGTCCGGATTCTGCGCGGTGCCGCGGATCACGGGTTTGTCCGGAGTCAACGCGCGATCACGGTGAGCCTTGATCAGATCGAACGGCAACATCTGCTGCAAATCGTCGTTGGTCAGTTCTTCCATCTTCGAGACTTCATGCGATGTGCGGAAACCGTCAAAGAAGTGGAGGAACGGCAGGCGCGTGCGCAGCGTGGACGCATGCGCAATCAGCGCCATATCGTGCGCTTCCTGAATGGAGTTTGAGCATAGCAATGCAAAACCAGTCTGACGGCAAGCCATTACGTCCGAGTGGTCGCCGAAAATCGAGAGCGCGTGCGTGGCCACGGCGCGCGCAGTAACGTGCATGACGAAGGCGCTGAGTTCCCCGGCCATCTTGTACATATTTGGAATCATCAACAACAGACCCTGTGAAGCGGTGAACGTCACGGTCAGAGCGCCAGCCTGCACGGCACCGTGCACAGCGCCGGCGGCGCCGCCTTCGGATTGCATCTCCGTCACCTGCGGCACGGTGCCCCAGATATTCTTCTTGCCTAGCGACGACCACTCGTCGGCCAACTCGCCCATCGTCGAGGAAGGCGTGATGGGATAAATCGCTATTACCTCGCTGACGCGATGAGCAATAGACGCGGCCGCTTCGTTGCCATCAATGGTTATCTGTCGTCGTTTCTGATCTGTGTTCATAAGTCTCCTAAAGCTCTTGTGTCCTGCGCTGCGTTTTCATTTTCACCCTCCCAGACCATTTTTCCCGCAGCAACCTATAATCGCTGGTCCAGTTTTTGGGGTACATTATACTCATCGGTACTGATCTATCAAGTCTTGCGCTTTTTTGGCCGCAGACGTGTCGGGATAGCGCTGAATTAGTGTTTGGCAGCCTCCCACAATACTCTGAATAGCGACTGCGTTCGCTTTACGGAATTCGGCAGCCTTGGGGTTCTTTTGCCCTCGGAACGGTTTAAGTTCATTATTCATTTTATCAAGTTGCGTCCACATTATATCCGCTTCAATCTCTTTTTTAACTGCGGGATCCTTCTTTAGATTATCAGATTCAATCTTGGCTTTCACACCGATTTCATCGCCTGTAAACTGCAGCGCAAGCAAGTCTAAAATGCGCAACGAAGCCAACGGGGCGTTGGCCTTGATCTCTAATGCTCTATCCAGCCGACCTTGGGCCGAATCATTCAAAGCTTCAAACATCATCTGCGCTTCTTTTGCCTCTTCCACATCTTTGCTATCTTTTTTGGCGCGGAGCATTTTCAGAACTGCGCCGAGACCCTGACCCGTTCTGATCTGAGCTGCAGCGGCGGCGAGTTTTTTATACGGTCCAGGCCCTGCCATTGCGGCAGCAGTCATTTTTAACAATTCTTTGACGTTCTTTTCAAGTTCGGCGCCATGCGGATTATCTACTGCAAGTTTCCCATCCGCTCCAAAAAGAAAGCCATGCGGAATACCGCTAACGTTAGAATCTTTAAGGTTGCCACCAGTAGTAATTTGATACGTTACACCGTTAGTCTTGACCAACTCGACAATAGCAGCCGCGGCGCTTCCCTGACACTCCAGTCCTATGATATGGAACCCTTCGGTCTCGTACTTTTTATAAAGTTCCGCTAACCGTGGGAGTAACGCTCGGCAGGGAGGGCAATTTGTTCCCCAATACTCAACAAAAACAACTTTTCCTTTCATATCAGCCAGCGTTAGATTCGGGCCGTGAACTGTCTTGCCCGTAGTCAGATCGTTCAGTGTCATGGCAAAAGATAATCCAGAAGTCGCTAAAACGACAATCAGAACCAAGCGGTGTGCAATACCCATGGTCAGAATCTCCTATTGCAAAACATCTGGTTCATCTGCGATTTCATTCAATCCGCAATCCAAAATCTAAAATTCAATTTTACACCGACATGATCGCCGCGACAGCGCAGACTTTCACGATATCGTCCGCCGAGCAGCCACGCGACAAATCGTGCGTGGGTTTGGCCATGCCTTGCAGCAGCGGCCCCAGTGCCTGAGCGCCGCACAGCCGTTCCGTAATCTTGTACGCAATGTTGCCGGCATCCAAATCCGGGAAAACAAAAACATTGGCTTTGCCCGCCACGTTTGAGCCACCCTTTACTTTTCGCTCGGCCACCGCTGGAATGATCGCGGCGTCGAATTGTAATTCGCCGTCAATTTTAACATCCGGCGCCGCTTTTCTGGCTAGTTCGGCGGCCTTGACAACTTTCTCCGTATCGGCTGACTTGGCCGAACCCTTGGTCGAGTACGAAAGCAGCGCAACACGCGGCTCGACACCAACTAATTGACGGAACGATTTGGCTGAAGCAACGGCGATATCAGCCAGTTGTTCGGCGGTAGGCTGCTCCACCATGCCACAATCGGCGTAGAGCATCACGCCACGTTCGCCCCACTTCGGATCCGGATGAATCATCAGAAAGAAACTGGAGACAGTCTTGATGCCTGGGACAGCTTTGATGATCTGCAACGGCGGTTTGAGTTTTTGGCCGGTGGAGTGGAATCCGCCGCCGGCTACGTAACCATCTACTTCGCCGATCTTGAGCAGCATGGTAGAAAAATAAAGCGGGCATTTGATCTGCTCGCGCGCCTCTTCCAGTGTCATGCCTTTTTCTTTGCGCAGTTGATACAGTTTCTCGGCCAGCGGGCCGCTGCGTTTTTGGTCAAGCGGCGAGAGCAGCTCGCAAGCGTCAATATTCGCGCCCGCAGTCTTGGCCGCTGCGCGGACTTTATCCGGCTCGCCGACCAGCACCACGCCAGTAATCTTCTCTTTAGAGAGTCGTTCGGCGGCGCGCAGTGTGCGTTCATCTTCAGATTCAGGCAAAACAATTTTCTTGTTTAGTTTTCTAGCTTTTTCCAACAATTCTTCCGCAAACCCCATGATTTCACTCCTTTGTCAGACGGCGCGTCTCGCGCGCGATGACCAGTTCCTCATTAGTTGGAATGACGAAGACTTTTACGTTGGCTTTGGAATCGGAGATCAACGCTTCCTTACCAGAGCCTTTCTCGTTGCGCGTCGGATCCAATATAATTCCTAAAAACTCCAGATTAGCGCAAGACATATCTCTAACTTTTGCCGCATTTTCGCCAATTCCGCCGGTGAATACCAGTACATCAACGCCACCCAGCACCGCGGCATAACGGCCGATGAATGACTTGAGTCGGTAGCAGAACATATCCACCGCTAATTTAGCTAAACGATTGGAATCATAATGGTCAAGCAGTACACGCATATCGTTGGATAAACCGCCGGAGATCCCCAGCAACCCGGACTTTTTCTGCAAAATCTCCACGACCTGCTTGCGGGATAAGCCCAGCTCATCCTCCAGATAATGCGGGATAGATGCGTCAATCAGGCCGGGACGAGTGCCCATAATCAGGCCGCACAGAGGCGTGAAGCCCATAGACGTCTCGATGGATTTTCCGTCTTTCACCGCGGTAATCGAACAACCATTGCCTAGGTGCGCCGTGATAATCTTCGAAGGTTTGTCTTCCAGTTTCGCCAGAATGCGCGCGCGTTCCGACACATAACGATGACTGGTGCCGTGAAACCCATAGCGACGGATGCGATGTTTCTCGTAGAACTCCCGCGGTAACGGATAAATATAAGCATGCTCCGGCAACGTAGCGTGAAACGCCGTATCGAAGACCGCGACTTGAGGCGCATCGGGCAGCAGTTCCCGACAGGCCAGAATGCCCTTCAAATTTGGTGGATTATGCAGCGGCGCCAAGTTGCTTAGTTTATCGATTGTGTGAATCGCCTGGTCGTCAATCAGCACTGAGTCCGAGTAGACTTCGCCGCCGTGGACGACACGGTGTCCGACAGCCTTGATCTCGTTCACGGATTGCATTACGCCCAATTCGGGCGAAATCAGAAGTTTCGCCAATTCGCGCAAAGCGAGCGTATGATCTGATATGACCTTATTAAGCTCAACTTTTTTGTCGCCGCAGGAGACTTTGATCGCGCCTGTCTTTTCCCCGATGCACTCAATCAATCCCTTGCACTTCAATTCTTCACCGCTTTGATCGCGCACTTGAAATTTAATGGATGAGGAACCGCAGTTTAAAATAAGCATGGTCATGAAAATATCTCCGTCGTAGCGCAGTCGCCTCGCCTACAATTCAACCGTCAAAATCTTTGCATTACATAAAGATTTTGGTGTTACCCCACATCTGGCATATTTGAACCATGCGTAAAATCGTGAAAAATATCACATCATCAGTAATACTCTTTTCTCCTTCAATTCGCAATCTAAAAATCTATACCATGCACAGTATTCATCCTTTCGTTTTGGCTGGAAGTTCCGGCGGTGGGCGCGCAGCGCACCGATATCCAGAACCAGGCGACGCCGAGCATCCCCAGCGCGCCGCCGGCGAGAAATGTCCAGTCCGGGCCAAAATGCTTCCAGAACACGTAAGCTACTATCGGCGCCGGGAAGAACGCGAATGATCGCAGACCCCAGTACAGACCCACCGCGCGCGCGCGAACTTCTTTTGGAAAACCAGAAGCGATCATCGCTTTGCGCGCTGGTTCGCCCAGTTCACGCAAGCCGTTGACCACGAAGGCGATCACCAGCGCCAGCATGACCGGCATGATCTTCGGCAATAACACCAGGCAGAACGGAAATGCGGCAAACAGAAAAAAGGTCAGGCCGATATACGGCTTGGGACTGGGCGCGCGATCAACCAGTTTGGCGATGGGAATGTACGTGATCAGAGCGATGAATGCGGTGAGCGCGGCGAGAAAACCATAGTCCCGCGGAGATTGCAGCAGCACGCCCACCACGTACACAGCGGCGAAGTCGCGCACGAACCAGTCGCCCCAGCGCAGTATAATTTCCGCGCTTAATAACATCCGCAGATCGGTCGGCATGTCGCGCAAAACTTGCCGAATTGGCGTCGCAGATGGTTCGTCCTTTGGTTTCATCTTTCGCAGTAACGACATCTGGACGACAATGGAAATTATCAGCACGGCCAGCGCCATCGTTAAATTCAGCCAGTACCCTTGCGTAACAAAGACCGCCACGCCTAGCAGCGGGCCGATAACTTTCGGCAGACGCTTCTGGATGCTTTGCATGGCAAAGGCGATAGTGCGTCGATTCTTGGGCAATTCGGAACCGACGACTTCAAATGTCGCCGGCACGGACAGCGGCTCCCAGTTAGTGAGCAACAACGCACCGACGATTTTCAGCCACGGATTTTCAGCGATGAATAGAATCGAGAAGCCGGTCAGCATCGGAATAGCGGAAACGACCAGCGCGATACGCACGCCCATGCGGTGAGCCACTGTGCCGCCGATGATGTAGCCAAATCCTTCGGCCAAATTGACGAAGAACGCGTAGACGGCAAGATAGAAAATTGCGTTAGTGACTTGCTCCGGCTTGATCGCCTGGAGATCTTTTAAAGCGCCGCCGCTAATCAATTCCAGCAGGTGGATGCCGAAGAAGTTCTTCCAGATCTCTTCGGAAAGACCCAGTCCCGCAATGGCCACCAACACAGCCACAGTCGTGCGATTCAGTCCCAGCCAACCGGCTAGTGATTCGCGCGGTGGTCGTTGCGGCATAATCGGTTCACTCATTCAAATGTCTCGCGCCTCAATGCTCCACCAAGATATCAACAAGTGATACAAGAACTCCTGACTTTTGTTCTTCAATTTCATCGCTGTGTTCTCTGTGGCGAACAATTGTAAATAAAAAAAGGCGGCTTTCGCCGCCCTTTTGTACCGCTATAAATTCCACCAGCTTATTCAGTCACAGCCCAAGTGCTATCCGGATTGTAATTAGTGGCATGAGTGCTAGCGCTCGTATCTTTCTGGAAGATTGTGGCGGTGTTGCTGATGCAGAACGAATTGCGTCCCGTGCCATCCCACGAACCCGGCACAGCGCTTAGCCCATAACCCTGCGTCATATTAGCGCTGACGATGTAACTGCGAGAGCCTCCAGAAGCCGCCACGCCTTGCGAGGTCAGTACTGTGAAAACATAACCAGCCTTGGCAGTAGCTGCGCCTGCAAGTCCCTCGGCTAATCCAAAAGTTCGATCCACCAGCGCTATAAGACCATCACCAGCGGCGACGCCATTCACGAGACCATTAACGCCGTTAATCGTCTGCGAATACTCCAGCACCCCATCCTTATCCCAATCCGTCCGACGATAAATTTCTTCCGCTTCCGCAAATGCCTTGCAGGATGCGGCCGCGGCCACTTCATTAGCAGCCATACGCGATCGCAGCAAACTCGGAATGGCAATCGCAGCGATGATGGCGATGATAGCCACAACAATCATCAGCTCAATCAACGTAAAACCCTTGTTCTTCATACCCTCTCCTCCTCTTTTTTATTGATTTCCCTTGGCCATTGGCCACAAAACCTTCCGTCGCTTTGGATACACTCCAAAACTTTTCAATATTTTTATAAGCAAGCGATGTTCCAATTATAATATTAAATTGTATATTTTTTTAACTCGTTACATAAACAAAAGTTAGTGATTAAACAAGCAAATACACCCAATTCGCATATATATCCAATATGCCAATCTTTGTCAGTTTTGCTTCCGAAAATTGTTAGTGTGTCTGCTTGCAAGCCAACATTGCAGGCTAGAAGTCTGCGCTACGATGTGTTGGTTACTTATTCTGTGCGAGCTGCTTGCAAGGCTAACGAAAAGCGCTTGGCAACTTCGGTCATTCCGGCATAGTCCTTCGCATCCAGTCGCTTGCTATCGAACAAAGCGCCTCCCGCGCCGACGGCAAAAGCGCCGGCTCGAAAGAAGTCGCCGACTGTCCGACTGTCTACTCCGCCAGTCGGCATAAGCGGAATATGCGGCAGCGGCGCGCGCAGAGCTTTGATGTAATCCGGCCCGCCTAACGACGCTGGAAAGAGTTTCACTACGTCGGCGCCCATATCCCAAGCTCGAATCACTTCGGTTGGCGTAAACGCTCCTGGAAAGATCGGCACACCCAGTCGTTTGGCAGCGCCGATTACTTTCTCATCGGTGTTTGGCGCGACCAAAAATAACGCGCCGGCCTCCACCGCGTCTTCGGCCTGCTCCGGATCCATAACTGTCCCGGCGCCCAATAACACCGCATCACCCAGCTCATGTTTGATGCGGCGAATCACCGCCGGAGCGCCCGGCACAGTGAATGTAACCTCCACCGCGCGGATACCGCCTTCAACGACCGCATTGATGCCCTTGACCGCTTCCTCTTCTGACCGGCAGCGCACCACTAGAACCACGCCCAATTCGCCGATCCGCTTGACCACTGTCTTGCCGTTAACATTCATACTCGTTTCCTTTCTTTGCAAACAGATAAAGAAATCCACAGATAGACACAGAAAAAGAAATCTAAAGATGACCATATAGTGGCGCAGGCTTCCAGCCTGCCTCACTATTGCAAGGCGCAGTCCGCCTGTGATCAATTACTTCTTTCTTGAAGTGACCATTCGTAACGCGCACATGGCTGCGCCAAATCCATTATCAATATTTACAACACTGACGCCCGTGGCGCAAGTATTCAACATCGCCAGCAGCGCGGCCAATCCATTTAGATTAGCGCCATACCCGATACTGGTCGGAACTGCAATCACGGGACAAGATACCATGCCGCCGACCACACTAGGCAGCGCGCCGTCCATCCCGGCCACGCAGATCAGCGCCGATGCTTGCTGCAGCAACGGCAGAACGTTCACCAGTCGGTGCAACCCGGCCACGCCGACATCGTAAAACGTCGTGGCCTCGCCACCACACGCGCGCAACGTCTCAACCGCCTCTTCCGCAACTGGAATATCACTGGTGCCAGCGGTAATCACTACGATGTCGCCCGCCGTCTTCAGCGGAGTAGGCGCGCCGACGCGAACTGTCCGCGCTTTGACATTGTGAACCGCCTGCGGAAAATGTTTATTCAACGCGATCACTTGCGCGTCACTTAACCGCGTACTGAGAATACAAGGCGCGCCTTTCAATCCCTCTTCGACGATATGAACAAGATCATCCGGCTGTTTGCCCGGTCCAAAAATAACCTCCGCGAAGCCGCAGCGCAACGCTCGATGATGGTCCACTTTAGCCTTGCCCAGATCCTCATATGGCATGTGCGCCAAAGCCGCCAACGCCTCGTCGAGCGATAAATGGCGGTGACGAACTTTTTCTAAAAGTCGGCGCAGTTGATCCCGTTGCATAATCGCTATCATTAATAATGCAAATCTTCGCGGCGCGCAAAGAAAAACGGAAATTGCCAATTGCAAATTGCAAATTAGACCGCCTTTGGCAGCAAATTCACTTTTCTGTTTTCTGTTGTTTTTTACCCACAGTCACTATGACGCTGCGCGTCACCCGGAAACTTGGATTACCCATAAAGTGTTTTCTCTCCACCCACGCTGCCAAGCGCGCTAACAGCATTACTGCGTACACCAGCGTTCTGTGAATTTAGCTCGGCGACTAGCAAGTCGAATGCATCCTCATCCATCGCTAAAACCGCATCCCAAGTCATCCGGCGCAAACCGATTATCGCCTGCCGCGCAACTTCGGCGTCCATGTCTTTCGCAGCTTTCACCAGTAGTGGCGCTACTCGCGCGTCTCGCAACCAGCCGGCTCGACAAATCGTTTCACGACGCACAGCCACGTCCGCAAAAGCCAAATCATTTTTGATGCGCTCGACTTCATCATCGGCAACGCTCGTGTACAGAATGCGCCGACCAGTACAACCAGCTCCGCCACAAGAGCGATCAACAGAAACGGTGTCAACGATGTAGTTTTCATCCGCGTGTGTCTCCTTCGTATCGTCGTCGGTGGACCGGCACGAGAGACTTTCCATCGGGACGGCAAGCAGCATCTTTAAATGTGTCGTCAAATGAGCCACCAATTACACGGTTACTTAATTTTTTCATTACTTCATCCTTTTACTCCTCACAGAATGCCGAACGATTGCCATAAATGCGTGATTGCGTTTCACGATAAATTTTGAAGAGGTCGGCGGCGACAGTCGTAAGCATCGTAAAAGTGGGCGCGCGATTCTCTTTTACCGCTCTGAGCAAATCGCCGTGGCTTGCCGCCCAGACTTTGATCAGGAGCGCCGCCTTTTCTGTTATCGCCACCTGACCGTCGCACCGCGACACGATGGCGTTCTTTTCAGCGATGTAATTGATGTGCCACTGTTGCCGTTTTTCGCTCTCGATGACACCGTCTATCTCGCGCAGTTGCGCGGCTCGTTCGGACACTAATTTGCCATCCTTATCGAGCAGATTTTCGCGAATCGCCGCTCTGCTGTTTTCCAAGTCATTCAGCTTTTTGCGCAGCGATATTTCGTGTCCTTTGTCGTCTCTCGAAGGTGTGCCATCCTCATTTCTGACCACGTTGTATTTCTCATCAATATACATCAAGGCCATGGATTTGTTCGCCGCTGTAATTTTCTTTGCGCCCATGAAGTCAATGGCGAGAATTGTTCCAATACTCTGAATCGTCGGGTCCGCTTTCTCGATTGCCTCGGCCAGCGACCTGGCCGCAAGTTCCCGCGCCACCGCTTTCCAGGCGGCAACAAAACCCTGAATCGCTCCGGATGTAATTTCCGAGCCAATGGCGCCCGCCGGATAGGCCGCGCCAAGTTTGCTCAACAAGTCGGCCACCGCGCCTGTTGCCGCCTTCGCCGCATTGGCGCCGTGGTTCCCCGACTCAACCAACGCTTGCAAAGACGCCGAATACTCCGCCAGCGCCTTCATGGCTGCAATACGCGGTTCCCAACTAACCGAAGCATTACCGGCGTTCGTTTCCGCGCGCCGTCTGGAATCCGCAGCGCCGGAGTGACATTCAGCCAGGTCTTTTGCCAATTGGTCGCGAGTTGAACTGGTCGTTAGATATAGTTGACTTGTCGCATTCGCAAACGGTTCAACGTTTGGGATTGACCGGCAACCGCTTACAAAAAAACAAAGCGCTAAAGCAACCGGCAAAAATGAAGAAAAGAGAATTTTTGATTTTGGATTTTTGATTGTGAATTGAAGGAAAACAGATTGCTTTTGGCGACAATTTTTGACTTGAGTGATCAACTTCAAAATTCCTATACTTGAATTAAACATCGCCTTCTCCTTTTTATCTGGAAACGAATGATGACGCGGTCTTGCCGACAGCGTGCGCCGCTAATTCATAAGCGTTCAAGACTTCTTCCGCGGGGCCATCGCGAATAATGCGCCCCTGATCCAGCCAGACGCCGCGGTTGGCGAAGCGACGAGCCAACTTGAGGTCATGCGTTACCAGAATCATAATATGCGCGCTCTGGATCAGTTCCTCCATGCGCGCGCCGGCCTTTTCAACGAAATGCGCGTCGCCGGCGGCGAATATCTCATCGAAGATCACGATCTCCGGCGCCAGTTCCATGGTCAGCGAGAACGCCAGGCGCATCTGCATGCCGGATGAATAATACTTAATGCTGGTATCCAGAAAATGCGGCGGGATCTCCGAGAAATCAAGAATACTAGGCAGCCGCCGCAGCATCTCTTTACGCGAAAAACCGAGGATCGCGCCGTTGAGGAATAAGTTTTCGCGGCCAGTCAGTTCTGGATGAAAACCCGCGCCCATTTCGATCAACGGCGTAATCTTGCCCTGAATCTCCGTCTCGCCGCTGGTGGCCGGATAGATACCGGCGATGATTTTCAGCAGCGAGCTTTTGCCGGCGCCGTTGGGGCCAATCAAAGCCAGGCGTTCGCCATGAGCAATGTCCAGCGAGACATCGTTGACTGCGAAGAACGAACGTTTGGTGACGCCGCGCCACATGAACGGATTCAAGACAATCTCGCGAAACGAAAAACTCTTATTCGTATATACCGTAAAGTTCAAGCAGATGCGGCGCAGTTTAATATGCGATTGCGATACTGACATTACAAACCTCGATAGCTATTCCGATTATCTTTTATAGTCTGAAAATCAAATTGCGTTCCAGCCGCGCAAAAATAGCGTAGCCGATCATCAGCGCGCCGCAAGCCAGCGCCACCGCGATTTGCCATTCGTTCATGGTCGGAAACGAGCCTTGCCAGATAATGACCTGAAATAATCGAATGATATGCGTAAATGGATTCAGCAGGAAGTATTTCTGATACGCGCCGACGATAGAAATCGGATAGATGATTGGCGTCAAGTAGAACCCTAACTGCATCAGAACTGTCACAAGATGACTGGTGTCCCGAATATAGACGTTGATGGCCGACAGCGCCAGCGTTACTCCAGTTGTGAAAATCAACAGGATCAGGATGGCGATGGGCAGCATCGTCAGCGCCCAGGACGGTCGGTATGCGATGAACGAGATAATGATGAACAGCGCGATCAGATTGCAGAGGAAATCCAGGAAACGCGCCAGCGTTACTGACACGGGGAAGATCAATTTTGGCAGATAAATCTTTCGCAGGATGGATTCGTGGTTGACGAGAGAAGCGCCTGCGCCCCAAAAACCATTTACCAGAAAATTCCAAGGCAGGAATCCGGAAAAAACATACAATACATAATTGCGCATCTCGCCAATGCGCGCCTCGCCTGCGCCGCGCGCATCCTGCAACGCCATGACCTTGGTAAAGACCACCGCCATGATCGCCAGCGTTAGCAATGGATAGAGCATGCTCCAGGCATAACCCAGCATCGAGCGCCGATAGCGCAATTTGAGATCCGCGCCGGCTAAGTTGACGACCACCTCGCGATAATGGTATAACGCTTTAATATCTTGTAGTATTGCCATGCGATGAAGTCTTAAATGCTCACATATGCCGAATAATCGCGTCCGCAAACTCACTGCATTTTACCAGTTTGGCGCCTTCCATCTGCCGTTCAAAATCGTAGGTAACGGTTTTGGCGCCGATGGCGCCGTTCATGCCCCGGATAATCAATTCGGCCGCTTCGTCCCAGCCCAAATGTCGAAACATCATCTCGCCAGACAGAATCATCGAACCTGGGTTGACTCGGTCCTGGTTAGCGTACTTTGGAGCGGTGCCATGCGTGGCTTCGAAGACGGCGTGGCCGGTGTCGTAATTGATGTTGCCGCCAGGCGCAATCCCGATCCCGCCCACCTGCGCGGCCAGAGCGTCGGAGAGATAATCGCCGTTCAGGTTCAGCGTGGCGATAACATCAAAATCCTGTGGGCGGGTGAGTACCTGTTGCAGAGTAATATCGGCGATAGTGTCGCGGATCAATAGCTTGTTGCGCCAGTTCCGTTTCTTGCCGGATGAGTCGTTCTCACGCGCCAGCACGGCAACCACTTCGTCACGAACCTTTTGCTGTCGCTCCGGCGGCATCTGATTGTAGCCGGGGTCAATCAAGCGAGCATTGGCCTCGATGCTCAGACCAGGATTCTTCTCTTGGTTATCCAGAATCCAGCTCTCGCGTTCACTGATGGTCTCACCGCGAAATTCGCGCGCAGCCAGCGAATAGCCCCAGTCACGGAAGGCGCCCTCAGTGAACTTCATGATGTTGCCTTTATGAACCAGAGTAACGCTGCGGCGTTTCTGCTGTAGCGCGTAACGAATGGCGGCACGGATCAGTCGCTCACTGCCCTCGCGCGAGACCGGTTTGATACCGATGGCGCTGGTTTCGGGGAACCGAATATTCCGGACTCCCATTTCCTGTTGCAGAAAAGCGATGATTTTTTTCGCGTCGTCGGACTGCGCCAGCCATTCAATGCCCGCATAAATGTCTTCGGTGTTCTCGCGAAAGATCACCATTTCCACCAATTCGGGATGCTTTACCGGCGAAGGCACGCCCTGAAAATAGCGCACGGGCCGCAAGCAAACATACAGGTCCAGCTTTTGACGCAGAGCCACATTCAAACTGCGAATGCCGCCGCCAACGGGCGTGGTCAGAGGACCTTTGATGCCGACGATATATTCTTGAAAAGCGGCGACGGTATCATCGGGTAGCCAGTGGCCGGTTCGATTGAAACTCTTTTCGCCGGCGAACACTTCGAACCAGATGATTTTTTTTTGGCCGCCGTAGGCTTGTTTAACCGCCGCATCGAAGACGCGCCGCGCCGCTCGCCAAATATCCGGCCCTGTGCCATCGCCCTCAATGAAAGGAATTACCGGCGCGTCAGGTACTGCGAGTTTGCCGCTCTGGGCGAAAATCTTATCGCCCACGGGCGGGGTAAGCTGAATATAGGTTGCCATGAGGTTACAAGTCTTCTTGAATCGCCGGCAGGTGCGTGGCGCTATCAATCGCCGTGCGCGCTTCTTTGCCCAACGCAGATAAAATACTGGCCACATTCCAGCGGACGATACGGTCAGAGTGCTGCATGGCTTGAACCAGATGCGGAATCACGGACTTGCCCATGCCCACCAGCACAGAACTGGCACAGTCGGCGGCGTAGCCTTGTTTTTCTCGGAGTAATTCGATGAGGTTGGGAACGGACTCGGGACCGACTTCTATCAACTTGCACACCGCATGTTGACGAACGCCTTCGCGTCTATCCCTTAAAGCCATGATCAACGATTCGATGTTAGCATTAGCAGGCATGTTGATCCTCCCTTTTTTTACTGAATGTTTCGGCACTTGTATCGGCTACCTTTTCTGCGTCAGCCTTTATATCGCCAATCCCCGTACCCACAACAGTAACCTTCGAATACTTGGCCATCGTAGCGTGGGCATCCCTAACATAACCATCCTCATGTTTGTTACAAGCGGCTTTAAACTCCTCCCACTTTGCTTTTCAAAGTATAGTAATTTCGGACACTGTAGCAAGGAAGTCGGGCTATACTGTGCGCAGTATATTTGCCGCGAAGCGGCAAAGGGAAGTAGCCTGTGGCTTCAGCCACAGGAAGAGACAGTTTTTTTTACCCGCCCTGAAGGGGCGGTGGGTGGTTATGCTCAAGAGCCGAACGCTACGTCTGGGACTAAAGTTCCCGCGCCCCTTCAGGGCGCATTGACGTTTTGACATCGTTGTCCTGTGGCTGAAGCCACAGGCTATTACCCTTCACGCTTTCAGCGTGAAGACAACGAGGAAGGAGAATTCCCGACTTCGTTGCTACAGTGTCCTCAATAACTACTTTTCAAATCTGTTCATCTTTGTGTCTTTGTGCCTTCGTGGTGAACGGTTACCGATTATTTAGTTTTTGATCAGATGTTTCCGGATGTACCAAGTCTCCAACATTCCAAAGATCGCGCTGGCGGCAAAGTACAGCACCAGCCCAGATGGCATACTATAGAAGAGCACACTGAACATAATGGGCATGAATAGTCCCATCTTTCGACTCATCTCTTGCTGCGGATCGTTGCTCTTTGGCGTGGGGGTGATCCATATAGACTGTATGATTGTCACGGCCATGTACAACAATGGCAGCAGATTGAGCATATATGGCCAGAATCCAAAGCGCATCAGACAATCTTGCTGCGATAAATCATTGATCCAGAGGAACTCCGCGCCGCGCATTTCGAAGGCGCGATTAAAAATGCCGTAGATCGCGGTAAAGATCGGGATTTGTAGAAAAATCGGCAGACAGCCAGCGCTATAACTGACGCCATGCTTCTTCTGCAAATCCCGCATCTCCATGTACATCTTCTGCTGCGCTTGCGCGTTCTGTCCCTTATACTTCTCCTGTATCTTTTTGATCTCCGGTTGTATTTTTGACATCTTGGTCATGGAGATTGTCATCTTGCGCTGCAAGGGATGTAACGCCAGCTTGACCACCAATGTCAGCAGAATGACCGACAATCCATAGTTGCCAAACAGTTTATTTAGCAGCGTAAACAGCCATAGCATCTGCCGCGAAAGCCACTCCACACGCGGCCATTGCCAGCCTCCCAGATCGTAGAACTTGATGGATTCGCCTAAGCTCAGGTGCGGCAGATTCAGCGCGGCTTGGACTGTATTTAATTGCGTTTCGTCGGCGGGACCTAGATATAGAGCGTACTGATCCATCGCGCCAGTCTGGCCGGCGGCGAGCGTCTCGCTTTTTCTACGAATGGCCTGAATGCCTAAATTGGGCTCGGCATATCGTTTATCCAACGCGTACTGATCGCTTTTGACTGGAATAGCCTTAAGTTTGATCAACTGGCTGGGATTGCGCGAGATCAGCATAGCCATGAAGAAACGATTCTTGACCGCGCCCCAGAGATTCTCAGGGTAACTGATGGCTGTATTCTCATCCAATTCCTTCGCCGCCATGCCAGGATCAACCTGTTTGATCTCCAGATTCGGAATACCGTTGCGGCCTGGCGCAAGCGCTTCTCGACCGCCTAATTCCGCCACGATTGATACATACGCGTCACACTTGGGATTCTCGGGCGGGCCGTCCAGTAAAATTCCGGCTGGACCATTGAATGCATAGCTGTAATTCACTGGTTCGCCAGACGTATTACTAATTTCCATATCGCAAAGTACTACACTGCTGTCACGCTGAAGGGTGAAGGTCTTGATGATTTTGTAAAACTTCTTCAATGTGGCGCTATAGACTAATTTCCAGTTGCCATTAGCGTCAAAACTGTTGCTGTTTTCATCGAGTTTCCAAATACGACGGTCGAGCGATTGCAGCGCGCCGACGGCCTGATCGAAAACCAGTCGTTCTTTCTGCCGATCAAACTCCGGCGGGCCGACTTCAAAACTGGGCATGCCAAAAGCGCGCTTGCCTGGTTCGATCTCACTAAGAATTTCCACGCCTTTCTGTTTCTTTTCAGCGGCATTCGTGTACTGATCTGACAGCGTGGCGCGCTTTAAGCTGGCGCCGCGCGCGGTGAAGATCTGTTCGAACTTGTTGGTACTGACGGTGACATCACCAGCGTCCTTAAGCTCAGTCTCTTCCGGCACGGCGGTCTCGACAGGTTTAGGATCTTTCTCCTCTCTGGGTTCGACCTGGCTCTGTTCTGTTTTTTGAGTTTTTGGTTCGAGTTTGACAGTAGCGCCACCAGGTTCGATATTGGCTGTCTTGGCTGTCTCGACCTTATCAGACGGCTGCTGCTGATATTGGTTATATGCAGCCTGGCGACGACTGACATACATCTGGCCGAAAATCAGCATGGCCAGTGCCAGACCCAACCCTAAAATTGTTACCAGATCGAACTTTTTTTTAGCCATTTTTAGTCCATTTTTAGTTTTAGTGAAGCAAATGTGCGCGACGAAGAAATGAAACCACAGATGAACACGGATGAACACAGATTTTATTATTAGTCGTAGCCTAAACCTCTCTTTTCTTGCGTTGTAATAACGAAGCCGAGATTTCCCCCGCACACAGCATACATTGTTAGTAGTCTACTTAACCGTCAAAATCTTTGCGTGGCGCAAAAATTTTTGCGACTCTTGGAGCAAAAGCTGTTTCCCCTCGTCAACAACGCCTTTTGGTTGCGGATTAGTCTCGAATGTGGCTCTGTGATGAACGGCTACAATTTTTTAATCTGTGTTAATCTGTGTTCATCTGTGGTTAATTCTTCATTTCTTTCTTTCGGTGGCGGAACGGGATCGAACCCGCCTTCACAAAACGGATGACAGCGTAGCAGGCGGCATATTGTCAGCCACCACCCTTTAAAAACGCCATGCCGCACAATTACTTCCAGTGCGTAATTCGAACAACTCGGCGTAAACCGGCAATGTCCGCCAAACATATACGCCAAAGTGTGCTGATAAAGTTGAATCGGGAGTATGGCCAGTCGTCGGAACAATGAGATATTGATTTGGCCTCCCTATAATAACATTCAATCTATTTCATCGCACGCAGTATAACGACCGAGCTCAGCGACCGCCGCCTGATGCGCTCCGACTGCAACCGTCGCGTTGAAATTCTCCCAAACCGTCCGACTGCCCAGCGTGGCGGTGGTTCGCTGCAGCGTACTTGTTGAGCATTCTCTTCAAACATCCTCCTGTATGCGATCATCCGTCATAATGGCAGTTGTTACCAATATTGCATCCTTTCGGCTGTAAAGCTTCATGACATAAGCATGCAATTTAAAAATGTTTTTCTCATACTTATCATAGGGCACTATCAAATACTGAATAACGTCTGGGGGAATCGGCAATGCATTTTGCTTCTTAAACTGTTTGTAAAGTTTGTTCTTTTTAGAAGTATTATTGTAGTCCTTCCGGTCCAAAAACAGTGACTCAACCCCTCGAATGACCGGAACGTATCGCCATTCTCTTTCGTCATAAAAACGCACTCGTGGTTCAACATTGTTGTTTCTCCATGCCGGCCCGACGTAGGGCTTTGTATAGGTAGCCAGCATCTCCAAGTCATTTACTGCAATCTTGTCATTGTTATTCGCCGCATTGACGGTCAGGCGCCATACAGGCTGGCGGGTCCGTGCTTTTGCGTGCGTGTAAATCACAGGAGCTACTCCATTCTTAAGCCCCCACTTCTTGTCTAAACCAATGCCAAAGTTGCCGTATGCTTTAAGATGCTTACGAATTAGCGACAGGGGTAAGTCACAGAAGCACACCATAGGTGCTGCACGCATAGGAGAACAACTTTGAGAGGCTGCATTCTTATCAATAGTGTCTAATGAATATTCGGGACAATAGTGAGGGAAAAAGCCATTATGGAGAATGCTTCTCAGGTCACGCATAGACTTTGTAAAATGAAAAAGCACGTTTGAACTGACATTCTCTGACATATTGTTCTACTTCTAATCCCTAATGCATTGTGGATGATATTGACTCATCTCGTTTATAAACTTATCTGTCATGCGAACGAATTAGCCCAACTTCATACTCTGTGCTCTCTGTGACTCTATGGCGAATATTTTTCGTGGCAAACAGCGACTTTTTGCGCGCGTGCCGTAATTCGCGCCGCCACCGCTATCAAAGTTTTACATATACTCGCTGTAGTGTAACTCGCCACGCCTTTTTGTGGAATCAGTATATAGTCGCATCCGTCCGGCAACAAACGCCGACACTGTCGAAACGCAGCTCGCAACACGCGTTTAATTCGATTGCGTCGCACGGCATTCCCGTGTTTGACGCTCACCGAAACCCCTAACCGAGCGACCTGAAGATCGTTCGGGCAAACAAACACCAGTAAATTTGGCGCTCGAACGGACTGCTGTGCCGCATACACGCGCTCAAAATCTTTTGGATGATGCAATCGCTGCGCGAAAGTCAACCGCTCTCGCCGACGAACTTCAGATTTAGAGTTCAACTTTGAATATTCGGTCAATTTGAATCCCTGACTTGATAAAACAGAAAAGCATGCGGGCCATCCACCCAATGCCGTGTCAGTATCAGATTCGACGGCAAGGGAGGCTCGATTTTTTTTTCGCAACGCAGTATCAGCCGCGCATGGCCTGGATAAAGCAATCGGCTCGCCAGTGCCATCTCCGCTTCAAGAGTCTCACGGGACTGAGCGTCGCGACTGAAGGTGAACGGAGGATCGTAAAGAATCAGATCGAATTGTCGCCGGTTCGAGTCGGCGGATGCCATTTCTCGCAGCAAAACGCCGACAGTCGCGCAACGGACTTCGGCTTTTGCCGCCAGTTTTGT